>CAZIUI010000007.1:0-98656 GCA_964542585.1 uncultured Sphingobacteriales bacterium | reverse complement strand
TTAATCTCACTGTTTAGATCTCCAGTAAAATACCCGGTAGGTGACATAACTTCTAGTTCTTTATTGGCATTACGTTCAATCCTGAGGTCCGGATTATCTAGGCAAAAACGAAAAAATTCCTCATCCGTCATTTTTCGCATGTACGACCCTTGTAGCTCAAAAACCTGCATGATTATAGCTTTTATGACGACTAAATTAAGGAATTGTTTTGAGAGTTCCTGACCAATCCGGCTATGCGGCTGTACAGCTTCAAAAAGATGTTCCAAAGGATACGTAATTGTGACCAAAGGCGCTTATTATTTGCAGGCCGAGATGAAGAAAAGCGTGGGTGGGCATCAGCATTAGTATGTACTTAAACCTCCAAGGATTAATATAGGGAAGAAAAAGGTTAAATCTTTGATTTAAAGAATCCTTGGAGGTTTTGGCTCATCCTGAAAGCCGGGATCCGGCTTATTCCCTACCATCAGCAGCGCGGTGCGGTTGGACACCGGCTAAGCTGGCGCTTTCACACAGAGTACCGCGCTGCCATGCCGGTGAATGATGCCAATTCCGCAGAAGCGGCGGCCTACCAGGTGCTGAATACCGGCTTGCAATACCAGGTTAAAACCGGCCCTTTTCAGGTCACCCTGTCAGCCACCGCCCGCAACCTTAGCGATGAAACCTATGCTTCCATGATCGTCCCCAACATTCCCGGTTATGGCGGCAGCCCGCGGTATTACTATCCCGGCTTGCCAAGAAACTATCGTGTGGGGATTGAAGTTGACATGAAGCTATAAAAAGGCGCTGCTTGTAGTAGCGCCTTTTTTAACTAACCATTGGAATAGCTATTTAAATGTAACGCAGTCCGCTTGTTTAAACCTTCACTGCATCCATCTGCTTCACGATTTCCTGCCCGAATTCGGAGCAGGCCAGCTTGGTCGGGTTCTCCATCTGGCGGGCAAAGTCATAGGTGACCCGGCCGCTGTTGATGGCCCTTTCCATGCCATATTGCACCAGATCGCGGGCTTCAAACCAGCCCAGGTATTCCAGCATTAGCGAGCCGGAGAGGATCAGCGAGCCCGGATTGACCTTGTCCATACCGGCATACTTCGGGGCCGTGCCATGGGTAGCTTCAAAAATGGCATGGCCGGAATCGTAATTGATGTTAGCACCCGGCGCAATGCCAATGCCCCCAACCATCGCAGCCAAGGCATCCGAAATGTAATCCCCGTTCAGGTTCATGGTAGCAATGACGGAGTATTCCTTCGGTCGCAATAGGATCTGCTGCAGGAAGGCATCCGCAATGGCATCGTTCACAATGATCTTTCCGTCCGCCTTGGCTTGCTTTTCAGCTTCAGCGGCTGCGTCAGTGCCTTGTTCTTGGTCGATGCGGTCCCATTCCAGGCCGGTGAAGACCAGGTCGCCATATTCACGCTCTGCGTATTCAAAACCCCACTGCTTAAAAGCGCCTTCGGTGTACTTCATGATGTTGCCCTTATGGACCAGGGTCACGGAAGGCAAATCCTTATACCGTGCATACTCAATGGCAGCGCCCACCAGGCGCTCCGTGCCTTCTTTGGAGATGGGCTTAATGCCCACCGAAGAAGTTTCCGGGAAGCGCATTTTGTCATTGTCCATATCCTCCCGGATGAAGCGCTTCATCTTTTCATTTTCCTCCGTGCCGTGCATGAATTCAATGCCCGCGTAGATGTCCTCCGTGTTTTCCCGGAAGATGTGCATATCCACATCCTCAGGTTTTTTTACCGGAGAAGGCGTGCCCTGGTAATAGGTCACGGGCCTTAGGCAGGTATAAAGGTCCAGTTCCTGCCGCAGGGCCACGTTCAGGGATCGGATGCCTCCGCCAACAGGCGTGGTAAGGGGGCCTTTGATGCCGACCAGGTAATCCTTGAAGGTTTGAAGGGTTTCGTCCGGCAGCCATTCACCGGTCTTATCCTTGGATTTCTGCCCGGCCAGCACTTCCTGCCAGTGGATCTTTTTACGGCCGCCATAGGCCTTTTCGACTGCCGCATCAAAAACATTAACGGCTGCATGCCAGATGTCCGGGCCTGTTCCATCGCCTTCAATAAAGGGAATAATGGGTTCATCCGGTACTTGTAATTGACTGCCTTCTTTGGTTATGGGTGATCCTGCCATACGTTTCCTTTTAAGTGGTTGTTTCAAAGTTAAGCTATGCTGCTAAATCCCGTAGCTATGGGCAATGAGTCCTTTTTATAGTTTAAACATTCCGGTATTTGATGTATGAGCTGACGTGCGGGGGATACGTCCCGTTCCGTTTATCCTGGAAATATGTTTTCAAGGCAAATGCGGTAGAGGAAAAAGCCAGGTCATCCCATGGGATGGTAGCCTCATCAAAGAATTCAGCTTCAAGGCTTTCCTCCCCCGGAAAAACGGCCTCCGGATCGGTCAGGCGAGCACGGAAGTGCAGGTAGATCTGGTTGATATGGGTGATGCTAAAAACAGCGTGCAGGGTTTCAATCTCAACTGCTGCATTGGCCTCTTCCCAGGTTTCACGTTGAGCACCTTCCTCTACAGTCTCCCCATTTTCCAGGAAACCGGCCGGCACATTCCAGAAACCCACAAACGGATCAATGGCCCGCTTGCAAAGCAGGACCTTATCCTTGTAGTAGGGCACACAGCCTACTACCATTTTAGGATTGGAATAATGGATCATCCCGCAGCTTTCGCAATAGTTGCGCTGCATGGGGTCATTGCCGATGGTAGTCGAGATCAGGGGATGGCCGCAGTTGGTACAGTAATTCATCGTTTTGCTTTCGCTCGCAGTATGCTTTTAAATTTTAACAAAAAGGTGCCTTTTTAGATCATTCAGTAAGCCGCCAGGTTGGCTAATTTTTCAGGTAACCGGTGTCTGGCAAGGAAGGTGTTTTCCAATTTTTTATTAAAGGGAACCGGCGTATCCAGCGAGCTAACCCGGGTTACCGGGCCATCCAGGTACTCAAAGCCATGCTCACTAATATAGGAAGCAATGGTAGCGCCAAAGCTGCCGGTGCCCGGAGCTTCTTCCAGGATGAGCACTTTCCCGGTTTTGGCTACACTCTGCATAACCGTTTCCGCATCCCAGGGTACTAAGGTGCGCAAATCCACTATTTCTCCATTGATCTCCGGCTGCTGATCCAAAGCTTCTATTGCCCAATGAACCCCGGCCCCGTAGGTGATGATGCTAAGATCCTCGCCAGCTCTAAATATACGTGCTTTACCAATAGCAATGGTATAGTAATCCGAAAAAACCGGCTCTACCTGCCCGCGATACAAACCTTTATGCTCAAAGTACATGACCGGATTGGGATCTTCTATGGCTGCATTCAGCAACCCTTTAGCATCCATGGGCGTAGCCGGATAGACCACTTTTAGCCCCGGCGTATGGGTAAACCAGCCTTCTGTTGATTGAGAATGAAATGGCCCTGCACCGCTACCGCCACCGGTAGGCATGCGAATCACCACATCCGCATTAGCACCCCAGCGGTAGTGGAGTTTGGCCAGGTTATTGGCGATCTGGTTAACGCCCATGCTGACAAAGTCCGCAAACTGCATTTCAACCATTGCCTTATGCCCGTTTAAGGATAAGCCCATACCTGCACCGATAACTGCTGATTCACATAGTGGCGTGTTTCGTACCCGGTCGTGCCCAAAGTGCTCCACAAAACCCTGCGTCACCTTAAAAGCTCCTCCATATTCGGCTATATCTTGTCCCATAAGTACTAGTTCCGGGTATTGTTCCATGCTTTGCCAGAGCCCCTCACTAATGCAGCCAATAAAACGCTGCTCCTGGGTTTCATTGTGAGCAGGAAAACGCTGGAAATCATGCGTATCCGCTACAGCAGCAAAAGGTTTATAAAACGGCTCATGCGGGTAATAAACATCCTTCAATTCTTCTTCCTGATCAGGAGTAACATCAGGCGCTGCATAGGCTGCCTTAAGGGCTGTTTGAATTTGCTGTTTAATATCTTGCTGAAAATGCTCTTCCTGGGCTTCAGTAAGAATTTCCGTTTTCTTAAGGTAAGAAGCCATGTTGGTGATGGGATCTCGTTCTTCCCAATAATCAAACAATTCCTTTGGAACATACTTGGTGCCTGAAGCTTCCTCATGCCCGCGCATCCGGAAGGTCATACACTCCAGAAGGACGGGTTCCGGCTTTTCGCGTAGCTCTTGGGCCAGGTTGTTTACGGTTTCATAAACTTCTACCACATTGTTGCCATCTATTTGATAACCGCGCATTCCATAGCCCGGCGCTCGGTCTAACAGGTTTTCGCAAGCGTATTGCTCCCGAACCGGAGTAGAGAGGCCATAGGCATTATTCTCTATCAAAAAGATAACTGGCAATTGCCAAACAGCAGCTATATTCAGAGCTTCGTGAAAATCGCCTTCGCTGGTGGCCCCGTCTCCGGTAAAAGCCAGTGTAACCCTGGATTCAGCGGAGATTTTGTGGCTTAGTCCAATGCCAGTAGCCAGACCTAACTGCGGCCCTAAATGGGATATCATGCCAACAATGTGATGCTGCACCGTCCCGAAATGGAAGGAGCGGTCACGTCCTTTCGTAAGGCCGCCTGGTTTCCCCTGGAATTGCTCAAATAATTGCTGAAGAGGAACGTCCCGGTTTACAAAAACGCCAAGGTTCCGGATTAACGGCAGGATAAAATCATCCGCCTCTAAGGCTTGGGTTGCACCGGTTGCAATGGCTTCCTGTCCAATGCCTGAAAACCATTTAGAAATTTTCCCTTTTCGGAGCTCAGTGAGCATCTTCTCTTCTATGAGACGCGGAAGGAGCATACCGCGGTATAGCCGCAGCAAGCGATCTATACTAACAGCTTTGGAGCTATAATCCATAAAGCAGATGAATTCGCGTGATGGACAAAATTACCACATCTGCGGGTGCCTGAATGGACCCTTTAGGAACGAAAAAAATTGGCAACCCAATGACCCAGGTAAACAGCTACCAAACACGAGATCATAGTTATGATAATATAGAGGGCAGCCATTCCTAATTCCCTTAAAACCATTAGCCGATAGCCTTCCAATATAAAAGTAGACATGGTGGTGAGGGATCCCAGAAATCCTGTTATGAAGAGCTCCCGCCAATAAGGAAAGATTCTGGTTGCATCTGGGATTGAGAAAACCAGGAGGCTGATGAGGAAACAGCCTACCGCGTTAGCAATAAAGGTGCTTAAGGGGAAACCGGGAAAAGCCGACTGAAAAAGCATGCTTAAGCCATAACGGCCAATGGCGCCCAGGAAGCCGCCAAAACCAACAATGAAAACCTTAAGCATTGCTTAACGATTTTTGCATAAGATGTTCCCGGCAATCAGCTTTAACCAGTTCAGCACCATTTCCACTGATCCTGACATGGTAAAGGCTCAGGTTTCCATGGGAATAAGCGTCCATCTTGTTCAATGGCTGATCAAGAAGCTGGCACAACAAAACCCGCATTGCGCGGCCATGCATGCAAACCAGGACTTGCTTATCCGCTTGCTGACCCTGTAGTAGCTGTTCAATAAATGCTCGTTGACGATCAGCAACGCATTCAGGACTTTCTCCTCCCTGAATTGGAAGATGCGTGTAGCCCTCGTTCCAGTGATCCATTAAGGATTGGTAATAATCACGGCCCACTTGCCCAACTTTTAATCCCTCGTAATCCCCCCAGCAAATTTCATTTAATCCCTCATGGGCTACGTGAGGAATACCACGCTCAATAAAAGGATAAACCGTCTCATAGGTCCGTCTCAACTTAGAAATGTAGATTTTATCAAAGCTGTAATGCTTGTAAGTCTGGTAAAAAGCTTCAGCTTGATCTTGACCTGTTTCGTTCAAACTAGCATCGATTCCGGAACCTTGAACAATCCCGTATTCATTGTATATCGTTCGTCCGTGGCGGATGATAAAGATATTCTGGGTGGCCAAATTGCTAGGTTTCAGATTGAACTGCTAAGTTAAAGGGAATTTATCACCTGATAAGATCACTAATGGTAAGTTCCTACTTTTGCCCTCTTAAAAAAACTTCAATGTTAGACACCAGTATTTCAATTGACTATCTCAATGAGCTTAACAAAGGCAACTTGACAGCAAACCTCGGCATAGCGTTTATAGAAATCACGGAAACCAGTCTTACTGCCCGCATGCCGGTAGATGAGCGTACGATCCAACCATTTGGTATAGTGCATGGTGGTGCTAATGCTGGTTTAGGAGAAAGCGTAGGGAGTCTCGCGGCTTACCTGTCTGTTGATCGGACGCAATATTACACGGTTGGCCAGGAAATCAAGTGTAATCATTTAAAGCCCGTGACAGGTGGGTATGTTTACGGAACAGCGAAGGCGTTAAGGCTTGGCCGTCAGACGCACCTCTGGCAAATTGAGATCCGGGATGAGGCTGGCTCCTTAACCGCTTTCTGCACGCTGACGATGATGGTACTCCCTCTCACTGAGGAAATGCGGCAAATTCAACAACAGTATTTCTTTTAACCTATTTCAGCTCAAAATTCTGCCCCAGGTAAACCCGGCGCACTTGCTCGTCACTCGCCAGGTCTTCAGCGGTACCGGCTTTTAGGATACGTCCCTCGAAAAGGAGGTAGGCACGGTCTGTTATGGAAAGGGTTTCCTGAACGTTATGATCGGTGATAAGGATGCCGATGTTCTTACTTTTAAGGCGAGCGATAATGGTCTGAATATCCTCCACAGCAATGGGGTCAACGCCTGCAAAGGGCTCGTCCAGTAAAATAAAAGAAGGGTTCACAGCCAGTGCTCTGGCAATTTCTGTTCGCCTTCGTTCGCCCCCGGATACAAGGTCTCCCCTGGAATTCCTGACATGCTGGAGTCCAAATTCTTCAATCAGGCCTTCCATGCGCTCTTTTTGCTCGCTTTTGGGGATGTTGAGCATTTCCAGGATGGCTTTAAGGTTATCCTCTACCGAAAGTTTCCGGAAAATAGAAGACTCCTGCGCCAGGTAGCCAATACCCCGCTGTCCGCGTTTAAACATGGGTTCTTTGGTGATATTTTCACCATTGTGGTAAACCTTTCCATGGTCCGGCTTTACAAGACCCACCACCATGTAAAAAGTCGTGGTTTTACCAGCGCCATTTGGGCCGAGGAGGCCTACAATCTCTCCTTTATTCACTTCAAGCGATACTTGATCAACTACCGTTCGCTTTTTATAAATTTTAACGAGGTCTTCTGCGGACAATTTCATGAAGGGATCTTCAGGTCTTTAATATTGAGTTGCAGATTAGTTCGGCCATTAAAAGTATTAGCTTCAATGCTGTAACAAATAGCCAGCGGACTATCGATTTGAAGGTAATCAGCATGATGAGACTGCTGAAAAGCAATTGCGTCAAATACCTGGCCATTGGCCTCTTCTAATAATTGTAATTTTAAGTGTTTCTGGCCAACCGCTCGCGGTGTTTGGTACAAATAAACGGGATCACTCATAAAAACTGGCGGTAGGTTACCAGGGCCAAAAGGCCCAAACCGTTGTATCGTGTAATAAAAACGCCAGTCTATATCGCTTAAGGAAAGGTGCAGATCGTAGTCAACGGTTGGGATTAATAATTGGGGATCAATCTGTTGCTTAACCACTTCTTCAAACCTGTCTGCAAAAGCGTCAACGTTATCAAGCTGCAAGCTGAGGCCAGCAGCTGCTTCATGTCCACCAAACTGATCTAAAATATCGCTGCATTGTTTAAGGGCTTCATAAAGGTTAAAACCTGGGACGCTCCGACCGGATCCCACCGCCAGCCCATTGGATTCGGTTAGCAGAATAGTGGGTCTGAAATAATGGTCCATCACGCTTGAGGCCACGATGCCAATAACGCCTTTATGCCATTCAGGATTAAAAAGAACCGTAGTGTAGCGGTCTGTGAGCTCCTGCTCCGTCCCGATCCGTTCTAAAACTTCAGTCTGGGTATTCCGGTCAAATTGTTTGCGCTCATTGTTGAGGTTATCAACTGGCTTGGCGCGCTCAACGGCAGTATCACTGCTTTTAGCCATTAATAACTCCACGGCATTGTTCGCATGTTTAACGCGTCCGGCGGCATTAATGCGCGGCCCGATCTTAAAAACCAGATCCTGGATGGTTAGGGCTTTTTCCAGCCCACTGACTGATTTTAGCGCCTCAAAAGCCGGGTTCGGCTCTTGGTTGAGCTTTTGCAAACCATGGTGAGCGAGGATTCGGTTTTCGCCCTTCATTTCCACAATATCAGCTGCTGTACTCACGGCTACGAAATCCAGGAAATCTTTGGGATCGGGTGATTCCGGGAAATACTTTTGTAAGCCCTGGACAAGCTTAAAGCCAATTCCACATCCGGATAGCTCTTTGTAAGGATAGTGGCAGTTGTCTTGTTTTGGATTGAGTATTGTATGGGCGGGAGGTAAATGATCACCCGGCTGATGATGATCCCCTACAATAGTATCCAAGCCTTGATGTTTGGCATATTTCAGGTGGTCATGGCCTTTAATGCCACAATCCAGGACTACCATTAAACTTACCCCATTGGAAAGGCCGTAATCAATCCCGGGATAAGATAGCCCATAGCCTTCCTGAAATCGATCAGGTATGTAGTGAAAGAGGTTGCTGGTCAGGTGGCTTAAATAGCGGTAAACCAAGGCCACGGCCGTGGTCCCGTCCACATCGTAGTCGCCAAAAACAAGGATGGCTTCCTGATCCTTTATGGCTTTTTGAATACGCTCAACGGCTTGTTGCATGCCTTCCATCCGAAAAGGATCCCAGGTTTCCTCATAGCGCGGATTAAAAAAATCATAAGCTTCCTGATAGCTGTTAAGGCCTCGCTGTCCCATCAAGCGAGCCAAAGGTTCGCGTACCTTGAGCGTTTCCCTTAAATGCTTGACCGTTTCAGGTGCGGCCTCGGGCGCTGGCACCCATTTTTTAGATTGAACCATTGTAACCATATCAATGAACCAAGGTAAAGCCTGCCTGTATTTTTGAGAAATTTGTTCAGCTTGTTAATAAGAAGCAGGCTGCTTATCCTCTTGTGATGCCTTGATAACGGCTTTCCTAAAAAATAGTCTCTAAAAAAAAGCGTTTATGCAAGATCTACGGTTGGTTTTCATGGGAACCCCTGATTTTGCGGTTCCGGCCCTACGTAAACTCTATGAGGCAGGTTACACTATTAGTGGTGTGGTAACTGCACCGGACAAGCCTGCAGGTAGGGGAAAGCAACTAAAGGAAAGTGCTGTTAAAAAATTTGCCAGGGAAAAAGGCCTTACCATCCTACAGCCTCATAACCTGAAAGATCCCTCTTTTCAGGATGATTTATCGGATCTTAAGCCTGATTTACAAGTGATTGTAGCTTTTCGCAAATTGCCAGAAGCTGTTTGGAAAATTCCACCCTACGGTACTTTTAACCTTCATGCTTCCCTTTTACCGGATTATCGTGGCGCTGCTCCTATCAACTGGGCGTTGATTAATGGAGAAAACGAAACCGGGGTTACCACCTTCTTCCTGAACAATGAGATTGATACCGGCACCATTATCCGGCAAGAGCGGGTACCTATATCCGAGTATGACTCGGCTGGAACCCTTCATGATAAGCTTATGGATGTAGGAGCCCATATTACAAAACAAACCGTAGATGCAATTGGAAATGGAACCGCTAAGTCTTATAAGCAGGCTCCAAATGCACAACCTAGGATGGCCCCTAAGATCACAAAAGATAACTGCCGTATCAATTGGGAATGGCCGTTAGAGGACCTCTACAACTTTGTTCGGGGTCTTAGCCCCTATCCAACGGCATGGACATTTTTTCGTGATCAACAGCTCAAGGTCTTTTGGGCAGAGCCTGAAGCATTATCCCACAACCTTCCATCTGGACAGCTTCATCCTCGAGGAAAAGGTCAACTACTAGTAGCTGTTAAAGGCGGCTACCTAAAGCTTGAAGAAGTGCAAATAGAAGGGGGTAAAAGGCTATCCGCTTCTGAATTCCGCAATGGTTTTTCCATTCCAGAGGGCATGCTCCTGGATAGCGTCTAATGTAGTGCATTCAGGCACTTACCGGTTTGTCCAATTCTTCATTGAGGTATTGGTTCAGTTGCTCAGATAGATTAAGGTTATAGCGCTTAACCTTGTAGGAGCCAACCCAACGAATACCCTTGATCGAATCCGTTAGGAAAATTTCCTGGGCTTGGAACAAGTCCTCCAATTGGATGGGGGTCATCCTGTATTCGATTTCCTTTTGTTCCAATAAGTTTAACAGGTAAGAGCGCATAACGCCAGCCACACAGCCTTCAGATAAGGGAGGCGTAATAAGGCTACCGTCTTTTACTATGAAAAGGTTGGAGCTGATACCCTCAATAATGCGATTTTGAGAGTTAACGATAAAGCAGTCATCAAGTCCTTCCTCTTTCCTGTAAATGGATGCTAGTACATAGATCAGGGCATTACTGCTTTTAAAATTGGAGAAGGGATTGCTTGTTTTCTCCATTTCACTAAAAACTTCCATCTTGAGCCCTTTTTTATTCAGGATAAACCTGTCGCTGTTAAGGGGCTCGTATTCAATAAGTAAGTTACCCTTTGAGGATTTAGGGGCATAGGTGCCACCGTCAGCCCGAAAGATAGATAGCCTGATCTTTCCGTTCTCGAACTCTTGGTTTTTCTCCAGCAACTCATTCACTTTCTTCTTGAAAAAAGCTTTATTCCAGTTACTGGGAAATTCCATTTTAAGGAACTCAGCGCCATTCAGTATGCGCTCAATGTGGTAATCAAAAAGGTGCAATTTGCCTTTGATCAATCGTATGGTTTCAAAAAGGCCATCTCCGTAGCGGAATGATCGGTTGGTTACTTTGAAAATAGGCTCATCTACCGGATAGCATTTATTGTTGTAAAGGAGATATTTTGCTGGTTTAGCAGTTGTCATAATCCCGTTGTTTAGCGGTCTTCCCTGTTGTGAACTTGAAATTTATCCTTTTTTTAACCCTTCTAAGCGCTGTTTTAGCGATGGCAATTTTAGGAACTTCGCAATTACTGGCTATAAAGTTAATCTACAAAATTTTGCCTTTTAGTTAATTAAGGTCTGAAAATAACGTATCATGGTTCGCTTTTATGCCCAACAGCATCCTGGTAAGCGGTCGGCTTTCCAGATTTTTCAACTTTACGCCTGGCAGTATTACCTGGGCTTGGCAATGGCCCTATTGCTTATTTTACTCTACCAATTGGCGCAGCGAGGAGCCATATTGGTTCCAGGATTGGTAGGAGTGTTTGCAACGGTTCTTCTTAGTAATGCCCTTGCTAGCGTGCAAATGCAACGTACCAAGGTGGAAACGGGCTTTCATGAAGGCCATTTTTATTTAAGGAATGTTTACCAGGTTGCTTTGGGTCAGGAAGCTGATTTTTTTCCCCTTCCTTATGCCAATGCCCAGCTAAAAGGTGATGCGCTTTACGTCACCTATTTTGATACGATTTACACGCTTTACAAGGATGAATGGTCAGACTGGAATGACCTGCTGTATTACTTTGGCTTGAAGTGGTTCCGCTAGCTGTATCCTAAAAAGGAACCTTGTGGAGGTAGGATCTCATGATCGGAAAGAGGTTGGGGAAGGTGTTAGTTATGGCGCGGCTGAGCCCTTGATTATCCATCCAGCGGATGGTTTCAATGCCTTCTTCTGTTTGCGGGTTGATGTTTTCCGGGTCAAAGCAGGACATATCATACCAGAAAGTAATTTTGAGCATGCGTTGATTATGCTGCCAATAGGTGTGGTATGACGTTCCATAAAACCTGTTGACGGTAAGCTCATGAACCCCACATTCTTCCTTCACCTCCCTTTTAGCTGCCTCATCAGTGGCTTCTCCATTCTCAATTTTACCTTTGGGAAGATCCCATTTGCCATGACGGAAGATTAAAAGAATGGCTCCTTGCGGATTCCAAACGATACCGCCAGCTGCTTCAACAGGTTCAAAAAGTGATTTAATTATATCAAAAATTGAATTTGGATATTGGCTTACAAGGTAAGTTTCATGATAGGTTGTACTTGCTTCAATATCATCAATGGTCGCTTTTAGGGTATCGTTGTTATCAGCATTAATAATTTTTACATCGTAGGGATTTGTATCAGCCGGTGAGGGGTCACTTGTGATGTAGACCGGCATTTGCTTTATGAAAATTTTATAGCTTTGTACCATGCTACTTGATGTTATTAATGCTAAGTATTTGGCGCAAAAATTACTCCAAATTCAAAGCGTTGTTTTAAGTATTGAGCAACCCTTTATATGGACATCTGGGCTAAGATCTCCAATTTATTGTGATAACCGTTTAATCTTAGGCTATCCTGAATTAAGAAATCATATAAAAAACGAATTTGTAAGGTTAACGCAGTCCTTCAATCCCCCTGTTACAGCAATTGCGGGTGTAGCAACTGCCGGCATTCCTCATGCTGCCTTCATTGCTCAGGAATTAGATTTACCAATGGCCTATGTACGGACTTCTGCAAAAGCCCATGGCCGGGAGAACCATATTGAGGGTCACCTAAGCTTAGGTCACCGAATTTTAGTAGTGGAGGACCTAATTTCAACGGGTGGCAGTAGTTTGAAAGCGCTTGAAACGTTGCAGGCAGATGACCATTCCATTGCTGGCTTGGCGGGTATTTTCTCGTATAATTTTGAAACAGCTGAAGCGGCATTTCATGAGCGCAATATACCTTTACATACGCTCACCGATTATGAAACACTTATAGAAACCGCTGTTGAGAATAGTTATGTAGAGGAGAGCGAGTTAAATACTCTAAAATCATGGCGAGCAGATCCAGAGCAGTGGGGGCAATGAATAAAAAAAGCGGCCCTTTTTTAGAACCGCTTTTTTTATTTACCCCTATATCTTTTTACTAGCTTGACGCTTCTTTATCATTTCCTTTCTTACTCATGCTGTTTTCACCACCTTTTAGGGTTACTTCACGGGTTACTTCACTAAACTTGCTATCAACCAAATTGTCCTTCTTGTTGAGTAACCTGAGCTTAACTTTCAGCTTGCCTGGTTTAAGGCCTTCGATTACATAAGGCTTATGCTCAGTAAAGGTGAAAGTGGTATTACCATTCAAGGTAGCCTCAACTTTATAGCCATCTTCGGAAAGCTCGTCAATATTAACAGGGTAAAAGTCCAGCAACAGCTTTTTCATGTCTTTACCCATGTAAGTGCCTTTTGGTCGGCTATAGAAGAGGTGAGGTTTGGAGAGGTCGGCTTTCATGTCCGCTTTTGGATCACCCACTTTGAATTGCTTGATGGCAAATGCATTGGGATTTTTAACGCTTTCATGATAGGAACGGGATAGGAAAGCAAGGACCGTGTAATAGCCAGGCTTATCCATCGTAGCTTCAAATGCTGTATCGTACTTAGCCATGTAAGGACCATTGTTAACAATAAAATGGATATGCTGGCCTTTACTCGATTCAGCTAAATTATGCTTATCAGCATCTGGTGTGGCTTTTTTCAGATTATAGTTCATTACTGAGAACTTGAACTGATAGCTTCCGGTGTCTACTTCAGAAGCTTTTGGCGCTTCGAGGGATAGCTTTGCATCCGAATAATCCTTTGTTTCAATAGGGTAAACCGTTAAGCCATTTTTTTTCATGGCATTAGCGGGCATATTTTGCTTTTGAGCAGTGTCCTTTTTCTTGGATTCCTCTTTTCCATTGTTTTTGGAGGAACCGCCACCGCAAGCAGTGAGTAACAGAAAAAGGCTTGCAGTGCCTAAAATTGTTAGATGCTTCATATTGTCCTTTTTTTAGGGTTTATAGCAAAACTATTAAAAACCCATTAATAAGGAAAAATCTAACTTTATAAAACTTGTAACTTTAAAAAAACTTAATCGACCAATTCGCTTAAGAATACTTTAACCGGTTATTTATTACATTTGCACTTTTGTAACTAAGCAGCGTACGAAAACTAGTGAAGAAGTTCTATGAAACGACCATTTCAGCCATCTAAGCGCAAAAGGCGAAACAAACACGGATTCAGGCAGCGAATGAGCACTAAAGAAGGCCGAGCAGTACTTTCAAGAAGACGGCAAAAAGGTCGTCATAAGCTCACGGTATCTGACGAGAAGCGTCATAAGCTCTAGCTTACTATTTTTTACTTATGGACTTTAGCCTTGGTCTCACTTCTTATGGCTTAGCCTTTTTTATCCAAATATTGATTGGTTAGTGAAGGACTACAGTCTCAAGAAAAGTGAGCGCCTTGCGGGTCGGCAACTAATTAACGCTCTTTTTCAAAGGGAGCTGCAACATGATAGTGTTAAGGTAAGTCCATTTGTCCTTACATGGAGGTTTGCAGCGCTTCAGGTGGAAAAGCCTGCGCAAATAGTTATGGTTGCCAGCAAAAAAAGTTTACCCAAAGCTCATGAAAGGGCACGCATCAAGCGCCAGATGAAAGAGCTGTACCGATACCGAAAGCAAGAACTTTACAGGTTATTGGAAGGTTATAACCAGCAAATGACCATTGCTTTTATATACATTGGCAAGCGAAAGGAATCTTATGTTAACCTTCAATCTCAATTTGACAAGGTTTTTAGAGCAATGCTGGAAAAGCTTCCTGAAAGTTTTGAACGCGATCCTCATTACCCTTATTAAAGCCTATAAATACATCCTGTCCCCGTTATTGGGGTCACATTGCCGGTATTATCCTACTTGCTCAACGTACGCAGAGCAGGCTATTAGCCGGCATGGTGCTTTTCAGGGCAGTTGGCTAGCCTTAAAGCGTATCTTTTCCTGCCATCCATGGGGAAGTTCGGGATATGACCCTGTTCCCCCAAAAAACAAAACTGGAAAAAGCTTATTTAAAAATTAAACAAAAAGCGACTGGCTTTGATGTTTTTTGCATTATTATTGAAACCCCAAGAAGTTATCATTTCAAAAAAATAAAAGTATGAGGTACCGCAGCAAGCAATTTGTTCTCGCTGGGTTATTGGTAGCGATTTTCTTCTCATTTGCGGGTGGAAGCTACGCTTACGTCAGCAAAAACTTCGAGATTTCTAAGCAGGTAGAGATTTTTGTTACCATCTTTAAAAAACTACACAACTACTACGTAGATGACGTCAATACCAACAAACTTATGAAAAATGGGATTGACGCTATGCTTAACGAACTTGATCCATACACTAAGTATATTCCAGAATCCCAGATCCAAAATTACCGAATGCAAACAACTGGTGAATATGGCGGTATTGGCGCTGTAATCAGCCAAAATGGGGAGTATGTACAAATTATTGAACCTTACAAGGGTTTTCCTGCCGCAAAATCAGATTTAAGGGCGGGCGACCTCATTAAAAAAGTTAACGGGAAGAGTGTTAAGGGTAAAAACACCAACCAAGTTAGTCAACTGCTGAAAGGTCAGCCCGGTACGGATGTTTCCATGGTAATTGATCGTCCGGCTGTTAACGATAGTATTCTTCAAAAATCCTTGACCCGGAAAAAAGTTGAAATGCCTAACATCACCTACGCTGATGTAATGGATGGAGAAAATGTGGGCTATATCAAATACAAAAGCTTTCGAAAAAATTCCAGTGAAGAGCTTAAAAAGGCTGTGAAAAAAGTTAAGTCCAAATCCGATGGTGAACTATCAGGATTGATCCTTGACCTGAGAGGGAATCCCGGCGGGATTTTAAGGGAAGCTGTTAAAAGTGTATCCTGGTTTATAGAGCGTAATAAGCTTGTAGTAAAAACCAAGGGGAAAATTGATCGGTGGAATAAGGAATACCGAACAAAGACTGGTCCCGTTGATAAAAAAGTTCCTATGACAGTCTTGGTTGATGATAATTCGGCATCAGCCTCTGAGATAGTTTCAGGGGCTTTACAGGATTATGATAGAGCAGTTGTTGTAGGACAACAAACGTATGGTAAAGGGCTAGTTCAGCAAGCTAAAGACCTGCCTTACAACTCCAAGTTAAAGCTAACAATTGCGAAATATTACATTCCCAGTGGTCGTTGTATCCAAGCGCGTGATTATTCGAATGGAGAAGCAAAGCAAGTTGCTGATTCTGCCATGATGACCTTTGAAACTGAAAATGGTAGAAAAGTGCATGATGGAGATGGTATTATCCCGGATGTGAAAGCTCAATCAAAAACTTATCCTAAGGCTGTTCAAAATCTTCTGAAAGAAGGTCACATTTTCCGCTTTGCTAACCGATTCCGGAATCAGCATGATTCTATTGCAAAACCCAATGAATTTGAGGTTACTGATGAGCTCTATGCCAATTTTAAAGATTACTTAGGTGACCGTGAATATGAGTACCAATCCCAGACTCAGGCTAAACTTAAAGCATTGAAAGAAAAAGCTAAAAAAGAACACTATTTTAAAACCTTGGAGTCTACAATAAAAAAGCTATCATCTAAGCTGGAAGCCAATAAAGAAAATGACCTACAGCTCTATAAAGACGATATTTCCAGTTTATTAGAGGAACGCATTCTGCAGCGTTACTACTATAGTAGCGGAAGGATTAGCGCATCTTTGGACACGGATAATTATGTAGACAAAAGCCTTAAGATCCTCAATAATCCGAAGCGTTACCGGGAGATCCTCAATATTCAGAAGCAAAACTAAAACCCCTTGTGGGCCCTTACTGATGTTCTTATATTATTAGGAGTTGGAGCTATTGGGGGGCTTCTAGCCGGAATGTTGGGTATTGGTGGGGGCTTAATTTATTTAACGGCTTTTACCTATTACCTTGATAAGTTCGACCTCAGCAGTGCGGAATTTGTACGATTGATCTTAGCCAATTCGATCTTTGCGGTGTTTTTTGCAGGGGTTTCGGGCACGATTCGCCAGATTATTCAAGGGACATTTTATTTCAGGGAAACGCTTATTACCGCCATTCCGGGAACCGTTGGTGCTTTATTACTTTCCTATCTTATGGCCGTTTCGGATTGGTACACCCAAGATAAATTCAGCCTCTTAGTGCTGGGGCTTCTGATGGTATTGGCTTACCGCATGTTTCGACCCCAAAAAACAAACAACGCTTCAAGTACACTTATAATGGATGACCTCCCCGCTAAGCAGTATGCCTTAAGTGGGTTTTTAAGCGGTGTTTTATCAGCTGTTTCAGGGTTCGGAGGGGGACTTGTTCTTATTCCCGTACTTTCCGGTTTCATGCGTTTGAATATCCGGCTGGCTGCTTCAGTATCTTTAGGTATCATGCCCTTTTATACATTGGCAATGATTATTTTTTATGGTTTCCTCTACGGGAGCCCATCGCTGGATATTCACGGCACATTTGGATACCTTTTATTACCTATGGTTTTACCCTTAGCGGCCGGAGTTGTACTTTGTACACCGCTTGGTGTTTGGCTGGCTCAAAAAATTCCGCGTAAAGTTTTGCAACTAATATTTGGGGTGTTGATTGTTATTGTAAGTTCACAAGTATTGATCAAGCACCTTATTCAGGTATCTTGAAGGTAAAGGAATGAAAACGCTATTTATCGAAACAAGTACTGATAACTGTTCTGTAGGATTGGCTTCGGGAAGTGATTTGGTAACTGTGGTCGAACAAACAGGGAAGCGTCAGCACTCAGAATTGTTGAATGTTTTTATTCAAGAAGCCTTGAAAAAAACTGGTTGGAAAATTCAACAAATTGAAGGAGTGGCTGTAGGAACAGGTCCGGGCTCTTACACGGGATTGCGGATTGGGGTAAGTACAGCTAAGGCTTTATGCTATGCGTTGGACATTCCTTTGGTTGGCTTATCATCTTTGCAAATCCTTAGTCAACAACTCAAACAATCAACAAATGCTAAGGGATCTGCATTTTGTCCCATGTTAGATGCCAGAAGAAGGGAGGTCTACACTGCTATTTATGATTTTGAGCTCAACCTGCTCAAAAAAAATCAGGCCTTGGTTTTGTCAGATGAGGTGCTTTCAGACCTCTTCGATGGGCATGCGCATGTCCACGTAGGTGGGGAAGGAGCTGAAAAAGCGCTACCGTTGCTAGACTCACAGCAAGGGGTTGAATACAAGAATATCAAATACCCATCTGCTTATGGCATGCCCATCCTGGGGAACAATAAGTTCAAAGCGGGAGAAACGGACGACATAACGCGATTTGAGCCATTTTACCTAAAGGAAGTAGCGGCTGGTAAGCAGGTGAAACTCCAAAAGTTTTTGAACAAGTAAAAAATATATTTATGGCTGACCATCTTTCGGATAAACAAATCCTATCCCTCGCAGACTTTAAAGCTTATAAAGAGAAGGGATTTTTAGTAGTGGATACCCGTACCACCGAAGAATTTGCGGAGGGTTTGATACCGGGTTCCGTCAATATTCCCTACAATAATCGCTTTGAGGAGCTTGCCGGGAAGTTATTAGATAAAGACCGCGGGCTTATTCTCCTGTCAGCTAATGGCCCATCAGCTATGGAATCCTTAAAAGGGACTGGTTTTACCAATGTAACAGGATTCTTAGAAGGCGGAATGGAAACCTGGCAAAATGCTGGAGAGTCCCTTGATATGGTTATCTCAATAGATCCCGGTGAATTTGCGCTTGATTTCAAGCATGATGAAGGCTTAACATTGTTCGACCTAAGACCAGAGGTCGCTTTCCAGCAAGAGCATTTAACGGAAAGTTTTAACCGAATGCCAGAACAACTCCTTGAAGAAATAGCAGATCTGCATCGGAATAAGACTTATTACTTATTATGTGCTGATGGTCAGCTTTCTATGGGGCTTATGGGATTTCTGAAAAATCGGGGATACCATAATTTTTATCATGTATCAGGGGGCTTTGAAGCTGTTTCCAAGGAAGAAAAGGTAGAGCTAACCCGGCTGACCCAACCGAAGAAGCCTAATACAGGCCAGAATTCCTTGAATTAGTTCAAAAAATTTAAAGTGGGCGTCTCAATAACCCTTTTCAAATCTGATACACGGCCAATTGACATGGGGCTTTACCCAAATCATTCCTAGGATGCCTGTATCAAAATTTTCTTAGGGCTTTTTTAGAAAAAGCACCGAAAAAACGGAGCTAGAGAACGAAAGCGGTACAAACCAACAGCTTACTTTTTTGCCCTGCTTTCTGTTGCTTGTTTCAGGACTTGCGATTATCGATAAGCAATTTTTTGATTTCGTTAAGGAATAGTTGCTAAGCCAAGGAAAAGGCAATAGCGGATAATGTTAGACACCGATTACCATGGCTGGAAAAGCCTTCCGTATTTTGACTGTACTTATGCATTATGCTGCAAAGTACCTAAGTTTCAGGAAATGAATAATGCTCACTTATCGGTGAAGTTGCAATGTCCAGGTTTCCTGTAAAGCCTTAAAGCAATAAGATCAAGAGATCTTTAATAATAACAATTTGTCCGCTATAATTTAACAGAAACGCTTCGAGGTTTTAGGTTTCTTTTTTCTTCTTTTTAGCGGCTGGAAAAAGGATGTTGTTCAAGATAATCCGATATCCCGGAGAGTTAGGGTGGTTTTTAAGATCGGTGGGCGGTTCATTTACCATGTGTTTGTAATCTTCCGGGTCATGGCCAGCGTAAAAAGTCCACATGCCTTTCCCGTGTTGGCCATGGATGTAACGAGCATTGTCTAGCTTTACATTTTCTCCCATTACCAGAACCTCTGGCTTAAGGTATTCCTTCCGAAAAGAAGTAGTTTGCCCAAAAAATCCATGGATTAAGCGTTCATGGTTTTGGCATAGCATCGTTGGTACGGGGTCCCACTTAGCTGAGAATTTAAAAAGCTTAAAAAAGTCCTCACTTTTGCTTATACGTTCATGGTCTTTAGTACCATCTATACTGGAGTATTCATACCTATAGGGGCTTTTTACGAGGTCAAAACCGTTAAAAGCGAAGGTGTTGCTGTAATCTAATTTTTTTTGGGCATTCGGATCCATGGGGTCTCCATCAAACATCTGCTTGCAAATGTCAACACCTTCAGATGACAGGGCGATATCATAAGTATCGGGAGCTGAGCACATGGCAAACAAATAGCCGCCACCCAGCGTGAAATCTCTGATCTTTTTGCTTACAGCTAATTTTAATTTGGAAACTTTCTCAAAACCCCACTGCGCGGCAATGTTACGATCTTCCTTTACCTCTTTTTTGTACCAGTCAGCATTGCGATAATGGGCCCAGAATTTTCCAAATTGCCCGGTAAAATCCTCGTGATGAAGGTGCAGCCAATCGTATTTAGAAAGCTTGTTATCCATTACCTCATTGTCGTAAACAACATCATAGGGAATTTCAGCGTAGGTCAGCGCCAAGGTTACCGCATCATCCCAAGGCTTAGCTGATTTTGGCGAGTAAACTGCAATCTCCGGAGCTTTTTCAAGTTTTAGATTATCCATGTTGGCATCCGGCTGATTGATCTTTTTAATCGTTTGCTTGTATTGGGCTTCAGCAAAGATCTTGTAAGAAACTCCTCGCACTTTGCATTCCTTTTCTATGCGTTCTGAGTACGGAAGGGAAAAGCTACCTCCACGGTAATTCAGCAACCATTCCGCTTTTTGGCCATTTTCTAAAATCCAATAAGTCACCCCGTAAGCCTTAAGGTGATCTGATTGGGTTTTATCCATCGGTAATAAAATTCGGGCACTAAAAACCTCTGACGGAGCCAACAGGGATGATAACAGCAAAGGGACAAGTATGCCAATAAAGCCTCGCCTCATGGTCGTTATTAATTTATGTTCCAAACAATTCTGCAAAATTTATTCCTCTGAGAATTGGACCAGTAAACCACGGTAGGCAGAATAAATCCGAGACTTGGAAATGAAGCCTTGGTATTTTCCATCTTCGTTTAATACTGGAAGGTTCCAGGCGCCTGTATCGTCAAACTTTTTGATCACCTTATCCATATCCTCATTGGTATAAAGGTAGTCAGGAGGCTCATGCATAAGATCTTTGGCTTTCAGTTGGTTATGCTTCTCGGTTTTAAGAAGAAGCTTACGGATATCATCTAATAAGATAATACCCAACAAGTTGTAATGATTGTCTACCACAGGGAAAATATTCCGGTTTGACTCAGCTACTTCACGGCGAAGGATGTGGCCGAGGGTTCGCTCAGGCTCGATAGGACTATGATCGGTATCGATTAATTTTTCCATTTTCATCATGGTAAGAATCGCTTGGTCCTTGTGGTGAGTGATCAGTTCACCCTTTTGGGCCAATTTTTTGGTAAATAGGGAATGCGGTTCAAAAAAGATCGTGACCGTATAGGAGATGGTTGAAACCAGCATTAAAGGGATAATGTAGGTATAGCCCTCTGTAAGTTCAGCTATTAGGAAAACCCCGGTAAGTGGCGCATGGAAAATACCGCTCATAACCCCGCCCATGCCAACTAGCAAGAAGTTACTCTCGGAGATTTGCCCAAAAAATCCCATTTTATTGACAAGGTGCGCAAAAAAATAACCGGAAACACCCCCTATAAATAAGGATGGAGCAAAGTAGCCACCAATACCACCACTACCTAATGTGATAGCTACTGCAAAAGCTTTAAAAATGATAATAGCCCCTAAGAAAGCCAGCATGAGGCCTTCCTTTTCCCGCATATCAAAAAAGAGGCTGTTTTGAAGTAAGTTGATAGCATCACCGTTCTCCAAAGCCCTGATAGCTTCATAACCTTCTCCATAAAGCGGGGGGAAAAGGAAGATAAGCAGCCCAAGGATAACTCCGCCAATGATACCCCTCGTGAAAGTCCGCCTGAACTCTCCGAAGAAGTCTTCCATGAAATTAGTTATGCGGGTAAAGTAAACAGAAACCAAGGCTGAAAAAACGCCAAAAACCAGGTAAAACGGAATGTTAGCGGGGTAAAATGGAGTGTCCAGGTCAAAGTTGAATACCAAGCTATCCCCTAGGATAACATTCGAAATTAAGATGCCGGAGAGGGAAGCCATGAGTAACGGTATCAGAGATGCCATGGTCAGATCCAGCATCAATACTTCCAGGCCAAAGATCATTCCTGCTATAGGGGCTTTGAAAAAAGCTGCTACAGCTCCGGCTACGCCACACCCCAGTAATAACATCCTACTCTGGTAAGGCAGGTGTAAGTAACGGGCAATATTGGAACCTGTCGCGGACCCACCCATTACCAACGAAGCTTCCATACCTACAGAACCGCCACTTCCCACGGTTATTATGCTTCCGAAAATAAAGTAAATGGTACTTTTTAATTTAACGATACTCTCCTTACTCGCTATAGCTTCCAGAACGTTGGTTATCCCGTGATCAAAGTAATCACGGTAAAGAAATTTTAACATCACCAATGTAATAAGGATCCCTCCTACGGGATAAGCTATGTATAGGTAGTTGGTAGACTCTGCCGTGAAACCACCCGTTAGGATATGGTGGACCTCTGTGATAGCCAGGGAAAGCAATATGGCAATCATACCACTGGTAATGCCAATGAGTATACTGAGGATAATAATAAAATTGCGATCACTTATGTTACGTACCCGCCAGGCGAGGAGTTTTCCAATGATCGTCTCAGGGTACTTCACAACGCAGGCTTTTTATTGGAGAATTGCTTGCTCTTATTTGGCATACCTTATTAATTCACTGCACTAGTGCAAAAAAACTTTGGTTTTTGATAAAAATCCTGCATAGTGACCATTTTCGACCACCGGAAGCAGGGCTTGCTACGCGTGCTTTCAAATTTATTCAAAGCGGTTTGATTGGGCACATTTTAATCAATGTTGAGACTGATTATTTGTTTAGCCTCTTATACTTTTACCTGGTCCTGGATCTTGGTTTGGAACAAAATATCCGGGATATCATCGAGGTAAAGAACCGTTTTAAAGCCCCCTTCATTATCCCTCGACAGCAAATACATTAAGGGAGTTATTGGCTACAGGTGCATTAACATTTTCCCAAGTTTACGCACCTTTCAATATAGGAAAATGGGTTTTTGCCATCAAATTTCCCCTAGCTACTAAAATTAAAAGCGGAATAAAGGCTGGGAAAGGAAGTTCCAGTAGAGCACTTCAAGGGCGAAGATAATCCCCGCTACGGGAGCCTTGAAAATGGCTGCAACCTCAACTGGCACTCCACAGCATAATAAAAGCGAACGATACCGATGCCCGAGGTGAAGCCACTTGCCTATGTGGTCTCTAAAAGCTGAACCTGTGGTGAGATTGGGGCTACAATACTAATGATCCACCAAGGCCAACTGTCATGGTACCACTAATGAGATGTGAATACCTCTTATCCGATTCCACTAAGTGACATCTTTTGGTAGTGGTATACAGAAGGTTAGGGATACCATGGCTGACCTTACCATGCATGATAAAGATTTTGTAGGCAATGGTTATGAGAATTCCTGCTAAAGGTGGGACTCAATTAACATAAGGCAAAACAGTATCGGGAGATTGCTGGATTAAGTGTTAAATTTAGTTTACTATGGTTTTCAGAACTAGAGCTGCCAGGCCTGCTCCTACACCGATTACTACGCTTAGAAGTAAGATAAAATGAAGGTTGCTTACGTGCCTGACTCACCACGCTAGGATGTGATGGAGCTCTCGGTTGTAATCAATGGGGCAATTGGCTGCTTCCCGTAAGCCATTTCCACCTATAAATTTAGCAGAAGCACCATGAATTTAATTATTTTGTCTGCCTAAATAATTACCCTTATGCGCATATTCGTCACCGGCCCGGAGCATCGCTACAAGGAATTAAAACAAACCCTTCCGCCAAAAGCGGATACCGATTTCCATCAGTCTACTAACGTAGACCTGGCACCTTATGACGTGATTATTGATCTCTCCCTTGACGAGCGACCCGAAAAGATTGAGGATTATAAAAGCTTTGAAGGCAAACCGGTCATTGCCTCGGCGGCTAAGCGACAGCTAGCGGAAATTGCTGTTTTTGGTAACAATGAGATTGATTGTTATCTCATCGGTCTTAACGCTTTACCTACTTTTATGTATCGCGAAACCAAAGAGGTAAGCCTGTGGAATCATGACCATGGGCCTTTTCTAGACGATAGCCTTAAGCAGCTTGGGTGGGATTATGAATTGGTGGACGACCGCGTGGGTATGGTTACTCCCAGGGTACTTATGATGATTATTAATGAGGCGGCTTATACCCTCGAGGCGGGTACAGCTAACCAGGAAGCCATTGACATCAGTATGAAAAAAGGGGTCAATTATCCCATGGGACCTTTTGAATGGGCTGATAAAATTGGAATCCAGGATGTATTTGAAACGCTGGAGGCCCTGTATGAAGATACCAAAGATCCCCGTTACAAGATCTGCCCGCTACTTAAAACAAAATACTTAAAAGAGGAAGGTTTCTGGGTGGCAAGTTGATAGCTGGCTAATTGTAGGGTTCTGGTATGGGGCTTCTCAGGCCATAATACCAACGATTACCGCGGATGATGTCCAGGTGCAAATCCCTTACGGTATAAGCCTTGCCATTAGGCTCCCAAACACCGGCTTTTACTTTTAAACGCTTTGGTTCCAATTTTTTTCCAGCTAAACTGATATAAGCCACCGCTTTAAGCCAGCCCGTATCAGAGGGGTTTAAAGCTGTGGCCCCACGCCAAATAAGTGCGGAATCTACTCTTGGATAATGTAAGCTTAAGGCAACTTGTGGATTGGCTTTCGCCTGCTTTTTTTGAAAACTAGCACTGGCTATCAATACATCGTTAGGGTTGGATAAATGGCTGCCTAAAGGCTTTTCTAAAGAGGGGCCGTATTGTTTTTTCCGGGGTACATATACTTGGGAGTCTGCCTTCATTGATGAAGGCCTAAATGTCTTGGTGATTAGCTTGGTGGTGTCGGGGTGAGGTTGCTGTGCCATAAGGAAATACTTGCCCAGGTGCCGATTTTTTCCCTTGAGCAGGTAAGGATACTGGGATCGGGCAATTTTAAATGCTGTCCAATTCATCCGATCGGAGAAGGCTACTACCAGGTATGGTTTATCCTTTTTACTTAACGCATGCTCAATGTTTGATAGTGAAGTATTGAATAAATTTTTGATCTGTACTTCTTTTAAAATAGGAGATTGCTTGATCCAGCGATTTTGAATCTTAGGATCAAGGAATAGCAGGGCGGTCAAATTATCTGAACCGTAATGCTGGATATCATCCTCAAGGGTTGTTCGGTTAGCCTGGTATCGATTCTCATAGAGAAGGCGGTAGTGATGACGCTTTGCAATTAGCGTATAGCTATGAATGATCATTAAGGTTGCCACTAGCCCCCAAACCCACTTTAGAGAAAAGTTTGGTAAAAATGACGCCCCAGCTATAAAAATAAATGGCAGCCCGAAAACCAACGAAGAAAATTGTAGAACGGGTGCCACAGCATTAGAATACCAGAAGCCTACCAAGGCGGGAATAACCAAAGCCCCACCTAGCAGGTAACGGAAATTTCGGACTTGATAGTCCGATATTTTCCGAAAGCGAAAGTGAAACCAAACACCCAAAATAAACAAACCAAGCCAGAATAATTGTATAAGCAAGCTATAATGCGTTATATAGCCGAAAAAGTCAAGGAAGAATGTTTTATCTGGCGGGCCTAGCCAGCCAAGGCCTTCCATTTCAAGGTGAGTCAAGGTAATGGGAATGTGTGGGGCGAACCCTAATACTATCAGGAGTCCGGAAAGCAGGTAGCTCTTCAGGTGGTGCCTGGGAACGATCAAAAAGCCTAGTAAACCTATCACAGCAACTGTTAGTAAGCTGAAATAATGATTGTAAGCTGAACCTATAGCCCCCAAAATCCAATACAAATAGGGTCCCCACCGGTGATAAGGGGTGGTGAGGTAACGGCTTAATCCCCAAACAGCTAAAAGCAACAGGAATATACCGCTCATGTATGGCCGAGCAATCTGGCTGTACATTACCATGGGTTGAACGCTGGCCGTGAGGGTTGCAGCCACAATCCCTGCCGTTTGATGAAACCAAAAACACCCCAGGCGGTAAGTTAAGTAAAGGGCACCCAACCCCGAAAGCAAAAACGGTAATTTTACAAGGTGAGGTTTATCACCTACGAGCGCTATCCAATAGTTAAGCATTACTTGGATTCCTGCGGGGTGGACGTCATTTTCCACACCCTTTCGAACCAGCTCCCCAAAAGAACCGTAGCCCGTTCGAAAAAGGGCACTGAATTCATCATGGGTGAAAGGGATGGCCAACCAGTCATATGTTCGCAGGAAAACCCCGGCAAAAAGGACAAAAAGGAAAAGCAGAGCTGGATTGAGGTTTGTCTTCATGGGATTGATAGCATCAACCTTTCTAGAGATTTACGAACGCCTGATAAGGCCTTGGGCTACTTCATCCAATTTGTTGAACCATTCTTCGCCGAACTTTCTAATAAGCGCTGTTTTAACGAATAGGTAGATCGGGACTTGCAAGGATTCGCCAAGCGTGCAGGCTGGATCGCACATTTCAGCCCTGTCGTAATGAAGCCCAATCATTGCACCTCCCCTATCTTCAAGGCGAACGGGATATAAATGACAGGATACGGGCTTTTGTAGCGGTTGCAGTCCATCCTCCCATGCGCGCTCTATGCTGCATTTCCACACCCCGTCTGCTTCTTTTCGAGCAAAAATGCATTCGGTTTCCTGTTCTTCCATGCATTTAGTTACAACATCTCCTTCAGGATCTTTTTCCCAAAATCCCGATTGCTCCAGCTTTTCACGGTTTGATTCAGGCATGTAGGGTTTGATAGCCTCCAGGTTATCAGTCAGGACTTCAACCTCTTCGGCCTCAACGGGGGCTCCATAGTCGCCTTCTACGCAGCAATACCCTTTGCATTCGCTAAGATTGCACACAAAATCATGGGTAAAAAGTGCCGAATCCACAAAAGTATTGTTGAGCCTAATCATTGGTGTATGCGTATTGTTATCCATAAGATTCTTATTTAAAACGTGACTAAAAGGTGTGTTTTTAAGGGTTATTCACTATAGGGCAACTTAAAGATCCTGCTAGTAACTGTTAAAGGTTCAAAAAGGTCCTTTACCCGGTCATAAGCGGTATCTGTTAAAAACACCTGACTAAATGGATGTTCGGTAATAGTTTCCATTAGCCGGTTAACCCTGTTATCATCAAGGCGATCATAAATATCATCCAAAAGTAATAGCGGAGCTTCGTTCTTTGCACTGCGCAACATTTCATATTGGGCCAGCTTTAAGGCAATCAAGTAAGATTTTTGCTGACCCTGGCTGCCAAATCGCTTAAGGCTCCGACCAAAGATTGTAAAAGCCAGATCATCCCGGTGAATGCCGCTGCTCGTACGCTGAAGTAAGCGGTCTTTTTGAAGGTTCTGTTTTAGCACATCAGCTAATGGTGTAGATGCTATGGGCGATTCATAAGTAAGTGCCACATTTTCCTGATCATTAGATAGCCATGAAAAGTATCGGTTAAAAACCGGATTGAATGATTCAATAAACTGAGCTCTTCGCTGGTAAATCGCATCACCTAAAGGTGCCAAATCATCGTCATATACCTGGATTAAGGACAAGTCATGGCTACCATTTTCAGCTAGCTCCTTTAATTGGGCATTCCTTTGGTTCAAGTAGCGCTGGTATTGGCTTATGTGGTTTAAATAGGATTTGTCGATCTGGGCTATAATACTGTCCAGGAAACGCCTGCGCTCTTCACTGCCTTCATTAATGAGCTTTATGTCATAGGGGGTTATGATAACATTCGGGAATTGCCCTATGTGATCAGTGATCTTGGCGTATGGTGCCCCGTCTTGCTTAATTACTTTTTTACGCCCTGGCATGTAACTGCAAAATACCTCATGAACTTCATTGTCCTTCAACAGCTCACCTTTAAGGTTGAAGTATTGATCCCCCGCTCGAATATTGTGGCTGTCAGAAGGATTGAAATAACTTTTACCAAGCGAAAGGTAGTGTATGGCATCTAACAGATTGGTTTTACCCACGCCATTAGGACCAGTAAACCCGACAAAACGATAACCTTTAAAATCTAAACCTAACTCCTTGTAATTTTTAAATCCTGTCACCGATAAATTCTGAAGCATCATAGGTCCATCCCCGCTGAATACCAGCTGTTAGTCCTATTCTGCAAATTCTACTAGGACTTGGTTTTTATCCACGGTATGTTGTTTGTCAACTTTAATTGTTTGAATAGTAGCATCAGCGGGAGCTTTCAGAACGTTTTCCATCTTCATGGCCTCCAGTATAAGAAGGGGCTGGTCTTTTTCAACTGCATCACCACTATTCACCATCAGGTCAATTACCTTACCGGGCATCGGGGCTTTGATGTCCTCAATAAGGCCTGTTTTGCCAAAAGAAAGGCCTAACTCGTTTAGCAAAAGGTCATAAGGATCTTCAAGGTCAACCTTGTACTTATTACCGTTAACCGAAAAAGTCATGGATTTATCATCCTGTTCCAGGAGTTTAACGTTGTAAGACCGATTCCCTGAGATTACATGGTATTCTTGGGATCTAACGAGTGCTATGTCCGGTTGGAATGATTGCTCATCAATGGTAAACTCATCATTGGGATGCGCAGACACACTTTTATGTATGTGTTCATTGATGTGGGCCTTATACATAAGCTTTTAATTGATCATGAATAATCACTCAAATCTAAACCATGGTATTGACTGACGCCAAATAGTCTTAAAGTGCCACAGCAAAAGTAAGGATTCCCTGTTTAACGCTCTAGTTTACGTTGACAATAATAGACTACCATGTTGATAGGTTTACTAACAAGGACCTTGCATAAAGAGAACTAACCTTATTTTTAACATTAATTGAAAATTACCTTGCTAAGTCACCCAAATCTTTTAATATTGGTAGAGTATTTACAGAACATCAACCTTCATAGAAAATGGTCCTCAAACCTGTAGTGTCCATAGGTTGTTTAATAAAGCTAAAAAAATTTAGAATTTTAGTGCTATCCCTGGTCAAACAAAATATCTACTGCTTTTTAATCCTGGGCTTGGTAGGGTTAGTACTTCCTCAATCTGTAAAGGGTTTTTCTCCCGGCAAGACACAGCAAACTGTTCATTTTGTCCAAAATAAGGGTCAGTGGGATGAAGCAGTCCGGTACAAAGCTCGTATACCAGGTGGTCAACTTTTTATTGGTAACCACACCATCACTTATCAATTCTGGGATCAAAAACAGGTGTCCCGCTACCACCATAAAAAAGATTCCGGTAGCAAAGTCCAGGCTCATGTCCTAAAGATGCATCTTCAGAATGCGGCGCAGCAAGTTGACATTCAATCAACTAATCCAACTGACCATAACATTAATTTTTTCAAAGGCACCAAATCATCCAGATGGTTCACCAAGCTTAAAGGTCACCAAAAGCTCCGATTAAATGACGTCTATCCGGGGGTAGACTTGGTTATAAAAGGACAACCAAAGGGCATAAAGTACAATTTTGTTGTCTCAAAGGGCGCTGATCCCTCTCAAATACAAATGAAATGGGAAGGGGCTAACACCCTCGATATTGAAAATGGCCGGTTGAAAGCGACTACTGCCCTTAAGCCATTAGTTGAAAAAGCCCCGGTTGCTTATGCGCTTGCGGGAAAAGGGAAGCGTAAACAAAAGCTTTCCTGCCAATTTGATATCGAAGATCAGCAAGTTAGCTTCACTTTCTCGGAACCATTGCCAAAAGATAAAAAGCTGGTTATCGATCCTGAGGTGATTTTTGCAACCTTCTCAGGCTCATCTGCAAGTAACTTTGGTTTTACCGGTACTTTTGATTCCGCGGGTCATGCTTATTCTGCGGGTACTGTTTACAGTTCGGGGTTTCCGACCACGGCAGGCGCTTATATAACGCAATTTCAGGGCGGGCGTGATGTGGATCCTGGCATTGGAAATATAGCCAGGGATGTTGGCATTCTAAAATACACCAAAGATGGGTCCAATCTGCTTTATGCCACCTACTTAGGAGGTTCCCATAACGAACAGCCGCACAGCATGATCGTCAACAGCAATCAGGAATTGCTCGTATTCGGAACCACTTATTCAACCAATTTTCCAACCCATTCAAGTGCTTATCAGCGCCGCATGGCAGGGCAAAGCGATGTTTATGTAACCCGTTTTTCAAAGGATGGCAGCAAGCTATTGAGCGGCACATTAATCGGTGGGTCTGGGAGAGATGGGTTGAATGGCCGATACCTTGGAGGCCGGGAAGGCTTTCGAAATCGAACAATACTTGGATACAACTACGGAGATCTTTACAGGGGTGAAATTATGGTCGATAGTCAGGATAATGTTTATCTGGCTTCCAGTACCCAATCTTCTGATTTCCCAACCACCAGCGGCAGTGTTCAAAGGGATTTTGGTGGAGGTTTTCAAGATGCATTTGTTGCCAAACTTAGCAGTAACCTGAATCGCTTAGACTGGAGCACGTATCTAGGAGGCTTACGCCCGGATGCTGCGTACAGCATAAAACTGAATGCACAACAAGAAATTTATGTGACGGGAGGTACTCAGAGCCCGGGATTTCCTGTAAGGGGAGGGGGTTATCAGACGAATTGGAAAGGTGGTGCTGATGGTTATGTGCTTAAGCTCTCAAATAATGGTGAGCGAGTTAAAGCCGGGACCTACATTGGGTCAAAAAGCTTTGATCAGTCCTATTTTGTAGAGATAGGTGGCGAAGGGCAAGTTTACCTAACGGGTCAAACAGAAGGCGATTTCCCGGTTAAAAATACCAAATACATTGATCCGAATAGTGGGCAGTTTATTAGTAAGTTAAGTAGTGATCTGGATCAGCTCATCTATTCTACTTTATTTGGTTCAAGTGATGGCACACCGGACATTTCACCGTCAGCTTTTTTAGTGGATGTTTGCGGGAACATTTATGTATCAGGATGGGGAGGGGAAACGAATTTATCGTCACACAGCCAAGCTACCGACCTTGATAATATGCCCTTAACCGCTAATGCCTATCAAAAAAGAACAGATGGCTCAGATTTTTACTTAACAGTTTTTCGCAGTGGTATAGATTCCCTTTTATATGCCTCTTATTTTGGAGGTCCTAAAAGTGATGAACACGTTGATGGCGGGACTAGCCGGTTTGATAAGAGGGGTATGGTGTACCAGTCCGTATGTGGGGGTTGCCATGGTAATTCTGACTTTCCCGTAACTGATAATGCCTATTCCAAAACTAACAATGCTCGTAATGGTTGTAACAATGCTTTTGTTAAACTAAAGCTGGATGTAGCCAATCAAAGTCCAGCGATTGCTGATACGACCCTTTCCATCCAGGTAAGGGATACCCTTCGGTATCAATTACCAGTGGCGGATCCTGAAAATGACACTGTGCTTTTATCAGGCAAGGGAGCGCCATTCTCAAAGGAAAATCCAACCCTTGCGCCGGCTCGGATTTCAAACAGAAAGGGAAAAGCACCCTACTCTACCTCAGTCATATGGCCTGTAAAATGCGCCCAGTCAGGAAAAGTTGTCAAGCTAAAATTGAGGGCAAGGGATCAAGGATGCCCAGTACCTAAGCAAGATAAAGCTGTTATAAGGGTGGAGATTGATTCCTTACCCATTAACAACGATCCACCGGTATTCTGTACCGAGGTCATTAACAGGAATAGTTTTGAGCTTAGTTGGGATTCTTTGAAAGGTAAACCCACTATAAGTCATTATGAACTAATGCGTATCAGCCCAGAAGGGGATACAGCATTGCTGGATAGCCTAAACCCGCGGATTACGCATCATTACATCGATAATAAAGCCTTTGAGCTAAGAGAACGTTCTTACTGTTATTTCCTACGTTCCGTCAACTATTGTGGAAAAACCGTCAATAGCAGTTTTACCATTTGTACCGGACCTGATTACGATAACCCTCCGTCTGAAATTGATATCGACAATGTGACGGTTAAAAATGATAAATACGTGAAGGTAAGTTGGTCAACTACCGGTGATAAAGATTTTGCAAAGTACCAGCTTTTAAGAAAACCCCGTAAAGCACCCGAACGAGATTTTGAGGTGTACAAGACATTTGACCAAACCAATGATACAAGTTTTACTGACGGTAGTTTTAAAGTTGACGAAGCGTCATACTGCTACAAGCTTCGCGTTCAGGATGTTTGCGGTTTTTACAGTGATTATGGTAACCAGGGATGTAACATGGTGCTAAAAGGGCGTTCAGAGCCGTTCAAGCATTTCCTGGATTATCAGCGTTACAAAAACTGGCCCTCTGGGATCAGCCATTTTGAAGTTTTTAGAAGGGATCCAATTGTGGATACAACTTTTAAAAGCATAGCACGTATCACACCATCCAAAGTAAGCTATTTAGATGATGAACTTAATAAAAGAGTGGGGGCTTACTGGTATAAAGTAAAGGCATTTGAGCAGAATACCAGTACTGTTAAAGGGCCAACCAGTATAAGTCAATCCAATACGATTTACCTTGAGCAGAAACCCCTGTTACACGTTCCTTCCGCTTTTACCATCAACCAGGATGGGATCAATGAATACTGGGGATTGGAGCCTGTTTTCGTAAAGGATATTCATGTTCAGGTTTTTAATCGATGGGGTGCTGAAGTATATGAATCCCGGGATATAGAGGATCGATGGTACGGTCCTCCTACCGATAAGGATTACCAAAACAAGATGAGTGACAACGTTTACTTGTATAAGATTTATTATTGGGGATGGGATAAAATCCAAAGGTCCAAAACGGGTGACGTCACCATTCTGAAATAGCTACCAGCTATGGCTCAGCAGTAGCATGCTAATACAGCTCCTGTTAATAGAATGCCATAGCTATAACCAAGAAAAATCTGGTAGAGGGTGTGGGCTTCCAGGTAGCTCCTGACTGAGCCAATAATGCCAGCAATAACTAAAACCCAAACTAGGGTATTGATCCCAAAGTGTGGGTTATAGATGTATAAGAAAAAAAAAAGGCTACTAAACTCCCAGCTGCCGAAGTATGGACGCTTAACTTGTAAAACCTGGTTATAGCGAATAATCCAGCCATTCCCAAAATAAGACTTAGCAAAAATGCCATCAGGTATGCTGGCAAAGCCAATCCTTGGAACATGATCCACGCTAAAAAATAAATAACAGCAGTGACCAAAAGCGGCCATAATCGGTCTTTTCGTTCCTCCATAAAGAGGTTTTTGCTCAAGGCATATTGAGCCGTTCCGGGAATCAAAACTGTGGATAAAAGGATTAAAGCCAAAGTGTAGGCTTGACTTGACGTTGTAAAGGGTGGAAAAAGGTGGCCGCTAGCTGCCATAAAACAACAAACACCAAAGAAAACTAAAACCGGATGGGTTGCAACGCTTAGCAAGACGGCAACCTCATACCCTAAGCGCTTGAAATGGTTTTTTAACATTTAAAGGGCCTTTCTCAGGCGGGCTACCTGGATGCCTAATTGTTCCCGGTATTTAGCTACTGTCCGTCGGGCCACATTATAGCCTTTATCATTCAGTATCTGGGTCAGCTTCTCATCAGTTAAGGGCTTTTGCTTGTCTTCATCATTTACCATGTCTTCCAGAATCTGTTTAACCTCTCTATTGGAAACTTCTTCTCCCTGACTTGTTTGTATACCTTCAGAAAAGAATTCCTTCAGGGAATAAATACCAAAATCTGTTTCCACATATTTGCTGTTTACAACCCTTGATATTGTTGAGATATCCATATCTATCCGGTCTGCAATGTCCTTAAGCACCATGGGCTTTAGCTGGGAGAAATCACCGGTAAGGAAGAAATCCCGCTGAAACGATACAATGGTCTGCATGGTGAGCAGGAGGGTCTGCTGACGCTGTTTCACAGCATCAATAAACCACTTAGCACTATCCAGCTTCTGTTTGATATATTGAACCTGTTCTTTAAGGTTTTTATCCTTTTTCTTAGTCTCCTTGAAGCCTTTTAAGGTTTCCTGGTACCCTTGGTTTATTTTAAGGCTTGGAGTGTTTTTATTGTTAAGCGACACTTGTAACTCTCCATTAACATTGGATACAATAAAATCCGGGGTGACATATTGAGCCTTACCAGTAGTTAAGGATTCCCCAGGCTTTGGATTAAGATGGGTTATGATATCCAAAACATCCTTTAACCGTTCACGATCTATTTTCAAGCTTTGGGTAAGCTTACCGTAATGTTTATTGGCGAGCTCCCGCATGTGGTCTTTAACCACCCGCTCCGCTAATTGGACATCAGGTGTTTGCTCCTTCTTTATCAACTGCAGCCTCATACATTCCTGAAGATCCCGTGCACCAACGCCTGCAGGTTCAAATTGCTGAACAGTACGCAGGATTGCTTCCAGTTCCTCTTCTGAAGTATCGATGTTGTTGAGGAATTTCAGGTCATAGGCCACGTTCTTTAGTGGTCTTCGCAGGTAACCATCCTCTTCCAGCATACCAATGAGGTGTTTCCCTAGCATGGCTTCTCTTTCCGTCAAATCCATGGCATTGAGCTGCTGCTCCAACGATTCGTAAAGGCTTTGAGAATTGGTGACCGGTATTTCTTTTTCTTCCTCATTGGGGTCCAGAGGCATCTGATCTTGGTACTGATCATCATCATTGGGCAGGTAGTCGGATATCTCAAGGTCATCGTATGCCTCTGATTCCGAGCCTTCTTCTACTTTAGCTTCAGTGTTATCCGGGCTTTCCTCTACTGGTACGGCTTCTTCGTAAGCATCTTCTGAGTACAATTCATCCTCATTTTCCTTGCTGTTGTTATCGTAAGCTACCTCTTGCTCAGTTCGTTCCTCCTCACTGTTTGACTCTTCCAGAGCCGGATTTTCATCCAATTCTTCTTCTAGGCGCTGTTCAAATTCAGCACTATTCAACTGTAAGAGCTGGATAAATTGAATTTGTTGTGGGGAAAGCTTCTGAAGGAGTTTTTGGTTAAGCCCTTGTTTTAACATCGTGCTGCCCGTATTTTTGCTGCTTCTATTAAATTCTTTATTACAAAATAAACGATTTCCAAGCTTTTCTAATATGCCAACCTCAAGGGATGGCTTTAAAGTAATTGCGCAGCATGAAGTTACGTAAGGATACGGTTACACTTTCAGACCTTCAATATCATGAAGGATCAACAGTAGCTGTTAATGGATGGGTGGCTAATAAGCGTAGTAGTAAGGTAGTGGCTTTTATTATAGCACGGGACGGGACGGGCTATGCTCAGTGCGTAATCGACCGGGAAGCTTGTGGGGAGGATCTCTACGATTATGCTAAAAGGATACCCTTAGAAAGCTCTCTTTGTTTAGAGGGTACCGTTGTACAGGATGACAATCAGATCGGTGGCTACGAACTTCATGTAAAAGATTTCCAGGTTTATCATGAGGCTGAGGCCTATCCCTTAGGTAAGAAAGAGCATGGCGTGGACTTCTTGCTTGACCACAGGCACCTGTGGCTGCGCTCTAGCCGCCAGTGGTCCGTTATGCGTATACGTAACCAAATTATCTACGCTGTACACGAGTTCTTCCAGCAGAAAGGTTTTGCTAAGATGGACTCTCCCATCTTTACAGGAAACGCAGCTGAAGGTACAACGGACCTGTTTGAGACAGATTTTTTTGATGAACCCGCTTACCTTGCACAAACCGGGCAGCTCTACGGGGAGGCGATGTGCATGGCCATGGGAAAGGTTTATACGTTTGGCCCTACCTTCAGGGCTGAAAAATCCAAAACCAGGCGGCACTTGTCCGAATTCTGGATGATAGAGCCGGAGATGGCTTTCTATGATATGGACATGACCATAGATCTGGCTGAGGAATTTATACGGTTTATCGTACAGCGCGTCTTAAACCAATGTGGTTTTGAGCTGGAGATGCTGGGTAGGGACGTGGACGCTCTGCAGAATGCTGATCAATCATTCCCAAGGCTTACGTATGCCGAGGCTGTAGCATTGCTGAAAGGGGAGGAGTCTTACAAAGGCCAAAATGCGCTTGAATTAATTGAAGCCGACCTGAAAAAAGCCAAGGATCGTAAAGGGGAAATTGAAGAAGAGCTTAACCAGAAGGAGCAGGAACTTAATCAAAGTGGTATCAAAAAAGGTAGGCGCAACCAGCTGCAAGAGCAGGTACAAGCCCTCAAACAGGAGCTGGCTAAGGTAGAAGAGGATGAAAGAAACCTTCCGCAGTGGTTGGAGTCCGCAAGAAATTTTACTTACGGTGATGATTTTGGTGGCTCTGATGAGACCGTGCTTACGCGCTTATTTGATACACCGGTTGTCATTTACAACTGGCCTAAAGCCATCAAGGCTTTTTACATGAAAGAAGTTGACGATGATGCCGATTATGTAAAAGGCTTGGATATTCTGGCACCAGAAGGATATGGAGAAATTGTAGGTGGCTCTGAGCGAGAGGATGATAAAAACAAACTGCTTGCAGCCTTAGATCGTCATCAACTCCCTCGTGATGCTTTTGAATGGTACATTGACCTCCGCCGTTATGGGAGTGTTCCGCACGCTGGTTTTGGATTAGGATTGGCACGTTTTGTTACCTGGATTTGCCAATTACATCATGTGCGGGAAGCTTTACCCTTCCCCCGGATGATGGGAAGGTTATTCCCTTAACTACAGCTTTAAGATCTTATCTCTGAGTTTAAAGGCCTTCCTGAGCTAATTTGAATAACTCAGCTTTGAGTTTATAAAAATCCTGGCGGAACTGGCGGATCTTTTCTCTAACCTCTGCGTGGATTTGCACCTCGTTTTGGGCATTGCTATCCCCGCCTACCAGTTCGGCTTCATGATCCTGAATCTGGACTTTAAGGCGTTTTAGTTCCATTTGCTGGTGGTAAGCCTGGCTTTCAAATTCGCCTGCAGCCTTTTGTAAAGATTCTTCCACATTCCGGATTTGAATCTTACTAGTCAAATGGCTAAGAAATTCAAATTCTTGTTCCCAGTGAGCAATTTCTGATAACCAATCCTGGTATTCCTGGTAAAGGGTCTGGGTTTGCATAAGGGGTTTATTTACCTGTTTTTCTAACTCATTGCGATTGGTTGACGTACAAGTTCAAGTAAATGGGTAGATGGTCACTGTAACCATCTTTATACCGCGGTCCTAAATATGTCCGATGAGGGATTTTTCCCGGATACTCATCATCGCTTGTCATGAGGAACGATGGCCGGAAGATGTGAGCGTGGGCAAGTCCCGTTCTAAAGCCTTTATTGGCTTGTATTAAGGGCTTGGATACAATAAACTGGTCAAAGGTATGCCATTGATACTCGTACTTGTAGGAGCCCTTTTTACTACTTTTAACCTGCGGGTACATCAAGTTTATTAAGCGATGACCTGCCAATTTTTGGGTATCAGTAGTGGCATTGAGTACGTTTTGTAGGCTGGCATTCATAGGGCCATCGTTAAAGTCGCCCGTGATTATGATCTTCGGGTTATGATACTGGTTGTAAATGGTATCTATTTTATCACTAAGTATGCTGGCAGCGCGAGCTCGCTTGGGGTCTGTTTGCGCTTTGCCCCCGTAGCGTGAGGGCCAATGATTAACCAAAAAGTGCAGGGTGTCCTTGGTTTTTTTGTTTAAGCCTTTGGCATATAGGATATCCCTGGTGCTGTTAAAACTATCCTTAGGAAAGGTGATCTCGACAAACTGCGAGTCCAATACTTGGAAACGATTAGGCTGGTAAAGCATTGCGACATCAATTCCCCGCCAATCCGGTGATTGATGGTGTAGTATTTGGTAATCAAAACGTTCCAGGGGCGAAAAAGTGAGTAAATCTTGTAAAACCTGCCGATTCTCAACTTCAGCTAAGCCAATAACAGCCGGCATTTCCCATTTTCCCAATGCCATGATGGTTTTGGCAATACGGTTCTGCTTAGCCCGGTATTTAAAGAAATCCCAATTTTTAAAGCCTTTGGGTGTGAACTCATCATCATTTGTTTTCGGGTTATTGACCGTATCAAAGTAGTTTTCCACATTGTAGAAAGCAACCTGGAAACGATCCTGAGCATTAACGTTACCCGGACTCCAAACGAGTATAATGAAGCACACTCCTAAAAATTTAATAGGTACCCTACGCATATTTTGCTAATTTAGTTAAAATCTATGACCAGGTCTTACAAATTTGGATACAATGCCCCATAAACAACGACACCGCGGACCCCAATCGGATGATTCCAAACTTTTTAGCAAAGCAAATCACCCAACCCTTAAAGCCGCAGTTTTTGATTACAGCTTTTTGCTGAGCCGCGGTTACTCAGAAGATGCGCTTTTTAAACTCGTAGGCGATCGTTACCAGCTTACGCAAAGGCAGCGTTATGCGGTGATGCGCTGTGCATGCAGTACAAGTTCCCTCAATTACAGGCAATCCCATCAAGTATCGGAATTGACAGCCAAACCTTATCTACTAGTGGATGGCTTTAATTTACTTATAACCATAGAAAGTGCCCTTTCTGGTGGTTACATATTCGAGGGCAGGGATGGTTGCTACCGGGATTTAGCCAGTCTACATAGTAGCTACAAGCGAGTGATGGAAACCCTACCTGCCATTAAGCTTGTCGGAAAATATGGCCAGGAATGGGGTCTTCCTCCGCTGTATTGGTATCTGGATAAGCCAGTTTCAAATAGCGGAAAATTGAAACAATACCTGGATGCAGAAGCGGTAAAATATGGATGGCCATGGGAGGTAGAATTGGTACATAGTCCTGATTTCCGGCTCAAAAATAGTCCTTATCCTGTTGTAAGTTCGGATAGCTATATCCTGGATAAGGCCAGTGCCTGGGTAAACCTTGCTCAATGGTTGATCCCAACCCTTGTACCCAATGCCTGGATCCTGTCCTTAAAACCGGAAGAAAAAATTTTAGGGGCGGTTTATCGAGAATAAGTTTGAATAGTATTTTAAATATGTAAGCTTGAGAAACTAAAAATACCCAAACCTTTTTTTCTTGTATAAGTTGTAATTTTGAGGGTTATTTTATAACTATCTATTTTATTTATTTAGGCAAACATTATTTTAAAAATGTATTGAATTTATGTTTAAGCACAAAGACCAACGTATTGGCGTTTTTGTAGATGTTCAAAACATGTATTACTCGTCTCGCAATTTGTATGAAAAGCATGTTAATTTTGGTGAGATCCTGGATACTTCCGTTAAGGGGCGTCAGCTTATACGAGCTATTTCTTATGTGATCAAAGCTGATAATCAGGAAGAGCAAAAGTTCTTTGGCGCGCTGGATAAACTGGGTTTTGAAGTCCGTCAAAAAGATCTCCAGACTTACCTGAGTGGCACCAAAAAAGGTGACTGGGATGTTGGGATCGCCATTGATGCTATTATTATGGCCCCTAAATTGGACGTGGTTACACTCGTGACAGGGGATGGGGATTTTACACCGCTGGTTAATTATCTACGGTACATGGGGGTGATTGTGGAAATTGTGGGTTTTGGATCTACCACCTCAAACCGTCTTTTAGAAGCGGCTGACGATTTTATAGACCTTGAACAAGATGTAGATCGCTACTTGCTGGATAGGGTAGCAAAGCGGGAGACCAACCTGAATGGTGAGCACCTTACCAACCAAGATTTTTAAACGGCCATTTTTAGTTTTTCACCAAACTTCTCCTTTAACTTTTTAAGCTTGGGCTCTATTACAGCATCACAATAGGGCCCATTTTTGTACTTTTCATAAAAGTTTTGATGATACCCTTCTGCTTTGGTGTAGTTTTTAAGCGGTTCTAACTTTGTGACGATAGGGGCTTCCCAAATGCCGCTTTTATCAGCTTCTTCTAAGGATTTTTCTGCAACCTTTTTTTGCTCCTCGTCATGGTAAAAAATGACTGATCGGTACTGGGTGCCTACATCAGCCCCCTGCCGATTCAAAGTGGTAGGATTATGGGTATGCCAGAATACTTGCAACAGTTCTTCAAAAGCAATGACATTGGGATCATAATCAATACGCGCAACCTCCGCGTGGCCTGTATTACCAGTGCAAACCTCCTCATAGGTTGGATTCTCGGTTTCACCACCAGCAAAACCAGCATCTACTTTTTTTACCCCCTGAAGTTGCTGAAAAACAGCTTCTACGCACCAAAAACAACCTGCGCCAAGGGTAGCTGAGGATAAACCTTCTTGAGATTCAGTACTCATAGAATAACATTTTTATTGTGTTTATGCTTCTAAAACAGCTAGTTCTCGCTGATTCACTGTTTCTTCCAATTCCTTTTTTAAAAATCTTCCCGTATGCCCATGATTTTGTTTTGCAACGGCTTCCGGGGTACCTTTCGCAACAACTTTTCCTCCTTCATCTCCGCCTTCGGGACCAATATCGATCACATGATCAGCCAATTTTACAACGTCCAGGTTATGCTCTATGATCAAAACGGTGTTGCCTTTATCCACAAGTTTATTGAGCACATTCATCAGGATACGGATGTCTTCAAAATGAAGGCCGGTAGTTGGTTCATCTAAAATATAAAAAGTTTTGCCTGTATCTTTTTTAGCTAGTTCAGTGGCTAGCTTTACCCTTTGAGCTTCACCACCTGAAAGTGTTGTTGAGGGCTGTCCCAGGTGAACATAGCCCAAACCAACATCATCCAGGGTTTTCAATTTACGTTTGATGTTAGGGATGTTTTCAAAGAACTTGACCGCTTCTTCTACGGTCATATCCAGGACATCACTAATGGATTTTCCCTTGTAGCGTACTTCCAAGGTTTGCCGGTTATACCTTCTCCCAAGGCAATCCGGGCACTGCGTGTAAACATCCGGTAAGAATTTCATTTCAATGGTTTTAACGCCTGCCCCCTTACAGGTTTCACAGCGTCCGCCTTTCACATTAAATGAAAAGCGACCCATTTTATAACCCCTTATCTTGGCTTCCGGTAATTCAGCAAATAACCTTCGGATATCGGAAAACACTCCAGTGTAAGTTAAAGGATTAGAACGAGGAGTGCGGCCTATTGGCGACTGGCTGATCTCGATTACTTTATCAAGTTGATCCAAGCCTTGGACCTTTTTATAAGGCAGGGGGCGCTGGAATGATCGGTAAAAATGGCGTTTAAGCGTGGGATAAAGGGTGTCATTAATGAGTGAGGACTTACCACTTCCTGATACCCCGGTTACGCAAATAAGGGTGCTAAGGGGAAAGTCTACCGATAGGTTTTGAAGGTTATTGCCGGTAGCACCACGGAGTCTTAGGATATTGCGGGAGTCGTATTGCCGGCGTTCTTCAGGTAGGGCTATTTCCTGGCGCCCTTTCAGATATTGGGCGGTCATGCTGTTACCCTCCAGTACTTCCTGAGGCCTGCCCTGTTCTACCACATATCCTCCGTGCTTACCCGCTCCGGGTCCAAGGTCCAGAAGGTAATCTGCTTGCAGCATCATGTCCCGGTCGTGCTCAACCACAATTACCGTGTTGCCAATATCTCTTAAGGATTTTAGGGAATCAGTCAAACGGTGATTATCTCGCTGATGGAGACCTATACTCGGCTCATCCAGGATATAAAGCACATTGATCAGTTGGGATCCAACCTGCGTTGCCAGCCGTATGCGCTGAGCTTCTCCACCGGATAGGGAATAAGCAGGCCGGTTAAGGCTAAGGTATTTAAGCCCAACATCCAACAAAAAACGGGTTCGTTCAGCAATTTCTTTCAGGATTTCCCGTGCTATGAATTGCTGCTGCCCTGTCATTTTTGCTTCCAGCCCTTGTATCCAATCATAAAAGTGGTTAAGCTGAAAGTTGGAGACCTCACCGATGTGTTGATTATCTATTAGAAAGTGCCTGGCTGTTTGATTAAGCCGGTAGCCTTGGCATGTAGGACATGGCGCTAATTCAGCCAGTTCTTCCACCTTTCTTTTAAGCTCGCTTGTTTTAGGACCGTTGGTAAGCACTTGTTGGTAATAATCAATCAAACCTTCAAACTGAGTGCTGATCTCACCAAATTCCGTTTCTACTTTGATTTTTCCCTCAGTTCCATATAAAAGTTCTTGTATAAGCTCCTCAGGAAAATCACGGATCGGAGTTGACAGCTTACACCGATGACGCTTGACCAGACTTTTCAAGACGGATTTTAACCAAAAATCGATAGCCGTTCCAATCGGGTGCAATCCTCCTTTGGTAATGCTTTTGGAAAGGTCGGGAAGGATATACTCCCTGCTAAATTGGTAGGTTTCCCCTGTTCCTTTACAATCGGGGCAATAGCCATATGGTGAATTGAAGGAAAAAGTATTGGGCTGCGGTTCTTCATAGGCTATGCCGGAATCAGGGCACATTAAATTACGGCTGAAGTAGCGCAGGCTATCTGGATTATCAGGGTTTAAGACCATCATAGTGTCACGACCCTGACGCAGGGCGGTTTGAACCGATTCTTTGATGCGTGTTCCCGATTTATCGTTTACTTTCACCCGGTCTACGATGAGTTCAATGTCGTGCATTTTATACCGGGTTAGTTTCATGCCGGGTTTGATGTCTCGTAATTCACCATCTACGCGGACCTTGGTAAAGCCAAGTTTACGATATTGTTCGAATAGCTCCCGGTAATGTCCCTTTCTGGCCTTGATCAAAGGGGCTAGTATGTACAGGGATTCATTTGCATATTGGGTAGTGAGGGTATGGATGATCTGCTCATCCGAAAATCGCACCATCGGTTTACCACTTATGTAAGAATAAGCAGTAGAAGCCCGGGCATACAACAGTCTTAGAAAGTCATACACCTCGGTTATCGTACCAACAGTGGACCTCGGATTCTTGCTAACAGTCTTTTGCTCTATAGAAATGACCGGACTTAGCCCTTCAATCTTATCCACCTCGGGTCTTTTCATGTTACCCACAAACTGGCGTAAATAAGCTTGAAAAGTTTCCATGTACCGGCGCTGACCCTCAGCATACAGGGTGTCAAAGGCTAATGACGATTTCCCGCTGCCGCTGATGCCAGTGAAAACAATAAGTTCGTTCCGTGGTAATGATACATCCAGGTTTTTAAGGTTATGCTCTTTAGCACCGTAAACCTGCAGCATCCCGTGTTCAACTTGTTGCTGTTGTAGATCTGCTCCGGTAGCTTTTCCGTTTCCCGTTTGATCCATGTGGGAGGATTTACTTAGAGGATTTGCGTTAGAATATTTTAAAAACAGGGGATAACAAGTCGTTGTTTGCTTTACGTGCTAAAAAAACGTGATCACCTTTATTCTTCATCGGTTAGTATTAAACGTCAATTCAAAGTTAAAGCTTTGAAAACCTCCGTTTAGATGAGAAAATGTATAGCACAAAAAGTGCATTAAAAACATAATCGGGGATACTAATCAGCGCCATTGAGTGACCAATCGTAACTATAATAGCGCATCTTCGTGTCAGCCGGTAGCTTTTTTGGGCGATGATCATTGATGTAGTCCAGCAGGGAAGAGGCTTCCTTCAAAAAATCATCTTTGTACCACTGGAATATTTTTGAAATACGGGCGAGCCTTTTACCCTCTCTAGTCCGAATAAATTCCTTATCCATCAAAGCCCGTTGCGTTTGCTGTTCAAGCTGTTGACCTAAGTGACTAGGGTGGTAAGCATGAGGACGAAGGGGAGGACATCCTTTTGCAGCACAAACCAGCCCAAAATGGAGTCTGGGATCCGGGAATTTTTCAAAAAGGGTCTTTTTTTCAAGCTCGTTAAGCGTTAAGGTTTTACCGGCTACTTGATGTTCAATTCTTTTAAAAAAGCCATCAACATCTTTTGGCGATGAAATCGGGTAATGGTTCACAACTTGCTGGATTGTAAGCAGGTTGTAAGCATTGATGTAAAAGGCTTTAAGGGATTGGCCTTCAAGGGATTGGTATTTGGGATTTTCAATTTTGGCTGTTAATTGCTTCAGGGGTTCCGGGTTTTGGTGGAGCCTTTGGTATGCAACTTTACCCTTTTTGTCTACATATTCTTGGAAAAATTGATCAGCTTTTTGGAAAAATTCATATTCGGAACTTTTACTTGGTGTATTAAAAGCAAGCCCAAACAAAACGCAACAAACGCTTAACCAACGCATAATTTTTATTAAAAGACACGGTCAAAAACTGAGCTAAAATCTTTACAATTCTGTCCGTTGTGTAACAAAACCCGAGACTTGAGGGGGAATTTAAAAGTTAAGGCATGAGCGCTTCAGATTCATCAGGCCATCAATCAAACAAAAGGGACATTGAACATAGAACAGGTTCCAATAAGCATGATCATGTCGAGGCTGAAGAAGTCAAAATTCATGTGGAAGGGGAAAAGTCCCAACAGCAGGAAAGCCCACCCTTTAACCGCCAATTTCAGCTAAGGACAAACGGTTGCCTAACCTCCCTGATCGGGACTTTAGGGATTATTGTCCTGTTTACTGTTTTCTTACCCTTAGGTATTGTAATCCTACTAGGAACTGCTGGCTATTTAAGCTGGAAGTATCGGCATTTATTGAAAAAAATGCGGTAGCTTAGGGGTAGCCTAGCTCAAGTAATAACCGGTCAAGAAATACGGCTTGTCGATCTCTTATTTTCTCACGCGCAGTGGGGATATCAAAAAAACCAATGTGGTCTACCTCAGGAAAATACTGGGTCTTACCGGATTTTGGTGGCCACTCCATTGGAAAAGTGTTGCTTTGAGGCAGGCCCTTTAGGGAAGGATTGCTTTCAAAAGCCCAAATGTAATTGATTTTACCCCCTTTTTGCTTTGCTTCGCCTAGATAATGGTAATTGACTCCTAGATAAGGGCGAAAACCAATTTCCTCCTCAAACTCCCTAATGGCAGCGGATAAGTGATCTTCATCACTTTCCAATTCTCCTTTAGGAATCGACCATACCCCCATATCTTTATTATGAAAATAGGGGCCTCCCGGATGGGCTAAGAAAACTTGAATTCCTTCATTAGCTGATGTTTTATACATCAGCAAACCCCCGCTTAGCTTAGCCATTTTTTAATCTTTCAGAACCTTCAGTACCTTGAATGCTACGCCAGCAACGCCTCCATTGGTATTGGCCAATACCACAACACCCCGCTCCTGTTCAGGTAAAAAAGCAATGAAACTACTAAAACCGCCCGTTTGGGCATTGTGCCAATAGGCCTTTTCACCTCTTATTTGCCGCGGACCTTTGAACCATCCAAATCCGACATTCACATTTTTCATATCCTTCAAGTTACCAGAGTCTCGTATTTTTTGGGCTTTTTGGATAACTGATGTTAAAGGCGTTTCGATTTTTCCCATGCTGATCCTCAGAAAACGCAGCATATCACTTGGGGTAGATTTAAGTGCACCCACCGGAGCAAGCACTTTAAAGTCCCAGTATGGCATTTCTCGCTTTCTGCGGTTGAACCCTGGTAATAAAAACTGTTTCCGGGTACTGGTTTTTAAATTGACCTTGGTATTTGCTAATCCCATTTTATCCGTGTACTCACTTAAAAGCTTTTTATAAGACTTATCCGTTACTTTTTCCAGGATGTGCCCCAAAAGCCCCATCCCCATGTTGGAGAAAAGCAGTTTTTTTCCGGGTTCAGCAAAGGGGATCACCTCATTCAAAAACTGGTAAAGGTTTTCTTTCGCGTAACTTTCAAATGGATTCTGGGATATCCGGTAAATATCTTGACTGCGCTTGTAGAAGTAATCTTCATCCAACCTGGGCAGGCCTGAGGTGTGGGTAGCAAGATGGTGCAATTGAACAGGTTTAGGGCCTTTGGTGGAAAGATTTACAGAGTCCGGAAGGAATCGCTGGACGGGAGCATTGGGATCTAGTTTTCCTTTTTCCACTAAATCCTGGAAAATAAGGGTTGTGTAAAGCTTGGTAAGGGAGCCAATCTCAAAGTAGTTGTCTTTGGTTGGGATTCCGGGCATGTTGGGCCCAATCTCCCCAAAAGTGTAAACTTTGCTGGAATCTTTATTCACTACCCCAATAGCCACGCTATTGTAGTAAGCTTTCCGCGTATAGCGGTCGCCTATTTCCTTAATGAACTGCTCCTGGCTAAACCCTTGAAACGAGAATCCAAACAGGATTAACCATAGGCCTAAGGTTTTGGGCGCAGGTGCTTTATCAATGAAGGTATTTAACCCCGGGAAAATGTTTTTGTAAATGCTCAAGCTTGTTTAATATTTGTTGAAAGTGGCAAATTAGGAAATCATGGCGGATAACTCAAGTAAACAAGTGACATTAGGTGATGCCACAAAAGAATTAATGCAGCACATTGATGCCAAAGTGGATCGGGTATTTGGGGAAAAGTGGAAAGGTAATACAGACATGGTTCGGGGTTTGACGATGAAGGTGGTGGTCCTTCAGGCTTTTGATATGGAATGGGCCTTGCCACAACAATACCAAGCTCTGCAAAAACCCGTGCTTAGGGATTTCCAGGAGGATATTCGGGCCGTTGAGGAACTTTACCTGGAAGCTTCCACCATTTTTCATCGCCAGGGATTAGATGAGCACCAAGCCATGAATGAAACGCGGAACCAAATGTTTATGGCTTTAGCAGAAGTGATACCCAGTGAGCTTGTTTCCGAGATCCAGGATCTAATTCATACAAGTTTAGGCAGTGGCAACTGCTAATCTTTGGGTTTCCCTCTTAAGGGAGAATCTGGCTCTTGGTTCATGTGGTTAAAGACTAAGCGATCCATAAAACCATTTGCCCATTTGTTTAGCCATACGGTCAAACGGCCTTGCCGGGTGAGAATCAATGTTTTTTGTTTTTTCCGCATAGCTTTGATCATTGCCTGGGCTACTTCTTCTGGCTGCATCATGTTGCTCTCTGCTCTTGGGGAAGATCCATGTGCTTGGCCTTGAGCATCCAAAGCTGATTCGCGGATGTTCGATTCCGTAAAACCCGGGCAAACAGTTAATACTTTTAAACCTGTTTTACGGTTTTCCGTTCTGAGAGCCTCCAGGAAGCCATTCATGGCAAATTTGGAAGCCGAGTAGGAAGTACGGGCCGGTAAGCCGCGGTAACCAGCAATAGAACTTATACCAATTACCCAGCCTCGGCTATTCAGGAGATACGGCATAGCCGCATGCGTGCAATAAACCGTTCCCCAGAAATTGATAGCCATCGTTTTTTCCATGACGGAAAGGTGCATATCCTCGAATAAAGCTCGCATGGAAATACCGGCATTGTTGACCAGGATATCCAATCGTTGAAAATGCTCTATAGTTTGATCTATTAGGTTCTGGCATTGATCAGGATCACTTACATCGGTAACGACTGGAAGCACACCCTTGGAATATTGTTGGCAATAAGAAGCCGCATCCAGGAGTTTTGCCTCATTCCTGGCGGCTAAAACCACATATGCACCAGCCTTGGTCAATTCCAGCGCAATTCCAAAGCCAATGCCACTGGAAGCCCCCGTAACAATAGCGACCTTTTGACTGAAGGTTTGGTTGTTTCCCATCAAAGGGGCTTTGGAACAGGTTAGTTAGCCTTTGCATTATCTGAAGAATGTGAAACAGGCGTACCGAAAGGTGTGATTTCCGGGAAGTCTACAGCAAAGCCGTCAAGGGTGTAATCCAGGGCATCCTTCAGATAAACACGTGTAACTGCCTCTTCAGTTGAAGGCTCATTGTCAATCGGGCCTTTATAAGCAAGCTTCTGATTCTTGTCAAACAAATAGGCGAGTGGGGTAACCTGCACATTCATAGCTTCTGCCAATTGGTGATCCTCATCCTTTACGAGCTTGATAAAGGCTTTATGCTGCTGAGCCTTTTCAAGTAGTTGCAGCTCAGCATCCTCTTGTAGTGGTGCTTGACCATGCAGGAGGTTGATAAATAAAATGCCGAGGCTATCAGGTTTATATTCATCGATCAATTGCTGCAAACGAGCAAAATATTGCTGGCTATAAGGGCAATAGGAAGAATAAAAAATCAATAAGATACCATCGTAAGTGTCAAACATACGATAGGGGGCAATACTTTGACCTTCTTCATCCTCAAGTTCAAATTGTATCAGCCTATCGCCTAAATTCATATTTGTGAATGGGCCTTTATTTTTAAACTTTTGCAAAGTTGCCAAATTTTTAATGCATGCAGTTACAGCCGGTGAATGACAAGCTTAGTCAGAAAGCTTTCTTCGATGTTCCGTATCGTATTTATGAAAATGAACCGAACTGGATCCCTCCTCTTCAGCGGGATCTAGATTTCATCTTTAACCAGCAAAAAAATCCGGCTTTCCGTGAAAATGAATTGCAACGATGGGTTTTAAGAAGCCATGATGGAAATTTAATAGGTAGGGTGGCTGCCTTTACTAAAAGTGATGCTATCAAAAATGAGCCCTACCGAATAGGGGGGATCGGTTTTTTTGAATGTATCCATGATCAGCAGGCGGCATCAATGCTTTTTGATAAAGCTCGGGAATGGCTGGAAGAGAGGGGGGTAAAAGCAATGGATGGGCCTATCAATTTTGGTCAGCGGGATAAGTTCTGGGGATTACTGGTGGAAGGGTTTAAGCAGCCCAATTACCAAGAGAATTACAATCCGCCTTATTACCAGGAATTGTTTGAAGCTTATGGTTTTGAAAAACATTTTGACCAGGAAACATTTGAGGTTATACGGGGAGACATTGATCTGGAATGGTTGCAGAAAATTGCCGAGCGTGCCACTAGTAAAACCACTACAACCGTAAAAACCTTAGAGCTGGATAAACTGGATCAGTTCGTTGCTGATTTCTTAGCTGTATACAATAGGGCTTGGGAAGAATTCCAGCATTTCAAGCCATTAACGCACCAAGAGGTCAAATCTTTATTTAAGCAAGTTAAGCCCATTTTAGAAAAAGACTTTTTAATTTTTGTATACGTTGACGGCCACCCTGCTGGTATTATATTTCTATTGCCAGATGTCAATCAAATTTTTAAGTATTTTAATGGAAAACTGGGAATTTGGGAACAGCTTAAATTTCTTTGGTACCGGAAGCGAGGCATGTTAGACAAGCTTAAAGGATTAGTTTTCGGGATTCATCCGGATTTTCAAAATCGCGGTGTAGATGCACTGTTGATCTATCACCTGGTAAAAAAGGTTGAAGAAAACGGGAAATACCGGAGTGCTGAACTATCCTGGATTGGTGATTTTAATCCTAAAATGAAAGCCACAATCCGGAAATTAAATGCCCGCCGAAGCAAGCTGCATATAACTTACCGCAAACTGTTTGATGAGAAAATGGCTTCAGATGATTAAGCTTGAACATTAAGGTTAACCCTGTGTTCGTGATGGTAGTTTGCAGGGACATTTACATTAACGTAAGTTTGCAAGCTCCAATCAAACGATTCCGTAGCTCAGCTGGTAGAGCATCTCCCTTTTAAGGAGAGGGTCCAGGGTTCGAATCCCTGCGGGATCACGTTTGCTTTTAAGCCCAGTTACTTTTAGTAGCTGGGCTTTTTTTGGCCTTATTACCATGCAATAACGGTTAGCTACCAAGTAGGTATTCCATCTTTTACCTGCTTAAAACTAGCTAACGTAGATGGCGACCCACTTCAAAACACTCAATTAGCCTTAAGTTTGATAAATATCATCCGCATAAAGAACATCAAATCGGAAGCAAAGGAAAATGCAAAAAACGGTTACTTTTGCGCTGCTAATAGTTTTTGGCCTATTCAGTAGCTGTGGTCTAACAAATGAAGATACCCAAAAAGCTGCTACTGTCAAACGACAACTTGATACCATTGAGGTTAGCCAGCAAAAAGCTTTTCTCAAACAGCCCTACCAGCCAGCAGAACCCCGCCCAATGGATCTCGTCCATACAAAGCTTAGGTTAGAACCCATATGGGAAACTGCCAGCTTGAAAGGAAAAGCCACGCTTAGCATTTCTCCTACTTTTTACCCCCAGGACTCTGTGGTCATTGATGCCCACAATTTCCTATTTCACTCCATAGCACTTAAGGATAGAACAGGGCCTAATAATGCGCTAAGTTATCGATATGATTCCCAACAATTAATTGTTCAGCTACCCAGAACGCTGAAGGAGAAAGACACGGCAAAGCTTTTTTTAGATTACACTGCCAGGCTTTCAAATCTTGAAGACAACAAGAGCGCTGTTGCAGGTAGTAAGGGCATGTATTTCATCAATCCGAGGGGTAAAATTCCTGAAAAGCCTAAGCAGATCTGGACCCAAGGAGAGACCGAATATTCTTCCCATTGGTTCCCCACTTTTGATCAGCCCAATGAAAAGACCACCCAGGAAGTGTACATAACGGTTGATACCGCTTACACGGCCATTTCGAATGGTGAGAAAGTATATGAAGCGACCAATGCAGACGGAACGCATACCGTTTACTGGCGTCAATCAAAACCGCATGCGCCTTACCTCTTCATGTTGGCTGTGGGTAAGTATACGAAAGTTCAGGATAGCTGGCAGGATAGCATTCCCGTGAATTATTACCTAGAACCCCAATATAAACAGTATGCTCAAACTATATTTGGGGCCACTCCTGAAATGATGGACTATTATTCCCGGATATTAGATTTTGACTACCCCTGGGCTAAATACGCCCAGGTTACCGTACGGGATTTCATTGCGGGTGCCATGGAAAACACCTCAGCTACTGTTCATTTTAGCGGAATTCAACATAACCGGCGGCAACATTTACATCGCACCTATGAGACCTTGATCGCTCATGAGCTCTTCCATCATTGGTTTGGGGATTTGGTAACTTGTGAGTCATGGGCCAATCTAGCCATGAATGAAGCCTTTGCAACTTATGGTGAGCATTTATGGATGCGCCATGCCCATGGAGACGAGGCAGCCGCTGTCCAATGGCAGAACGACCGGAACCGGTATTTAAATGAATCCAGGCGTAAGAAACGCCCTATGATTCAGTACCATTACAAATCGCCAGGGCGGCTATTTGATGCGCATCGCTATCAAAAAGGGGCTTGCATCCTTCGTATGCTCCACGTTGAACTGGGTGGCAAAGCCTTTTTTGAAGGACTTAGCTATTTCTTGAAGCAACATGCTTATCAGCCTGTTGAGCACCATGACTTGCGTCTGGCACTTGAGCATGTCACGGGTAGGGATCTTAAATGGTTTTTTGATCAATGGTTTCGCTCAGCGGGGCATCCTAAGCTACAGGTCGATCAACACTATGATTCAGCCACTAATGAAGTATTGTTAACAGTAAAACAGCAGCAGAACACAAACAAGTACCCCGTGTTCAAGCTTCCAATGGCTATTGACATTCATCATCAAAACGGCGAAATCAAGCGGTATGAAATCACGATAAACGAGAAAGCAGATAGTTTTTATTTTCCAGCTAAGCAGCCCCCACACCTTGTGAATTTTGACGCTGAGAAAGTAATCCTCGCTGAAAAAAATCTTCGTTTTGGGCAGAATGCCTGGGTCTATCAATTTAACAATACGGAAGATTATCTGAATCAATATGAGGCTATCACGCGTCTCTCAGAGGCATTGGGAAACTTGCCCTATTCCCGGGCAGCGTCCTTAACCAAGAAGGCCCTCAATAGCTCTTATCGCCGGATACGGCTGGAAGGTTTGAAAATGATTCGGGATACAAGTCATCCCCGCCTTTCATCCAAATTTGCGAATAAGGTAAAAAGCCTTGCCAAAAACGATCCGGAAACCCGAGTAAGGGGATTTGCCTATCAGACCTTAGCTGATTATGACAACGCTAATAAGTTTTTAGGCACCTTTAAGAGCGGCCTTCAGGATAGTGCCTATTATGTGGTAAGGCAGGCTTTGGATGCGCTAAAAGAAACAAATTCAAAACTGGCGCTAAACGCTTCCACTGAGCTGACGGATACCAGAAGCAACCGTTTGTTATTAATGGTGGCCAAACTACATGCAAAACAGGGGACACAAAAAGCTGATAGTTTTTTACAGCAGGTCCTGATAGATAAGCCTAACTGGGATGCCCGTTTTGAGCTTCTTCCAATCTACATGCAGTACTTAGAGCGGATGGGACCAATGTATTTCTCACAACGTATCAGCAACTTAGAACAGCTCCAGAAATGGATAGTAAGGAAAAAGGATAGGAAACAGGTTCTTAAAGTCTTAAAATCCCATCGCCGGCAACATAAAGAAACATTGGCTAATCTGAAAGACAAGGAATTTGAGTCGTCTGGCAATATTGATACTCAAGAGCGTATCATCAATGAACTAAACCAATTGATCAAAAAATTTCGGAGCTAAAAGGAAGCGTTTAATGCGTAAAAAAACCATTTATGGAAAACAAATCTTTTGATGATCGGAAAATCCGAAAGGCTTTTGAAGATAAACACTGGTCTGAGGTAAAAGCCGAGTCCTCCTGGGCCATTTTCAAGATCATGAGCGAATTCGTGGAGGGGTTTGAAAAACTCAATAAGATCGGGCCCTGCGTTTCTATTTTTGGTTCTGCGAGAAGTAAACCTGAAGATACTTATTACCAAATGGCGATTGAAATTGCCAAGAAAATGACGGATGAGGGCTATGGCATCATCACTGGCGGCGGCCCGGGGATCATGGAGGCTGCTAATAAAGGCGCTACCGATAATGAAGGCAAATCGGTAGGGCTAAATATTGATCTTCCTTTCGAGCAGGAGCCCAATCAGTATATTGATTCTGATAAGGTGCTGAACTTTGACTATTTCTTTGTAAGGAAAGTAATGTTTGTCAAATATGCCCAAGGTTTTATTGTGTTACCCGGAGGGCTTGGAACCCTAGACGAGCTCTTTGAAGCTCTAACCCTTATTCAAACAAAGAAAATTGCCAAATTTCCCATTGTCCTTGTCAACAGTGACTTCTGGGGCGGCTTGATTGGATGGCTTAAAGAAGCAATGCTAGAAAAAACCAGCAATATTGATGAAGAAGACTTGTTACTATTCAGGCTAGTTGACACTGTTGACGAGGCTGTGAAAGAAATCAACGATTTTTACGCCAAGTACCTGCTTTCGCCTAATTTTTAGTTAGGATTAAAAATGCCAGTTACTAATGGTTTGGTGAACAGCCTTTTCGATGCGTTTATATACGTCCGCCCGGTCAGAAAAATTGAACTCCTCACCGGTTAGCTGGTGAAATAGCTCAAGATATCTTCGCTGAATGGCCTGAATGCGCTCCCTATTTAAAGTCGGGAGTACCTGATGCGGTTCTCCATAAAAGCCTTCTTCCATGAGCCACTCTCTTACAAACTCTTTGGAAAGCTGTTTTGGGGCTTCACCTTTATCGATCAATTCGGTAAACCCTTCTTGGTAAAAATACCTTGAGGAATCTGGTGTATGAACCTCATCAATTAAGACCACTTGTCCTTGATAAAGCCCAAATTCATACTTAGTATCCGCTAGGATCAGTCCATGATCATTGGCATGCGCCTGTCCTTGCTCAAATAACTTACGGCTATAAGCGTCAATTTGATCATAAGTGGTCTCACTCACAAGGCCTTTTTGAATGATTTCTGAACGAGTTATGGGCTCATCATGGCCTGAAGTAGCCTTGCTAGTAGGCGTTAAAAGCGGCTCTGGGAAAGGATCATATGCTTTCATGCCTGAGGGCAGAGGTTCGCCTGATAAATGAGTAGCCCCTTGCTGATAGGCCCGCCACGAACTTCCGCACAGGTATCCGCGTACGATTATTTCTATGGGTAATGGCTCACACTTCCGCCCGAAAGAAACTGCTGGATCCGGAACCTCCAAAAGCCAATTGGGAAGAATTGCTTTGCTCATGCTCAAAAAGCGAGCTGCTAATTGATTGAGAATCTCGCCTTTGTAGGGGATGGGTTCCGGCAATACTTGGTCGAAAGCAGATATCCGATCAGTAGTGACGAATAGTAAATATTGATTACCAATCTCGTAGGTATCTCGTACTTTCCCTTGATAAGCACTGGTTTGCCCATCAAAGTGAAAATGGGTTTCATAAAGCCCTTTCATGCTGGCGACTTCAAGAAAACATTTTTATAGAAGTGATAACCAATGCTTAGGACTCATATACGACAAAAGTGCCGGCCATCTTATCGTGCAGGGCTTGTTTCCTACTATCAAAACCAGCCATGATAAATCCTATCAATAGAATAATAGCCGAGACAATTTTAGAAAAGTAACGCCCTATAGCTTGCGGAAAACTTATGGTTTCGCTATTGGCATTGAGAACTTTTATACCAACAGCCATTTTCCCTAAAGTTGCTTGTTTACTAGAGCTTTGCATAAGTGTGAAATAAAGCAGGGGTATAATAAAATTAATGGCATTAGTCATTAAAACACCTTCTTGTGGATCAGCTAAGGTATCAATCCCCACTACTCCGTAAAGGATTATAACATTGACAATGCTCATCAGGATGGAATCAATGAAGTAGGCTAAAAAGCGAATCCAGAAGCCTGCGTAATTCCATTCAATAACCGGTTGGGCTTCTTCTTGTTCTAGTATTTGATTTTCCATATCGTTATAAGTTTTTAGCTTAAACTTTTTACGAATTTATCAGTTCTCAAATCTAATAATTATCACGTTATAATGCTAATAAAAAACCCCAACCTCAGCTGGGGTTATGAACTGCAATAAGGGATTTAATGAGCAGAACCTGTTAAATATGGATAACCTCATCGTAAGCCGCTGCGGTAGCTTCCATCACAGCTTCAGACATGGTTGGATGCGGATGTACGGATTTGACAATCTCGTGGCCGGTAGTTTCAAGCTTGCGCGCACTTACTACTTCCGATATCATCTCCGTAACATGGTCACCCATCATGTGAGCACCTAACCATTCACCATACTTCGCGTCAAAAATAACCTTTACCATTCCTTCAGTATGGCCTGAGGAATTAGCCTTACCTGATGCTGTATAAGGGAAGTTGCCCACTTTTACCTCGTACCCAGCTTCCTTGGCTTGCTCCTCGGTATAACCTACTGAAGATACCTCAGGTGAACAGTAAGTACAGGAGGGAATATTGTTGTAATCAAGGGGTTCAGGATTTAAACCGGCAAGGTATTCCGCACAAAAAATGCCTTCAGCGGATCCCAAATGGGCTAATGCTGGCCCTGGTATGACATCCCCTATGGCGAAAACATTCGAAACATTGGTTTGGTAGTAGGCGTCCACTTGGATCTTTCCATGCTTATCCTGCTGAATATCCAAATTTTCAAGTCCGATATCTTCCACATTGGGAGCAACGCCAACTGATGACAGTACAATATCACAATCTAGCGTCTCTTCTCCATTTTGGCTTTCCATGGTTACACGGCAACCATCTCCTTGGGTATCTACCGCTTTTACATTGGTCCCGGTTTTAACGGTTATGCCTTGCTTTTTGTAGGATTTCCGCAATGCTTTAGAAACTTCCTGGTCTTCTACTGGTAATATCTGGTCCATGTACTCAACCAGTGTTACATCCGTCCCAATGCTGTTATACATATAAGCAAACTCAGATCCGATGGCGCCCCCTCCAATAATGACCATGCTTTTGGGTTGCTTTTCCAGGGTCATGGCTTTGCGGTACTCAATAACTTTTTCCCCGTCAATAGGGATATGGGGTAATTCATTTGCACGTCCTCCCGTTGCAATCAGGACATTTGTTGCTTCATGGGTCGTTTTATTACCATCGGATTGCTCAACCTCTACTTTTTTATCGCTAGTTAGCCTACCATGGCCCTCAATGACGTCAATTTTATTCTTCTTCATCAAAAAATTGACGCCTTTACTCATCCCATTGGCGGCATTCCTGGAGCGCTGGATCATCCCCTCAAAGTTTATGGACGATTCACCTACATTAATACCGTAGTCGTTGGCATGCTTTACATAATCATAGACCTGGGCTGATTTTAAAAGGGTTTTAGTAGGAATACATCCCCAATTTAAGCAAATACCACCAAGGCTTTCCTTTTCGATTATTCCTACCTTCATGTTTAGTTGAGATGCCCGAATGGCAGCCACGTAACCACCTGGACCACTGCCGACAACTAAAAGATCATATGCCATAGCTAGAAAGGATTTTTAAACATTGCAAAGTAAACCAATCTTTTACAAAAGGGAATTTTGAGGGTTTTTTTGTTATAACCGGAATAAGGTGCTGCTGTTCAGGTAGGGGTATCCATTTCAGGAATTATACTGGGTCATGGTTTTATCGATACCTTGTAATACCCAGTTTCTGATAATGTCGTTCGCTTTTTCAACTTGTGAAGATAGGCTGTTCCACTCTTCCTCCGTCCATTCGCCAAGCACATAGGGTATCTGTCTTCCTTTCGGGTAATTTTTACCTATACCTATGCGTAGTCTCGGGAAATCCTTTGTGTGAAGTAGATCAATAATATGCTTCATCCCATTGTGGCCGGCATCACCACCTTTTTTCTTTAGTTTTAGCTTACCAAGCGGGAGGTCCACATCATCGGTTATAACCAATAAACGGGATAAAGGTATTTGAAGCTCATTAAGCCAGTATCTGACAGCCTTTCCACTGAGGTTGACCAAAGTTGAAGGCTTGATCAGATAAAGCTCTTTGTTTTTGATCTTGGTATAGGAGAATAGTGCGTAACGAGAAGGCTCGAAGGATACGCCAGTTTTTTCCGCAAACGCTTCAAGAACTTGGAAGCCAATGTTATGCCGGGTATACTCATATTCAGGGCCAATGTTACCTAGCCCCACAACCAAGTGCTTCAAAATTTAGCGCTTTTCCTGGGCTCCAAAAACGAAACGGGATAAGGAACGCTCCTTATCCCGCTTCCATAATATCCTCAAGGTAAAACAGCCTTAACTACTGGCTGCTTTGCGGGCTTTTTTGGGTAGTGCTACTGAGGCCACAGCCACACTACTGTTATTTAAGATCTGAAGGTTATCAAAATTGAGGTCCTGAACTTTTACAATGGTTCCATTATCCATCCCTGATACATCAATTGTGAGCTGTTCAGGAATGTTTTGAACCTGACCTTTAACCTGAAGGCTGCGAATCTTTTTAAATAAACGACCACCATTTATAACGCCTGCTGGCGTACCCTCGAAACTTACCGGTAGGGTAAGCTTAACCTCGGAATCTTCCTGAACCCTTAAAAAATCTAAATGCAAAACATCATCTGACAACGGGTGGAACTGAGATTCTTGGATAATAGCCTCTTGCGGATCCTCATTTTCAACAAGTAAATTGATTTTATAAACATCAGGCGTAAAGCAGATATCCCTAAAATCCTTTACAAATCCATAAAGATGCCTGATGCCTTTATTTTGACCGTAAAGTGTACAGGGGATGAAACCCTGTTTCCGAAGCCTTTTACTATCTTCCTTACCAATGGTTTGGCGTTCCTTAAGCTTAAGGGTTTTTATCTGCATGAGACTATTGTTTTGCTTTGCAAAAGTAAAAATTTTACTAAATAGACATTCATAAAGGGATACCGGGCCGGAAATCGTCAAAAGTTGAAATCTTGCTGATAAGTATCAGCTTGATGGAATAAAGAACTTATCGTTCCGTGCTCGTAAACATTCCTTATGGCCTGAGCGAAGAGCTTTGATACGGAAAGCGTCTTTATTTTTGTTGTGTTCTTTTCAAGCGGAATGGTGTCACATACCACTAACTCTTCCAATTCAGAATTTTCGATCTTGTCCACTGCAGATCCCGACAGTAATCCATGCGTAATACAGGCCCTCACCGATCGAGCGCCCTGCTGTTTCATAATGCGCGCGGCTTCCACTAGGGTGCCTCCTGTGTCAATAATGTCATCAACTAGTACCACATCTTTATTCTCCACATCCCCAATGATGTTCATCGTAGCAATTTGATTGGCTTTTTGGCGATGCTTATCACAGATTACCATGTCGGAGTTAAGGTGGTTGGCATATCCTCTCGTCCTCTTGGAGCCCCCAATATCTGGAGAGGCAACAACCAAGTTACCGAGGTTTAAGCTTTTGATATAAGGAATAAATATAACTGAACCGTCAAGATGATCAACTGGTATGTCAAAAAAGCCCTGGATCTGAGGGGCGTGAAGGTCCATCGTCATTACGCGGCTTGCACCTGCTGCCGAAATCAGGTTTGCCGTCAATTTTGATGCAATAGCAACCCTGGGCTTGTCTTTCCGGTCTTGCCTTGCATAACCAAAATAGGGTACTACAGCAGTGATGTAGTGCGCTGATGCTCTCTTAGCCGCATCAATCATTAGCAACAGCTCCATCAAATTGTCGGATGGGCTGAAAGTAGATTGGATGAGAAAAACGTCACAACCTCTCACCGTTTCATTAAAATAAGGTTGAATCTCACCATCGCTGAACGCTTCCACTGATGAATCCCCTAGGGGTTTCCCAAAATCATTAGCAATTTTATCAGCTAGGTGGCGAGAACCGCGGCCAGCAAAAATTTTAATTGGATTGAACCTGGATGGCATAGCTTGTAAAACCTGTAAAGAAGAAAGTTGTCCGGCCAGGGCTCGAACCTGGACTCTTCAGGACCAAAACCTGACGTGTTGCCAATTACACCACCGGACAATGATCTTAGAACAAACAGAAAAAAAGTAAGTTTTAAACTTTTTCTGAATTGCTAGTGCAAAGCTAATAACGTTGTATCTACTTTCCCAAAAAGTATGCAAAGGACTGTTGGGGAGTTAAGCCTACTTTTGGGGAAGTCTGGCCAAAAAAAATACCTTTGCAACTACAACAGGGGGATTAGCTCAGTTGGTAGAGCGCTTGAATGGCATTCAAGAGGTCATCGGTTCGAGTCCGATATCCTCCACTCCACTTTCCTATCTTACTAATCTTTGCGGCACACGGATGTTGGTTAGCCTATTCACCAGCTTGACCTATATTCAAATTTTTGGCTGGATCCCAAAGGTGTTGGTTGAAGTTTTGAATCTGGTCCTCTACCACCGTTAAACCTTCTTGTTCTAGTAATTGCTGCATCATTTCAAGCGTAGCAAAGTGATGCTTCCCGGAAAGCATGCCTTGTCTGTTTACAACACGATGCGCGGGAACCGGGGGGAATTCATTATGGGAGGCATTCATGGCCCACCCTACCATTCTTGCAGAGCCGGCCGCGCCTAAAAAGCGAGCAATGTGTCCATAGGTAGTAACACGCCCTTTCGGAATGCATCGAACTACTTGATATACCTGCTCATAAAATTCCATGGGTTAAGCCTCTAAACTGCTTTTTTTCTTTATTGTTGATGAGATCGAAGTTATTTTAAAGGTAAGCCATTAGTAGTTTTGGACGTTAAAAAAATTGTAATCTCAACTATAGCTATTCGATATTTAGGAAAAATTTTTTATTTCGAACATTTGAAAACCAATCAAACCACACAACAAAACCAATGACCCTTATTACCAACCTGAAGTTCGGGGAAGTCACAAACCTAAGCGATGCCCGATTTGCAGCAGGATCTCAAGCACACTTTCTAGGCTTTAGTATGGACCCTGACAATGAAAATTATGTGGAACCAGAAGACATTAAAGAAATTACAAGTTGGTTAGAGGGAATTGGTCTCGTTGGCGAGTTTGGTAAGCAGGATTATGAAGAAATCAGGGATGCTATCCAGCAGTATAGACTTACCTACGTACAGCTAAACGAAACTGATCACTACTTTTCGTTATCCAAGTTGAAGGCGCAAATTATACAAAATCTCGATCTTTCTACCTTTCGTGATCGTGAAGAGTTGGAGTATTACATTGAGGATAGCTATCAGGATATTACTTACTACATGTTCTCCATTTATGATGAAGAAGACTTCGAGGCTTTTCTTAATGATAATAACTTTAAAAAGCGCATAAAGGATTTTTCTGATGACTTGAATGTGATCCTGAACTTTCCTTTTAATGCTGAGAACATTATAGACCTAACTAAAGAATTCAAGCCGTTCGCGATTAATATCTACGCCGGAGGCGAGGAACGTCCTGGCTACAAGGATTTTGATGAGCTTATAGAAATGGTGGAGAGCTTGGACGAGTAACGCTAACGCGTCAGGCATTATCTGACCGAATTCTTGCTCTGCTGCAGCAATAAATAGAAGGAATGCTGTTGTACCCTGTTGTTTTTTACCACCATTCTATAAGGGTCTGTTTTTATTTTTAGGAAAAGCCTAAGCTATTATCTTAAGGACATTCCCGTTTAAGATTGAGCAAATTTTGGCAATAATTTTGTGCCGAATCAAACAAAATTTTTAGAATTGCCTAAAAATTTACGAATTAAAGCTTATTATCAATGTCCTGGTTTGAATCGCTTTCACCTATTCTCCAAGCCCTATTAGCAACCCTTTTTACGTGGGGTATGACCAGTGCCGGTGCATCCCTTGTATTTTTTGTCAGGTCTTATAACCAAAAGTTTTTAGATGGCATGATGGGGTTTGCTGCCGGCGTTATGATAGCGGCTAGTTTCTTTTCGCTTTTGTTGCCAGCTATGGAGATGGCTAAAGAGTCCACGTCAGTGCCTGTTTGGTTGCCTGTAGTAAGTGGATTTTTACTTGGAGGGCTATTCATTGGTTTGATTGATAAGATCATTCCACACCTTCACATCGGATTCCCGAATTCAGACGCTGAGGGGCTACCAACCCAGCTACACCGTAGTATCCTGTTGGTTTTAGCCATTACCCTGCACAATATTCCTGAGGGGTTGGCGGTGGGAGTATCTTTTGGCTCTTTAGCTTATGACCTTCCAGGTGCAGAGTTAGCAGGTGCCATAGCTTTAGGTTTAGGCATTGGTATTCAGAATTTTCCGGAAGGTACTTCCGTTTCCATGCCCTTAAGACGGGAAGGTTTTTCAAAGCTTAAGAGCTTTAATTATGGCCAGCTTTCGGGCATTGTGGAGCCCATTGCGGGTGTAATCGGAGCTTCAGCGGTTTTACTGGTTAAACCAATGCTCCCTTATGCATTGGCTTTTGCTGCTGGCGCTATGATTTATGTAGTTGTCGAAGAGTTGATCCCGGAAGCTCACCTTAAAGGCAATACCGATATCGCAACAATGGGTGCCATGGGTGGCTTTGCTATAATGATGATGCTGGATATCGCCCTAGGTGGCTAGATTCTTTATAGGGTTATTTCAAAGAAAATAGGATAAAGATCTTTATTAGCTAATTTTGCCTGGGAAGAGAAGGGCGAAAATTTTATGGACCTATCAGGTAAAAAAATTCTACAGCTAGTTCACCAGGATTTTGAAGACCTGGAACTATGGTATCCGGTTTTAAGGCTACAGGAAACCGGTGCTGAGCTTCACATGGTCGGAGAAAAGGCTCAGGCAACCTACATTGGTAAGCATGGAGTGCCAGCTACTAGCACGCATAGTTATGGGGCTGTTGATCCCAGTGATTACGATGGATTACTTATACCGGGAGGGTGGGCACCTGATAAAATCAGGCGTTTTTCGGACGTAATATCCATAGTTCAGCACTTTCACCAAGCCGAAAAAACGATAGGCCACATTTGTCACGCTGGTTGGGTACTGGCCTCAGCTTGTGTGCTTTCCGGGGTCACAACTACTAGCACCCCTGGCATTAAGGATGATCTAATAAATGCCGGTGCCCATTGGGTGGATGAATCTGCAACCTCAGATGGGCATATTATTTCAGCCCAGCGACCACCTGACCTTCCGAATTATTTGCCATTACTTATGAATCATCTTAGCAAACGTTCATAGCCACCTTTTTGTATCAAAGGTCTTCAGCCTCAGCGATCAACTCGGCAATATCGCGAACTTTAACCTCTTCTTCTTTTTCCTTTTGTTTGACGCCATCACTCATCATCGTCATACAAAAAGGGCAAGATGACGCAATGTAATCGGCATCTGTTGCCAGGGCTTCCTCAGTGCGCTCTATATTGACTTCTTTATTGCCAGGTTCTGCTTCCTTGAACATCTGGCCACCACCTGCTCCACAGCATAGGCCTTTGGTTTTGCACCGCTTCATTTCTACAAGCTCTGCATCCAGGGTTTCCAATACTTCGCGGGGAGCTTCATAAACATCATTAGCCCTAGCAAGGTAGCAGGCATCATGAAAGGTGATCTTCTTTCCTTTAAAGCGCTCCCCATCTTTGACAGCAACCAAACCTTCATTGATCATCTGCTGCAGGAAAGTTGAGTGATGAAGGACCTCGTAATTCCCGCCTAGTTCGGGATATTCATTCTTGAGGATGTTAAAGCAATGGGGGCAAGCCGTAACCATTTTGGTGATGCCGTAATCATTCAGGGTCTGGATGTTCATCTGGGCTTGCATCTGAAAGATGAATTCATTCCCGGCCCGGCGAGCCGGATCCCCGGTACACATCTCTTCTTGACCAAGTACAGCAAAATTGATCCCCACATGGTTGAGGATTTTTACAAAAGCTTTGGTGATTTTCTGAGCTCGCTGATCAAAGCTACCAGCACAGCCAACCCAAAACAGGATATCAGGCTGTTCGCCTTTTTCAGCCATTTCAGCCATGGTTGGTACGTGAAGTTTATTGCTCATGGATTCCGTATTGTCTAAGCGTTTTTCAGGAATTGTCATCAGCCCAGTTCATCCGGTCTTCTGCCGGATAGGCCCAGGGCGAGGCATTATTTTCAACGTTGTTAAACATGTTATTCCATTGGCTTGGGGTGTTAGATGCCTCCATGCTATTGTAGCGGCGCATCTGCATTATAATATCCAGAGGATTAATGCTTACAGGGCAAGCTTCTACACAGGCATTGCAAGTCGTGCAAGCATTCAGTTCTTCATTAGTGATATAATCACCCAGTAGTGCCTTGCCATCATGGGGTAGCTCCTGGCTTCCATTCATTTGGGAACCTAACTCCTCCATTCTGTCTCTCGTATCCATCATGATTTTACGGGGTGAAAGTAACTTTCCCGTCATATTGGCTGGGCATGCATCTGTGCACCTACCACATTCCGTACAGGAATAAGCGTCAAGCAGATTTTTCCAGTGTAAGTCTGTAGCATCCCTGGCGCCAAAACGATCGGGCGGGTCCTGTTCGCTACCACTTGTTTCAAATAACATGGACTTGACTTCTTCAGCAACGGCAGGCATGTTACTAACTTTGCCTTTCTTTTCAAGGGGGGCGAAATAAGTATTGGGGAATGAAAGGAAAATGTGGAGGTGCTTGGAATAAGGGATGTAATTCAAGAAAGCAAATATGCCAACGATATGCGCCCACCATGCGGTGCGTTCTAAAACAACAAGGTTGGAAGTTTCCATACCCGAGAAAAGGGGGGCAATTAGTCCGCTTACCAGGAAATTACCGGTGTGCGGATAATGAGAATGGCCTTGTCGTTGGAGAGCCAGGTCTGTCCCATTCATTACTAGTATGGCGATCATTAGCACCACTTCAGCCCAAAGGATAATGTTGGCATCCAATTTTGGCCATCTGTTCATTTCCCTGGCCTCAAAACGCTTAACATGAAGGAGGTTTCTGCGGATTAGAAAGATTACGCACCCAAATAGAACGGCAAAGGCCAGGATTTCAAAAAAGCTTATAAACTCATTATAGGCAGCCCCAATATAAGGCTCAAAAACTCTATGGGAGCCAGTAATGCCATCTATTACAATTTCTACAATTTCAATGTTAATGAGCACAAATCCCACATACACGAATAAGTGCATGATACCGGAAATAGGCCTGTTAAACATGTGGCGCTGTCCAAGGGCAAACATGGCCATTTGCTGCCACCTGGCGCGGGGATTGTCGCTTAGGTCAATATCCTGACCAAGACGTATGTTGCGTACAATCTTTCTAATGTTACGGGCAAAGATTATGACCGAAAGCGCCAGGATCACTGAAAAAATTAAAGGTCCTATATATTCCATTTTTCAGGCTTTAAAATTGGAAAAAGAGAAGCTGCGGAAACATAACAGCCCTGTTCAATTCAACGAAAATTACAAATTTCCACTTCATATCGAGTTCTATACAAACAACTCGGTAGGCAAGTTTGAAGAAAATCTCAGCTTGCATTTAGGTCATGTCAATTGATCATGCTAATTTTGCTATTCTATTTTGAAAGGGGTGACGTAGCTCAGTTGGTAGAGCAACGGACTGAAAATCCGTGTGTCGGGGGTTCAATTCCCTCCGTCGCCACCCTTCATTCTAAGGCCTGGTGGCTTACCATCAGGCCTTTTTTTGGTTTCTCCTTTAGTACTACACATTGTACTTTTGTTGCTTTTAAAGCTTGGGCCATGGATAACCCGGCCGATTATTGGATTGAAAAACTAGGGCTATACGATCATCCGGAAGGGGGTTATTTTAAAGAGACCTACCGCTCGGATGAGAAGATTCCAATGGAAGATCTACCACCCAAGTATCATGGGGATAGGAATTTCTCTACGGCCATTTATTTTTTACTTAAGGAACGCGAATTTTCTGCTTTTCACCGCCTTAAAGGTGACGAACTATGGCATTACCATTCCGGTGACCCTTTGGAGATTTTTATCATCAAAAATGATGGTACGCTATCTATAAATTACCTTGGCCCGAATATGGATGCTCATGAATACCCCCAATTAGTGATCTACAAGAACCAATGGTTTGCGGCACGGGTCAATAACCTTAAAGGTTACACCCTGATGAGCTGTACCATGACGCCTGGTTTTGAATTTGATGATTTTGAACTGGGTAGCGCAGCTGAATTAGAATCCACGTTTCCCCAACACCGCGAACTTATCAAGCGACTTACCCGCCACTAAAAGCATTTTCTGGTTTTTCTAAAAACTAACTAAGCAGATTATTACTTATCCATTAATTCATACTACCCTTCTATTTTTGTATTAAAAGACTGCGTGTTGTTCCGGTTGGCCTCATGTCTTACAATAGCTATTTTCATAGTGATAACTCCTTCACTTGAAGGAGCAGAAGTCAATCTTAAAACCCCTCGTAGCACAGTCAAAACTCACATCGAAAACCTACAGGCTGATAGTTATCATCCTAAAAAAGCAGCCAAAGCTTTTTATGATGGGCGTGCTAAAGGTTCTGCTATCGCAAGGAAGCTGAAGCAAATACTTGATGCTAAAGGCTTGTACGTGTATTATAGCCAGGTTCCAGATGTGCAGAACTATAAAGATACCCTAACAAATTCCAGTACATATGTTCTCTTTAACGAATTTCCACAGCTTTATTTAAAGAAATACGGTGATAAGTGGTACTATTCAAAGGAAACCGTTGAAGCTATCCCCGACCTTCACAATACAGTTTTTCCGTTGGGGACCGATCACCTCATAGATTTCATTCCGCAAAAGTGGCGCCAGCATTTCCTTGGTTTAGCAGTTTGGCAATATGTAGGACTTGGCATTCTTATCCTACTGGGTTTTCTCTTTTATAAAATAGGTAAATGGCTAAGTAACCGTATTATCCATCGATTACTAACCAAAGTCCTTGGTGGTAGTGATGCCACAAAATATGAAAAGGCATTATCAAGATCTTTTAGTTTATTATTGGTTTTATTGATTGTCAACACCATCCTACCAGCGTTACAGTTACCGGTCAGTTTCTCTTACTACTTTTTCATAAGCCTAAAGTTTCTACTCCCATTTGTTGTAGCCTTTATCTTCTTTCGTGGCCTGGATATTTTAGGCGTATACATGATGTGGAAAGCAGGAAAGACGGACACCAAACTGGATGATCAGCTAGTGCCCCTTCTTCGTAAAACCCTGAAAGTGGTCACGGTAATCATTGGCGGCTTGTTTGTTCTTCAAAACCTGAATTTCAATATAACGGCAATTCTAACCGGACTTTCTATTGGCGGGCTGGCCTTTGCCCTGGCCGCCCAGGAGACCATTAAAAATGTTTTTGGTTCCGTTATGATTTTTGTGGACCGCCCCTTCCAGGTAGGCGACTACATCAATGTGAGAAATGACGTAGAAGGAGTTGTTGAAGAGGTGGGATTCCGGTCTACGCGCGTTCGTACCTTTGATAGCTCATTGGTTTCTATCCCTAATGGGCGTATGGCTGATATGGTAATAGACAACATGCAGGAAAGGTATCAGCGTCATTTTTATACGACTATAGGTATCACTTACGATACACCACCGGATGTTGTGAAAAATTTTGCTGAAGGCGTACGCCACATTATTCGTGATCACCCAAACACTAATAAAAATGAATACTACGTTAGGTTTCACCAATTAGCGGACTATTCTCTGAATATTATTGTATGGTCTTACATCCAGACCCAATCCTATGAAGTGGAGCTGAAATGCCGCGAAGAGTTACTCTTGTCATTTATGAAGTTGGCGGAAGAAATGGACGTTGATTTTGCCTTCCCAACCAGCACGGTGCATGTAGAGGATTTCCCTGGTCAGACCTCTACAACACAAAATTTAGGTCCAAAAAAAGACAATGAATAGCACGGTTAGTTTTTATTCATTCCGTAAGCAATGATGGTATGAAGGATTTACTTTTAGGATTTGTTTGGGTCCTTTTTGCTGTATGTTTAACATGCTTAAATCTAGAAGTAAAAGCTAACATTTCTGATTCTACATTTAAAGGGGAGAAGCAAAGCCTTGACTACCTGCGCTTTCTGTTCCACCACGACAAGGACCGATACATCCCTTACGAATACCTGCAAGAGCATTACAAAAACCGGATTCCAGATTTTTTGGTAAAAGCCTATTTGCCTTTCGAACCGGTATCCAATAAAGAAAAAGGCTATTATGCCGGCAAAGAGCTAGTAACCAATGATAAGTACTTAGCATTTGCTTATGCTAAGCCCTGCTTTAAGGGTAATCTTTGTAAAACCCGCTTTTTGACAATTTTAAATCATAGTGGCGATATAATGGGCCATACCATCATGGCTTATGACTCCATCACACGACTTAAGATGGATACCATGCGCGGGCGAATTATTCAACAGCGGCTAGTAGAAAAAGTCGGTACCAAGGTTCAATATCAATTCAAGGAAACCGGAGCTAAAGTGGTAAAAAGCAAAGAAAGATTCCATCGTTACCTCAAGTTGACTGATGAGGGACGTTTAAAAGCGTTGGATTCCTTAAGTAATAGCCCAGTCCGGAAGTACCATTGGAGCTCCCAAAGGCTAGTTCAACCTCATGAGCTGGATGAGTTTACTACTCGGGAGCTGAATATTCTGAAAAACGAAATTTTTGCAGATTACCAGTTTCGCTTTCCCAGTGAACGCTGGAAAGAATATTTTAGCAAAAAGGGCTGGTATCAGCCAAAGTATGACAATGTAAATGACAGCCTGAATCCACTAGAGCGTTTTAACATCAAACGTATAATCCGTTTTCAAAGGAATGACAGCTGAGAGCCCTAGTTAAACTGCTCTGCGATTTCCTCTGTGAATTCCACGTTGTGGTAGACATTCTGCACATCTTCGTCTTCCTCTAGCTTCTCCAGGAGCTTGTTCACATCGTGGAATTCTTCTGCAGTAAGTGATTTAGTAATTTTTGGTACGCGCTTAAGCGATGCATTTTTAGCCTCTATCCCCATTGATTCCAGCTTGCTTTGCATGGTTCCAAAATCACCTTTAGCGGTGGTGATAACGATCTCACCATCTTCATCCTGTTCAATCTCTTCAGCGCCGGCATCGATCAGTTCCAGCTCCAGGTCTTCTTTGCTGTAATCTTCAGGAGCGTCTAGCGTAAAAACCCCTTTTTGGTCAAAGATGAAATCAAGCGACCCACTCTTGGAGAGGTTACCGTTGTGTTTGCTAAAGTAGTACCGGATATTCGAAACGATCTTGTTAATGTTGTCGGTACCTGCTTCTACAAAGATCGCAACACCGTGGGGGCCGTAGCCCTCATAGGTCACCTCTTTGTAAGAGGTGCTGTCCTCACCGGCAGCCTTCTTGATGGCCCGTTCAATGTTGTTTTTGGGCATGTTCTGCCCCTTTGCATTCTGAATGGCCACCTTTAGGCGGGGATTGTTCTCCGGATCGCTACCTCCCAGTTTTACAGCTGTACTAATCTCTTTATTGAGCTTGGAAAAGATCTTGGAAGTGCGGACGTCATTGACGGCTTTCTGATGCTTGATCTTAGACCATTTATTGTGTCCTGCCATAGCCTTCCTCCTTTTCAAATGTTTTTACAAATTTACAATGGTGAATCCCGAAGCAGATAACAAGATTTGGAGGATAGCCTTTCACGCCTTAGTAAAACTTTCCGGTTCCCTATCCCGAAGCCGGGTCAAAATGTCGTCCAGTAAGGCCGGGCCTTTGTAAACAAAGCCCGTGTAAAGTTGAACAAGCGATGCCCCGGCTTCGAATTTTTCTATGGCATCCGCGGCATCCATGATGCCCCCCGAAGCTATTAACGGTAAAGCCTTTGGGTCGTGCTGCTTGATGTAAGTAAGGATTTTAGTGGCTTTGGAGGTAAGCGGGCGCCCACTTAGGCCTCCCCGCCCTATCTCATCCAGTTCAGCCTTGGGGGCTGAGAGGTTTTGTCGCTCCGTTGTGGTATTGGTGGTAATAAATCCGTTAACCCCACCTTCATGGGAAATATGTAATATATGATCTACCTGTTCTGCCCTTAAATCCGGAGCGACTTTAAGGAATATCGGCCTTTTAGTGTTTAATGCTGTATTCTCCGCTTGAACTGCATCCAGGATCTGCTCTAATCCGGTCTCTTGTAACTCTCTAAGGTTAGGGGTATTCGGAGAGCTAATATTAATGGTGAAATAATCGACATAGGGGGCTAGCTTACGAAATGCCTCAGCATAATCAGCTGGTGCTTGTTGATTTGGTGTATCCTTGTTTTTGCCAATATGACCGCCAATTATGCCCTTTGTAGGACGATTGGAAAGACGCTTGGCAATGCGGTCCGCGCCATCATTGTTAAAGCCCAGGCGATTGATTAGCGCCTCATCCTTAGGCAATCGGAAAACCCGAGGCCTGGGATTACCATGCTGCGGGCGAGGTGTAACAGTTCCTACTTCTACGGAACCAAATCCTATGGCAATCATCTCATTGAAGATTTCGGCATTTTTATCAAGTCCGGCCGCCAATCCAATCCTGTTTGTAAAACTTAAGCCGGCTAGCTTAAAATTATGAGAGGGATCCTGCGCATTATTAGCCGTAAAAGCATTGAACCCAGGAAGCAACATCCCTATTTTTATCAGTTTGATTGTCAATTGATGGGCTTGTTCAGCAGATAGCTGAAATAGCAGCGGACGTAGAAAAGGATAAGGATCCATTCAAGTAAAATTGTTTAATAACTTGACTCCATTGAGCCGTAAAAAGGATGAATTTTAACGGCCTTAAAATTTTCCATGGGGGACAGGTGACTTACATCTCCTAATTGCGGTATGGATACAGTTGAAGTACCCAACAGGTGATGCTTTCCATCATGGCTTAATTCAATTTGGAGTTTAGCGGGAGCAGGAATATTGTAAAACAATCCGTTAGCTGAAGGTTTGTCACTTTCATGTTGCTGCCAAGCCTGGTGAAAAGCTGTAGTTGTTGCATCCTCTTGTGGCTTTATTCTGATTTTTAAGCTTGCCTGGTAAGCGCTTTTTGGATCGTAAGCCTCTAAGTAATACCGGCCGCTTTTAACTTGCTGCTTAAGCCCGAACCGGAATTGCTTTTTATCAGGTTCCGGGGTAAAATGAGCAGCCCATCTAAGCCTTTTTTTACGGTTTTGAGGTACAAAAGGCTGCTGATAAATGCTGATCATGGAATCCAGTGACTTAAGCATGGCAGCAATGGCTGTATGGCTGTAATTGATATCTTGCTTTCCACCAACAAGGGCTGTTTTCAGTTCCACCATTCGATGGAGAATCCCGCTAAGCTCCTGGGCACGTTTACCGAGCTCTCGGTCCTCAAAGGTGTTGAAAAGGGTTCTTAGCTCTTGAATCTGACCCTGGTATTGTTCTAGCGTTTTTCTTATTTGTTTAAGCTCAACCCGTAAAACACTATCACTTTGATAAGTAGTGTCACTACTAAGTCCTTGCACAGCCCCCAATAGCTGATCATTGAGGTTAAGGAGCTTATTAATATTTTGCTGAAACGAAACCTGCTGGTCAAAATCCTCATTGTTGGTTTGCTTTTGTTCAGACGATTGGCTCTTAGCGATAGCTACTACGTGGTCTGAGTGATTGAGGTTTACAGGGATTGTGTGCTCTTTTGGTTCGGGATTGGTTGGCAAACCATTAAGTAAGCTTTTTAATGATGATTGCTTATCGCCTACACTCACAAAATATTGCTTGGTAGCATCGGGGTACGCTTTTGCTAACATGTTTAAACTATCGATAACAATAGCTTCGTCATGGACGCTTCTATTTACAGGCATTTTCATTAAATGGCTAAAATCCTGGAGCTCACCGCGTTTCTTGCTTATCCGGTGTGCATGAACTTGCAGGGTGTAAGCAACCTTGGGTAGCCTGTAAAAAAAACCATTGCTGTGCTTGCCTATGGCCTCTGGTTGCTCGGGTGGCGTTTTAAAAACCTTTAAAGGGGATTGGCATCCATAAAGGAATAATAAAGTCAGAAAGCTTAGTAAATATTTTGATCGTTTTGGGGCCAATAGGTTCATGTTGATATCAATAACCTTGTACAAAACTAGGGTTTAAGCGGGATTCAAAAGAAGTTGAATACTGCAAGTACTATGTTTTGCAAGGTACCTTGCTTTTTGTATTTTTGTCTCTATGAAACTTGAAAATGCTCAAGCTCAGATGCGGAAAGGCATTCTTGAATACTGTATCCTTTCTGCTATAGCCACAAGAGGTGAAATGTATGCCTCGGATATCATCCAAACGATGAAAAGAGCAGAATTGATTGTGGTTGAGGGGACGTTGTATCCTTTGTTAACCCGGTTGAAAAAGGCCAATTTGCTAGCATATTATTGGCGGGAGTCTGAAGCAGGCCCTCCGCGTAAGTACTTCTATTTAACCCCAGAAGGCAAGCACTTTTTGCAACAATTAGCAGACACATGGCAAAAGCTGGACAGTGCTGTCGCCTACGTCACACAAAATCCCTAATGCTATGGAACAAACCGTAAGTATGAACTTGTCAGGAATGGTTTTTCACATTGAAAAGCCGGCTTATGCAAACCTGCAGCAGTACTTAAAGGATATCCGTTCTCAACTTAATTTTACGGATAACCCTGAAGATACCCTGCAAGATGTGGAAAGCCGTATTGCTGAGCTTTTTGAAGAGTACCTGGGCAGCCGTAAGGAGGTTATTACGCAAAAAGATGTAGAACGAGTAAAAGCTGAAATGGGGAACCCTTCAAATTTTAATGATGGGCAGGAGCCGTATTCAACCACCTCCAATAGTGACCGTGAATCATCTAAAAGCTTCCCTATTGCCCGGGATACTGATAATAACATTCTAGGAGGTGTATGTGCTGGTATTGGAAACGCTTATGACTTTAGCCCCGTGTGGCTTCGCTTAGCCTTTGTGGCGGGAGTTTTGATCTTTGGCTCCGGAGTGCTCGTGTACCTGGCCCTCTGGCTGGTCTTGCCTGTTAAAAAAAAGTCGAATGAGCCTCTAAGAGGCCAACCCTCGAAGGCAGGTTTTAAAAATTTGAATTTCCAGGCTAAGATAAAAGGCTTTTTAGTAAAAGCGATTGAAGCTTTGGAAAAGGCTTTAGTACAGCTAAGGAAGGCCTGCAGGCGTGCTAACTCCCGCCTTCAGCAACATGCTTAAAATGGCTTTTGACAAAGCCAATCAAAGCGGTAGGGCAGTTTGATAGCATCCAGCCGGTATGGTAAAGCTAATTCCTGAAATCCACACTGCGTGGTCAATCGATAAATAGTTGCCGGCTGCCATGGCTTACCAGGATAAAGAGAACAATTTTCTTTCCAAGAGCTGGTTATAAGCTCACGCTCATAGCTTTTAAATTGCTCATCTTTCAAAATACTTCCTAAAAATAGACGCCCACCAGGCTTCAAGGTCTTGTAAATGGCAGCTAAAGCTTTGAAGGCGTCTTCGGCTCCTTCCCAATATTGGCAAACATTGTAAACGAGGGCACCATCCGCTTGCTTTTCTAAAACTTCATCCACCTCCTGAGCTTTTGCCTGCACTACCCGAAGCCCAGAATGGGATTGTGATTGCTTCAAAACTTCATAATCAGGGTCCACAGCAGTAATGAACCCAGCATAAGATGTAAGGGCTTTTGCTAACTCAGCATCTCCGCATCCGATGTCCAGCAAATGGTGCTTTTTATTCAATTTTAAATTGAATACGACATCTATCGCTACTTGATCCCTCATCTATCGAAAAGGTCTCCCAATACACCTTGGAAGGCGTTGGTGATTAAAAGCTATGCTAGTTGGTAAAGGGCCTGTCTTTGTTCTTTGATTTGCTCATCATTCAGGTATTCATCAAAACCCATTCGCTTATCAATGATGCCAGCCGGTGATAATTCAACAACCCTATTGGCCACAGATTGCAGGAATTCATGATCCTGGGAATGGAAAAGCACTGTTCCTGTAAAGTCTTTAATGGCGTTGTTAAAAGCCGTGATGGCTTCCAGGTCCAGGTGGTTAGTAGGTTCATCCAGGATAAGAACATTGGCCTGCTGAAGCATCATGCGGGCTATCATGCAGCGCATTCGCTCACCACCAGATAACACATTAGCTTTTTTGAATGATTCTTCACCTGAGAAGAGCATTTTTCCCAAAAAGCTCCGGATGTAATTTTCTTCCCGGTTACTGGAATACTGCCTTAGCCAGTCAATGAGGTTTAGATCTTCCTGGAAGTAGGATGTGTTATCGTTTGGTAGGTAAGCGGCGCTTACCGTAATACCCCATTTGTAGTTGCCACTCGTTGGTGTAATTTCTCCGTTGATGATATCAAAGAATGTAGAAACGGCATTGTGATCTTCAGATAGAATAGCAATTTTATCACCCCGCTCTACATTAAAGGACACATCAGCTAAAAGGGGCTGCCCTTCAAAGGTATGTCGCAACTGGTCCACTTCAAGAATTTGGTCACCGGCCTCTCGTTCCTGCTGGAGAATGATGCCCGGGGCCCTTCGATTGGAAGGTGGTATATCTTCGGGTTCTAGTTTTTCCAGCATTTTTTTCCTGCTTGTTGCCTGGCGGGATTTGGATTTATTGGCACTAAAACGCTCGATAAAGGTTTTCAGCTCTTTACGTTTTTCTTCAAGTTTCTTGTTTTGTTCTTGACGCTGCCGCATGGCAAGCCTGGTGGACTCATACCAGAAAGAGTAATTACCGGAATAAAGCCTTATCTGCCGGTAGTCAATATCGGCAACATGCGTACATACGGTATCCAGGAAGTGACGATCGTGCGAGACGACAATTGCCAGGTTATCAAAGTCTACCAAAAATTCTTCCAGCCACTGCACAGTCTCCAGATCCAAATCGTTGGTGGGCTCGTCCAATAACAAAATATCCGGGTCATCAAATAAGGCCTGAGCTAACAGGACCCGTACCTTTTGATTGGTGCTGAGCTCACTCATGTAGTTTTGATGGATACTTTCGGGGATTCCTAAACCGCTTAGTAGCTCAGCTGCATCACTTTCAGCACTCCAGCCGCCAAGCTCTGCAAATTCAGCTTCTAAATTCCCGGCTCTCATGCCATCTTCATCCGTAAATTCTGATTTAGCATAGATGACATCTTTCTCTTTCATCACATCGTATAAGCGTTTATGACCCATGATCACTGTATCCATGACGGGATAGGCATCGTATGCAAAGTGGTCCTGGCGGAGTACAGTCATGCGGCTACTCGGCTCTACATGAACGTGGCCATAATTAGGTTCGATATCTCCCGCTAAAACCTTTAGAAAAGTGGATTTCCCAGCTCCATTGGCCCCTATAATCCCATAACAATTCCCAGGTGTAAACTTCAGGTTAACATCTTCAAACAGCGGTTTTTTATCAAATTGAAGGGTCAGATCACTGACTTGAATCATCGATCAACGGCTTTTTCTGTTATTTTCTGAATAAAGGTGCAAATTTCAACATTTTCTGTCAATGAATGAACGACCACTAGCTTGTTGAGTTCCTCAGGATCATTGGCCGTGTTAAAGCTGAAAGGGTTTTATAAGTATAGGGAAGAATGGAATTCAAAAAATTATAGAAATATTTGCGCATGTTGAAAAAAAACATACCTTTGTATAGATTGTTACATTAATCAAAGCGTTAGCTTAAATTATCATGCAAACAGGAAGTGTTAAGTTCTTCAACGAGAACAAAGGTTACGGTTTTATCAGAGACGATGAATCCGGCGAAGAAATTTTTGTCCACGCCACAGGCCTTGTGGATGAAATCACAAAAGACGATAAGGTCTCTTTTGAAGTTAAAGAAGGTAAAAAAGGCCCGAATGCCATAAACGTGAAAAAAGAAGAGGAATAACTGATCCTTTTCAGATTACCTTCCAGTAGCGAAACCGAAAAAGGGATCATCCGAATGGGTGGTCCCTTTTTTAGGTTAGGGAGGTAAAGTTTTAAGATAATTTACAACCCATGAGTCGAATCATTGGTATTGATTATGGCGGAAAGCGTACAGGAATAGCGGTTACGGACCCCTTGCAGATAACGGCCAACGTTTTAACCACAGTTCATTCAGCTTCAGTTTTAAGTTATCTTGATGAATACTTCAACAAAGCGGATGTTTCCACTATCATAGTGGGTTATCCATTGAACAATGATGGTAGTGAGACAGATGCAACCCCGCTAGTGAAAGGCTTTGTGAGAAAGCTTAAGAAACGATATCCATCCAAATGCGTTGAAATTTTGGATGAACGTAACACATCACAAATTGCCAAAAACGCTCTAATTGATAGTGGTGTGCCGCGTAAAAAGCGACAACAAAAAGAACTTGTGGATCGCGTCAGCGCAGCGGTGATCCTTCAGTCTTACTTAGGCGCATTATAATTTTGCGGAATAAAAGAACGAATGGTGATAATATGATTTACCCGATTCTAGGCTATGGCAATCCTGTACTAAAACAAGAAGCTGAGGAAATAGAGCCCGATTATGAGGGATTGCAAGAGCTGATTGCCAACATGTTCGAAACGATGTATGCAAGTGAGGGCGTTGGGCTTGCAGCTCCACAAATTGGACTAGGGATCAGGGTGTTTGTGATTGATCCTTCAAATATTGACCAGAACCTTAGCCACCTTAAGCGGGTTTTTATCAACCCTGAAATCATCACTTTACAAGGAAAAGATTGGGAATATGAAGAAGGGTGTTTAAGTATTCCTCATATAAGGGAAAAGGTTACCCGACCGGATGAGGTGGTGATCAATTACCTGAATGAAAACTTTGAAGAACAAGAGGAGCATTTTTCTGAAATAGCTGGCCGTATCGTTCAACATGAATATGACCATGTTGAAGGTGTGCTATTCACAGATCGGCTGTCTCCACTTAAAAAGCGCATGCTTAAAAAAAAGCTGGAAGCCATAAGCAAAGGCGAAGTTGATGTTAACTATGCGATGCGCTTCCCGGCTGCTAAAAAAGGCGCATCTTGAACCTAACGTTGAGGCCTGAGTACGGATTGCCTTATAAGTACGTAAAAGCGATCCCTATACCCACGCAAGTACTGCTTAAGGCCAAATTGGCTAAGGGTTAATTTGGTATTGACATGTAGTTGAGCCTGGTAATTGTTAGCATATTGCATAGGAAAGAGGTTCCCTGTTAACTTAACATGCTCCCGCACTCCATTAATAAAGAGCGTTCCTTCAATAGGAAAAATAATTTTTGACTGATGTTGTTCATCCAATGATCGGACCTTCATATCCCCTTTAAATCTGATCAAAGGAGTAGCAATTCTTCTTAAACAGTTACGGACCAACGAATCCGAACATTGGAAAGCATCAAGCTCTGCTTTAAATTGTATTTGAGGAACATCGTAGTCAAATTGTACGGTCAATCCACTGGTTTCAGCCACAATAGTGGTATCGACATGCTCCTTTTGCAGAAGGAGCCGCATGCTGCCTTTTTTAGTATTGTAAACTGTATTTTCCTGGCACCTTGCCGGAATATTGATTAACCATACACTAAAGACTAAGCAAGATACAAAGCTGAAAGTATTTTTTGTTAAGCTTGCCATTAATAGTGCTGTTTAAGCCGATAAGAAACCGAAAATTCAAGCAAGCATGGGAGGCTATTTAGGAAGATTCCTTGGGGGGCATAGTACCAAAAATAACATCCCACAACGGTGTAGAGACCCCAAAGGCCTTATCGGGGTATTTAAAGTGGTGAAGATGATGATGACGCCACCAAAAGTTTAATGCCTTAGGAGGCTTATACGCGTGAATAGCGTAATGAATTGATGCGTAAATCAGGTAGCCTATGATAAAACCGGGCAAAAATGCATACACATAAGTACCCATCATAGCGTAAAACAACCCAAAAAAACTAGCTGCCACAAAAACGCTTGGTACCGGTGGCATTACCAGGCGTTCAGTATCCAGAGGATACTCGTGATGAACACCATGAACCGTGTAATGAAATCGCTGAACAATGGCAGAATCGGTAATAAAGTGAAAGATATAACGGTGAAGCAGATACTCCACTAAAGTCCAAAGCGTTAACCCACAAAGGAATAAGCCAAAGGCAAGTATTACCGATGCATAAATGGTGATGTAAAAGTACCACAGCGATAATAGGCAAAGGGGGATGTACATTCCAATAATTACAGCTGGATGCGTTTTGGTGAGAGCTTCTAAAAATGAATTATGGAAAATCCGTCCTTTTCCTTTGGTCTTGATTTCCGCCATAAACTTGATTTTTTTTAGAACATTTTATGAAAAATTAACCCCATAAAAAATTAAATATTAACCGTACGTGAGCACTCACTAAGTTAATTTATACGAAAAATTCAGCCAAGAAAATTTGAATTTTTATGAAATGATAACACCGTAAAACCATTAGCGTCACTTTATAAAAAATTATCCTTGGTAGGCATTCAGGATTTTGGGTAATTTTGCTTCAAGGTGAGCAAAATGAATAATGACAATGGGAGCTGTTAAGGAGCAAGTCGCAGGGAATCAGACCCAGCAAGATGTACTTTCGGACGAGGAGCAATTGCAGTATGATTACTGGCTTGCTAACGTAAGCCGGGAAGCTAGTTACATTGGTCGTAAAGAAGTCCTAACGGGCAAAGCCAAATTCGGAATTTTTGGAGATGGGAAGGAGGCTGCTCAAATAGCAATGGCCAAAGTCTTTGAGCATGGTGATTTCAGAAGTGGTTATTACCGGGATCAGACCTTCATGATGGCTATCAATGAGCTGAATTTAAAGCATTTCTATGCCCAGCTTTATGCTGATCCTGATTTGAACCATGAGCCAGCAACAGGCGGACGTCAGATGAACAGTCATTTTGCTACACGTAGCTTGGATGAAAATGGTCAATGGCGCGACCTGACTTCTATCAAGAATACCTCGGCCGATGTATCCCCTACCGGTAGCCAAATGCCTCGATTAGTAGGTCTAGGTTACGCCTCAAGGCTTTACAGGGAGCTAGATGAACTACAAGGATATAAGCAGTTCTCTGATAATGGTCGAGAGGTTGCTTTTGGTACGATAGGAAATGCCACAATTGCGGAAGGCATGTTTTGGGAAGCATTAAACGCTATAGGCCTTTTAAATATTCCAGTAGCTATATCCATCTGGGATGATGAATATGGGATATCAGTTCCTAATAGGTATCAGGTAACTAAAACCAATATCTCTGATGTTCTTACCGGTTTTGCTTACGAGCCGGAAAGTGGACAAGGCTTTTACCTCTATTCTGCTAAAGGTTGGGATTTTCCACAATTAGTAAGGATGTACGAAGAAGGTGTCCACACTGCCCGCGAGCAACATATTCCCGTAGTTTTTCACATCCAGGAAATGACCCAGCCGCAGGGTCACTCTACATCAGGCTCCCACGAGCGTTATAAAAGCAAAGAGCGCTTGGAGTGGGAGCAGCAAATGGACTGCATATACCAAATGCGGCAATGGTTGATCAATCAGGGGCTTGCCTCATCCGAAAAATTGGATGAGCTGGAGAATGATGCTCGCCAGTATGCTAAAGATTCAAAAAATGAGGCTTACAAAGCTTATCAGGATCCTATTAAGTCGGAATTGAAGGAAGCGGCTAGTGAAATTGAAAAGCTAGCCAATGTCAGCAATCAACAAGAAGCCATCAAAAAAGTAGCGCATAACCTTCGTCAAAGCATGGTTATCAACCGTAAAGCGGTGATCAAGGCGGTACATGAGGCCTTAAGAATTACGGTGGGTGAAAGTACCGAACAGCGCTCAAAGCTTGTACAGTGGTTCCAGGTTCAGATGGAACACAATAAGTCGCTATACAACAGCCATCTGCACAGCCAATCTGATCATTCGCTGGAAAACATAGAAGCTGTACCCGCTGAATATCCGGAGGATGGAGGAGAATGGGTGAATGGGTATGAGATCTTAAACCAATTTTTTGATCATGTCCTAAGCCGTGATCCGCGAGTTTTTGCCATCGGAGAGGATTTAGGGCGTATTGGTGGAGTTAATCAAGGTATGGCGGGCCTGCAGGAAAAATATGGAGAATTACGCGTGGGTGATACAGGTATTCGAGAGGTGACCATAGTTGGCCAAGGTATTGGTGCTGCTATGCGAGGTTTAAGGCCAATAGCTGAGATTCAGTACCTTGATTATGTTTTGTATGCGCTTCAGATCATGAGCGATGACTTGGCTACCGTGCAATTCAGAACCAAAGGTGGGCAAAAAGCTCCGCTGATTATACGTACGAGAGGTCACCGTTTTGAGGGAATTTGGCATTCCGGCTCTCCAATGGGGGGCATTTTGAACCTTTGCCGTGGTATGGCTGTATGCGTCCCACGTAACATGACCCAAGCTGCCGGGCTTTACAATGCTTTGCTGCAATCTGATGAACCGGGGCTAGTCGTGGAACGCCTCAATGCCTATCGTTCTAAAGAACAACTCCCTAGTAATCTCAATGATTATACCCTACAGCCCGGACAAGCTGAAGTACTGCAAGAGGGTCACCACGTAACCGTTGTTACCTACGGAGCCTGCGTTGGTATAGCTCAGGAAACCCTGCCTTACCTCGAAGAGCAGCATATATCAGCAGAATTAATTGATGTGCAAACGCTATTGCCGTTTGACGAAGGCCAAGCTATTTTAAAATCCATGAAGAAAACCAACCGGGTAGTTTTTATGGACGAAGATGTCCCAGGCGGGGCTTCTGCTTACATGATGGAGCAGGCGCTAGAAAAGCAAGGGGGATATTGGCACCTGGACTCTGAACCCACCACGGTAACAGCCCAGCCTCATCGCCCACCCTACGCTACGGATGGGGATTATTTTGCTAAACCTCATGCTGAGGATCTTTTTGATGCAGTTTATGCACTGATGCATGAGTTTGATCCAGTTACCTATCCGAATTTTTATCAGCCCTAGAGGGGAGATTACCTGATAACCTCATTCATTTGTTGTAAAAGAAAAGGGAGTATGCCTTGGTTCTGATCAGAAGAAATTGTAGGATAGGAGTAAATTTCCGTCTTATCATGCTTTTGCTGTTAAGTTTTTTGCTTAAACCGGAAAAGGGAGCCTATGCCCAGAATAACAAACATCCGGATTTGAGGAAATTTGATACCATTACCTTGAATCAGCAAAAGGGCCCCCAAATAAAAGTTATTGGATACGGCCGTTTCCAGCTTTCGTATGCTGAAACAGTAGATGGTTACACAATGCTTCGTAATGATGATGGCGTTTATGAATATGCTGAACGTTCAGGCAATGGCGACTTAGAGCCCTCGGGCACAATAGCCCACAACCCCGGAGATCGGGGTCCGGATGAGCGGAGTTTTTTGGAAAAAATGGATAAGCACCTACGGTACCGTGATAAAGCCCTTCAGGAAAAGCTTGAAACCCAAAACCGCTTTTTCCGACTCGATAATCAGTAGTTTTCTGTACTGGAACGCTTTTGAAGGGTCCAGGCCTCCGGTTTTGCCTCAAATAAAGCCTTAGTCTGTTGCCAGGTCTCCCTGAAAAAATCAGACTGGCGGTAAGTATCCAATAAGGCTTCATTATCCCAATAACTATAGGTAAAGCAGATTCTTGGATCCTTTATATCCTGTAACAATTCAAGGTGCAGACAACCTTCAAATTTCCTTATCTGAGTTTTTTGTTTTTCAAATAGGGAAAAAAACTTTGACAATTGGTCTTCCTTAAATGTCATTTTTACCACTCGTACGATCATAAATAGCGTTTATCAGCTAGGGCAAATATAAGACGTCCAAAGTCGGCTTATAAGGGCTCCAGCTTTTCTCAATCCTCAATTTTAAACCGGAATATGGCTAATTTTGCTTTTAAGAAACGCGATGATCTTTTCATGGCTCTGACTTAATCAGCAGTAAAAGTTTAATTTCATTCCCAAAATTTAATTAGGAAGCTGCAGTACATTTAAAAGATCAATCAGTTTGGTTTAATGGCTGGTTAGCAACCACTTCAGCTAAGAATTGTTTATTTAACATATGATTAATTTTATTGTATTAGAAAGGGAAGGCCCTAAATTGCTGTTCAACTAAAAGCCAATCTTACTTTGAGCGAAATCACGATTAAGCTGGAGGAATTACACCCTGTAGAAATCCTGGGAACCAATAATCAGAACCTCCGTATCATGCAGCAGGAATTCCCCCAACTTAAACTACATGTGCGGGGAAATGAAATTCGGGTAAAAGGAGAGCTGCAACAAATAGAAGCTTTTGAGCATAAGCTGAACCGCATTACAAAGTATGTGATGAAGCACCGGAATTTGCCGGAAAACCGGTTAACGGAAATATTACATACGGAAGAAGAGCCCAATGCCCAACCCTCAGATGAAGACGATATCCTCGTTTACGGTAATAATGGGCTGGTTATTCGTACTAAAACGGAAAACCAGCAACGCATGTATGAGGCCAATCGTAACAATGACCTTGTATTTGCAACCGGGCCAGCTGGAACAGGTAAAACTTACACGGCTGTAGCTATAGCTGTAAAAGCCCTTAAAAACCGGGAGATCCGTAAAATTATACTAACCCGTCCGGCCGTAGAAGCCGGGGAAAGCCTGGGCTTTTTACCCGGGGATATCCGGGAGAAGGTGGATCCTTATTTGCAGCCTCTTTATGATGCGTTGCATGATATGTTACCACCAGACAAGTTAGAGTATTACATAGAAGATCGCACTATTGAGATTGCCCCATTAGCTTTCATGCGGGGACGAACCCTTGATAATGCTTTTGTGATCCTGGATGAGGCACAAAATGCCACCAGTATGCAGCTTAAAATGTTCCTCACGCGGATGGGGCCTAATGCTAAATTCATCGTTAACGGTGATCTTAACCAGGTGGACTTGCCCCCAAAGCAAAACTCCGGGCTTATCAGGGCTATTCAGCTTCTTCAGGATATTGATAATGTGGAGGTCATTAACCTTAGTACATCTGATGTGACCCGTCACAAGCTTGTGAAGGATATTATTTCAGCCTACGAAAAGGATGATCAGGCAGCCGGTGAAAATGGTCACCCCCATGGTAAAAAAGCAGGACCTGAAAATAACAGGTAAACATTTTCTCCGTTACCGGCATTTTTACAAAAAACAACTTAATGCAGGGTTCTAATAGAGTAGGTATTACGGGAGCTGGGTTAGTCGGATCTTTATGGGCGGTTTACCTTGCGCAAAAAGGTTATGATGTAGATGTTTATGAGGGTCGGCCTGATATGCGTCAAAAACAGGTTGCCGGTGGTCGATCTATCAATCTGGCCCTTTCTAATAGGGGCTGGCGGGCACTGAATCGGGTAAACCTGAAAACCGCTGTTCAGGAATTTGCTATCCCGATGTATGGCCGTATGGTGCACAATGAAAGCGGTGATACCGATTTTCAGCCATACGGTGAAGCTGACCAGGCTATTTACTCGGTTTCTCGTTCTAAGCTTAATGAATTACTGCAAGACGAAGCTGAGAAGCACGAAAAAGTCCAACTGTTCTTCAACCAACGAATTGAGGATGTAAGTCTCGAAAATGCTAGTCTGACTTTTGCTGATCAAGATAAGGGAAGCTCTTATACCGCAGGTTATAATACCATATTCGGTACAGATGGTGCTTTTTCCAAGGTTCGGGAGAGCATGATGAAAACCAAGCGGTTTAACTTTTCCCAATCATTCCTGGGTCATGGTTATAAAGAGCTTACAATACCGCCGGGCAAATCCCATGAATACCAGCTTTACCCCAATGCTTTACACATTTGGCCAAGGAACAGCTTTATGCTGATAGCACTACCCAATACTGACGGGAGCTTTACTTGTACTTTATTTTTAGCATTTGAGGGAAATCCCGGCTTTGATAAACTTTCAACGGCTACAGAGGTAGTGGACTTTTTTGATACCTATTTCCCGGATGCGAAAGCCCTGATGCCCGATCTTACTCAAACCTTCTTTGAAAATCCTACTGATTCCTTGGTCACCATTCGTTGTAATCCTTGGCACTACAAGGATAAAGGCTGCTTACTGGGAGACGCAGCCCATGCCATCGTTCCATTTTACGGGCAGGGAATGAATGCTGGATTTGAAGATTGCATGGTGCTAAGTGATCTTATGAATGCTTACAGCGATCAGGGTTGGGGTGATCTTTTCAAGGCTTTTTCTGATAAGCGGGTAAAAGATGGACATGCAATAGCTGATCTGGCCCTTTACAATTACATCGAAATGCGAGACCTGGTTGCCGATAACCATTTTTTAGAGAAGCAGGCCATTAGCCAAAAAATCTATGAACGATATCCCGATCATTGGCAACCGCTTTACACTATGGTAACGTTTTCCAGATTGCCCTACTCTACAGCTAAGGAAAAGGGAGATCAACAGGATCAGATCCTCGAAAACCTTTTCTCGGAGTATAGTTACGATGAGTTGTGCAAAACGCAAGTCTTGGAAGAAGCGGTCGCCCCGCATTTAGGATTAGCGTTACCTGAAACCGCTAAGCCAGAAAGTTGACTAATTTCATTAAGGCTTTTTGACGGTGACTAATGCGGTTTTTTAAATCTTCTGGCATTTCTGCAAACGTCTGATCATAACCCCTCGGACGAAAAATGGGATCATAACCAAAACCTCCTTGTCCGTTTTTTTCTTCTTGGATAATTCCTTCTGCTAGGCCCTCAAACAGATGTTCCTGCCCATCCTTAAGAATTAATGCCATGATCGTCCTGAACCGCGCTTGACGATTAGCCACTGCTTTCAAATTTTTTAAAAGCAGACCCACATTTTCCTCATCAGAAGCGTCCTCTCCGGCATATCGTGCAGTGTATATGCCAGGTGAACCGTTTAACGCGTCTACTTCAAGCCCCGTATCATCAGCAAAGCAAGCATAACCGGTTGCTTGGTAAACGGTCCTCGCTTTTTGTAAGGCATTGCCCTCTAAGGTATTCGAGGTTTCAGGAATTTTCTCATCAAAGGCAATAGCCGTTAGGGAACTTAATTGATAAGAAGGCGGTAGAATATGGCTAACTTCTGTGACTTTATGGGGATTATGCGTAGCAAAAACAAGGGTGGTAGTCATAAGAACAATCAAATTAAGTAGTAAGGCTGAACAAATGCTTCAAGCCCTGCCAAAGTTTTACCTTAAGGTTTTTTTGGGCAGCGATCGTTGACAATGGATCACTTATTACTATGGTACAGCCATCAGCCAAGTTTGCCAAAGTGTAAGGCTTTGGAGGGTCGTTTAAGAAGTCATCAGGTAGGCCAAAGCCAAGAATTTGTTTAGGTTTGAAATCCTCTAAAATACGCTGGCTCGTCAAATCTGCTTTTTGGCTGATATTAACAATTGCTACATCTGAAAAACTCAGGTTAACAGCTTTCAGTATATTTTCTAAAACTAAACGGTCCTTAGGAATCAGTGAATTTGAAGATGGCCGGTTCACGAGGACCAATACGCCATGCTGATAACCTCCGTAGTAATTGATGCTACCTGAATGATCACTTAATTCCGTTTTATCCCGGGATAAATTTTCGAAATGCTGGTAGGCTTTTTGGGACTCCTTAAGCGTGTAGAGCTGATCCTCTTGGGAACCCGAGTTTTCAGTTGTCAAATCCTGGGTTTCCTTATGAGAGACTTCTGAAGGATTTTCTGACCGGTTTTGTTGAGTTTTTGTCTCAGAAGGGAGGTATAAGGTTTCTGTCAGGAAATTTGCCAGAAACGCTAAATGGTGCCGATTGGTGGATGAGATATTGGTCATGACCCGGTGTGCTTTAAGGTAATTTTACGATATTTGATTTTTTGGGTCAAAGAAGGAATTGTTATGAGTTATTCGATTCAAGTACACAAAACTAAAGCATCAAGGCTTCCTGAAACGGACCTGGACAACATTGTTTTTGGTCGCATCTTTTCAGACCATATGCTTGTTGCGGATTACTATGAAGGGGACTGGCAAAATGTGCAGATCATGCCCTTTCAAAACTTATCCTTAAGCCCGGCTACAACGGCTCTTCATTATGGGCAAGAGATTTTTGAAGGAATGAAAGCATACAAAGACAAGGATCATGTGCCAGTTTTATTCAGACCAGATGAAAACTGGAACCGGCTAAATACATCAGCCCACAGGATGTCCATGCCAACCCTTCCGCGGGAGATCTTTATGAACGGCTTACGGGAGCTGCTTTCCATTGATAAGGGGTGGATTCCGACAAAAGAGGGTAGTTCTTTATACATCCGTCCCTTTATGTTTGCCAGTGATGAGTACTTAGGAGTGAAAGCATCCGATACGTACAAGTTTATTATTTTCCTAAGTCCCGTCAATGCTTACTACCCTGAACCGATAAAAGTTAAAGTTGACCAACAATATGCCAGGGCTGTTAAAGGGGGCGTTGGCTATGCGAAAGCAGGCGGCAACTATGGAGCATCACTATATCCAGCTAAATTAGGCAATCAGGAAGGTTATAGCCAGCTTATATGGACTGATGCATTTGAGCACCGTTACATAGAGGAATCGGGAACGATGAATATCTTCTTTCAACTTGGTAACACCTTTGTAACCCCCGAATTAGATGGTACTATCCTACAGGGAATTACGCGGGATAGCGTCATAAAACTTCTTCAAGATGAAGGTTATCAAGTGGAAGAACGTCCTGTTAGTGTTGATGAGGTCTTGGAGGCCTATCGGAAAGGGCACTTAAACGATGTTTTTGGTACTGGCACTGCGGCTGTCATTGCCCATATCATAGCCATTGGATACCAAAATGAAGAGCTTGAGTTGCCACCGGTTGAAAATCGAACCATTTCCAACCACATCTTAAAAAGGCTCAAGCAGATTCAAAAACGGCAAGTGGCTGATCCTTTCAAATGGGTTGAAGAAGTTGAACAAATCCCTGTATAGGCGTGGGCGTTTCTTTTGGTTATATAATTTTTTGAACCGCTCAGCCACCGTCAATAATTGAACATTTTTTTATGCATCTAAAAGGATTATGGCCCGGTATATTGCTGGGCATTATTTTTTGTTTCCAACCTCAATCTGCTATCGGTCAACTTATAGGGGATACAACAAAGCATTGGGTATATGGCGGTAACCTTAATATCAACTTTTCTCAAATAGCCCTGGAAAATTGGACTGGCGGGGGGCAAAATGCTATATCTGCAACTAGTCTACTGAATTTTCAGGCACAATATCAAAAGGGGGAAAGTGAATGGATCAACACGCTGGATTTTGGTTACGGGCTAACCAGACAGGGTGGAGGTAGTGAACCTTTCCGCAAAAGTGATGACCGTCTAGAGCTTAGTAGCACTTATGCGCATCAATTAACTCCCGACCTGCAATTGGTGGGGGCCTTAAATTTTAGAACGTCCATCAGTCGCGGTTTCAACTATTCTGAAGATGATCAGGGGCAAACGCAAAAAAACCTGATTTCAGATTTTATGGCTCCGGGCTACGTGGTTATTTCCACAGGGCTTAGATACACTCCTTACCCAAATGTGAAGTTCAGATTATCCCCTGTTGCCGGTAAGTTCACGTTTATTTTGAACGACTCTTTATCTGACCGTGGCAACTTTGGCGTCCCAGCCGGCGAGGCCGTTCGACAGGAGCTGGGTAGTAATTTTAGCCTTAAGATGAGCGGTAAGCTTTTGGAAAATGTTACGTATCAAACAACTGCCCGGTTGTTTAGTGCATACAAAAATCCATTAGAAATAGATGTAAATTGGGATGGAAAGCTCAACTTAAAAGTAAATGATTATATGAGTACTTCTATTACGATAGCTCTCATATACGATGAAGACGTAGATGTTGAGAGACCAAATGGCTCAGTTGGTCCAGCTGTTCAATTTAAAGAAGTGCTGGCCGTGGGGTTTAATTTTTCCCTATAACTTGGGGATTTCTACTATCTCATTTAGAATACTCTCTCCATTGAATGCAGCTCTCAGCCTGTATATAGCCCCATTGAGCTTATTTAGAGGGATTTCGTAGGTGTAGTTAAAAACCTGACTATCTTCACTATGATTATAGGAAAGCTCGCCTGCTTCGTCAAAAAGGGAAACTTCTACAAAACCAGGGTAAGGTAATTCTAGATCTATTACGATACCGGTATCAGATAATGAATGTTGGACTTTAACCATTGAACCTAGAAAGCTTAAATTGAAGATAAAAAGGAGAAGGGGAACCGCCCTCTACAGTTCCCCATTCTCAAAAGGAATAAAATAGAACAGCCTTCCCCTCGCAAAAGACTGTACTTCAAATGTAAAGGAAAAGAAATACGCCTTGCGAAAAATTTAGATGAATGCCCGAGTAGAATCGATAAAAAAGGCTAGAGTAGGGTTTAACTAAAATTTAAAGTTATGATAAACCTAACCTTTGAAGAAGCTGACCTTTATAATTTCCACCAACAGGTATTAATTGCTGTTGTAGAAAGAGGATGTTTTCGTCAATACTTTCAATGAGTTCTATGTTCACAATGTAAGAGCGGTGGACGCGCATGAAGCGCTCGTCATTCAGCTTCTTTTCCATGCTTTTCATCGTTGAATGGATGGTGTACTTGCGATTGGGGGTGTAGATGTTTACGTAGTCTCCGTAGGCTTCTACGTATTGGATGAGGTTTTTATCCAGCCTGGTGAATTGATTTCTCTCTTTTATAAAGATGGTAGAGTCCTGCTTTTGATTGGTATCTTTACTCTGGCTTTTCGATGAAGTAAGGTTAAGGTTACTGGTTGCTCTGTTAATAGCTTTCATGAATCGCTGGTATGACACGGGTTTTAAGAGGTAATCCGTGACTTCATAGTCGAATGCTTCCGTTGCATAATCTTTCTGGGAAGTTACAAGGATGATTTCCGGGCGTTCGCGTAAGGTATTGATGAATTGCAAACCGCTCATCTCCGGCATTTCTATATCTAGCAGGACAATATGCACCGGATGGTTTTGCAGGATAGAATTAGCCTGAATGGCATCTTTAGCATTACCCGTATTTTGAAGATGATCGGCCATGCTAACCATCTTCTCTAAGACTTTAATCGATAAATCGTCATCGTCTACAATAAGGGTCTTGTAAGGCATGCTAAAAGGTTCTTACACTTGTTAAAAAATGCTCTAACACACTTACTTGAAGCGAGTTTTCAATTCTTCGATGACGTTGTCACTTTGTTGCGCTACTTGTTCTATAAGATCTGAAGTGTTATTTTGTATAACATTGTTAGTTTTGAGTTCCTGAAGGGTTCTTAAGTTCTCTTCAAGGGATTTGTTTCCAATGTATATAGCAGAAGGTTTAGCTTTGTGAGCTGTTTCTCCAATGGTACTAGGGTCATCATTGGCTAATGCCTCTCGCATTGTTTTTATCGACTCCGGCATTTGCTTAATGAAAAGATCGACAATTTCTTCAATGAAAGTTTGGTCTCCACCGGATATATCTTCCAAGTAAGAGAGGTCCGTATACTGAAATTGATCTGTCATAGTCTTGTTTGTTATTAGCAAGTTGCCACAAAAATACAATAATTGTATCTATTATTGAAGGAGTTGAGTTTTTAAGCCATTTGTTGATACAATAAATTTTTTAAGGGCAAAATTATAAAAAGGCGCTAAAGCAGCTTATAAAATAATATAGTAATTAATTATAAAAGTATAAATTTAAATTGGTAAATAGTAAGCTTAATCAATGCGCTGTCAAAAATAGTTTTTTAATAAGGTGCATAATTTGAGTTGAAGAAAACGATATATTTCGGAAGGTAATAAGATGTTTAATAATTCAATGCTACATTTTTGGGCTACTTGTCTAAATGCCATTTAACACCAAGGTAATAACGCCTTGGTTGAAGAGGGCCATAAGCATAAATGGTGTCAAAATTTTCTCCAAAAGGATTTTCGGGATCTATCAAAGGGGATGATTGGGTCCAGTTAAGCATATTCTTTACCCCTCCATAAATTTTCAGTTGATGGCTTATGGATTTACTGATTTTTAAGTTTTGTACGGTGTAACAAGGTGTTTTAGCCGGGCGTTGAAAAGGTTTATTTATACTTGGGAGCGATTCAGGTCCATTAACCTGACCCGTGTAAGCAAAAGTGATTTCAGGCTTTTGCCAGCTGTAAGTAACCTGGAAATTACCGGAAAAAATTGGCGTGAAGGGAATGGCTTTTCTATTGGCTTTTTTTCCCTTTTGAGTAACCTGGAATGCTTGCTGAAAAGTGCTCGCAACCTTAACAGATAAGGGAAACTTGAAATCATGGCTCGCACTTAAAGAAATGCCCCGTGTTATGCCATAACCATCTAAATTGCGGTACACCACTAAATCAGGGCTGATCTCGTAATCCGGAGTTATACGATTGGTGAAATAATTGTAAAATATATCTAATGAAAGATTCCCAGTGCCGTAGTTTTTAGATTGGTATACATGGCTAAGGTTTAAAGTAGCATTGAAAGAGCGTTCGGGGTTCAATTCTTCGCGGATCAACACCTCTCTGGTACCGGTTAATGCAGCATGATCTTCGGTAAAGAGGTGTACCTGTCGGAATCCACTTCCTAAATTCAGACGCGCGGTCGTCCAATCGCTCCAGGCATATTTGAGGTTAACGCGAGGCGAAAAAATTGTCCCATGGGCCTCATGATAATCCATTCTCAAGCCGGTCAGCAGGGTAAAAGCTTCCGTTGTCTGCCATTCATCCTGTAAAAACATCCCCGGGATAAGATTTTGAAACCCGGTTTTGGCGGGAGAGTTATCCTCGTATTGCTGCCATTTACTTGTGAGGCCTGTAAGGATGGTGTGGTCTTTCAGGTTATTTGTCCAAATAAGGTTTGCAAAACCTGTTGATTGGCGGGCTTTGTAATATTGGGTGCCATAATAACTATCCTGGAAATGATGGGTATAGCTACCATCAATCTTGATATCCTGCTGTTGGAAGGGGAGATCATAACTGCCCGTCAACGCTAAACGCCGGGTTCTGATGGATTCTCCATAGATGCTATCGCTACCACGAAGGTCATGGGTAAAATCTTTGGTACCGCCTAAACGGTTTTCCCTATAATAACGGCCGGCAATATTTGCCGATCGATCACCGGATAAATCAAATTCCCATTTATTAAACAACGATAGACGATCATTCAGGACCAGGTCAAGGAAATTATCATGGTTAAAATCATAGCGGGTTTGATTCCTGAAATAGTTGGCACTAATGAGTGTTTTTATGTTTTCGTTAATTTTTGGTGCTATACTAAGGGAATTATTCCATTCCTGATGGCTACTGAATTGAGATTTCGCTTCTATTAAAGGCGCTTCTGATGGCTGCTTAGTTCGCACATTGATGATCCCACCCATAGCTTGACTTCCGTACAACGTAGAATTTGGGCCTTTCACAATTTCTACCTGGTCGATCAGGCTATTAGGAATACCATTTAAACCGTAAACGCTAGCCAGGTTACCCATTATTGGCATGCCGTCAATTAGCAAAAGGGTGTAAGGCCCTGCCATCCCGTTAATGCGTAGGGAGTTTGTACCACAAACCCCACAGTTTACCTGTTGCTGAATACCGTTTACCTGCTTAATGCTTCCCATGAGGTTGTCGGAAGGGTTCTTGGAAAGAAAATCCTGGTTTACAACCTGAACTTTAACTGGCGAGGTCTTGACATAACTGGGCTCTTGTGTGCCGGTTACAACGGTAGTGTTCATTTGGGTTACACGAGGTTTAAGGGTTACGGTCATCTTATAGGTTTGGCCAGCTTCTAGGTAAACTCGCTTTGTAACACGATGATAACCGACTGAGCGAAATCGAACCTTATAGGTGCCTTCTGATAGGGAGTCTAATTCAAATAGCCCATTATTATTGGTTGCAGTTCCTTTAGCTGTATTCAGGATTGTAACATTGACCCTCGAAAGTGCTTGAGCTGTGGAATCTCTTACCTTTCCATGTATTGTAGCGGTGTTGCTCTGACAAAAGGCCATAGAAAGGTTTGACAAAAGCAACACCACTATCCCTTCTCTTACAATCATTTATCTGGCATTTTGAAGGTCAAGAAACGAACTGAAACAAATACTCACTGGTGTTAAATAGTGGGCTACGCGATCTAAACCCTATTAGCCATTGTTAAAATAAATGGCAGTCAAATTTAAATATATAATTGGAAACGCAAAAATTAAAATTTAGGCTAGCCTAAAAAGTTATTTTTAAGAAGGGTTTTTTGGAATATCCATAAGTTGGAATGATAGGACTGACTTAAAATAGCGGGGATAATAAGTTCTATGAAACCTAGGGTGCTCTTACATTAAAAGCCAGTGAACTTTCAAAATCATAGCGGCTTCACGTAAAGGTTTCGACTGACTATAGCGGAGACGTTAATGGTTTGGGTCTCACCCAATTCCAGGCTTAGGGACTGATCAAATTCAAAAACTTCATGAATCTTGATATGCGTGCCCAGCGTAAGGCCAGTTGATTCTAATAATTGAAGGAATTTAGCATCGGAGTTTCTGACACCAACCACAACACCTTCCTGTCCCGGTTGAAAATCTTGTAGTAACGAGTCTGACCGGTAAGCGTACCGGCCTTCTTTATCCGGTATGGGATCTCCGTGCGGGTCATATTTAGGGTGTCCTAAAAAGGCATCTAAACGGTCGGTCATGGCTGTAGACTTGATGTGTTCGAGCTGCTCAGCGATGGCGTGCACTTCTTCCCAGCCAAATGCAAGTTTTTCGACCAGGAAATATTCCCAAAGGCGGTGCTTACGTATAAGGGCTTTAGCGGTTTTATCCCCTTCATCCGTTAGCTTGACCCCTTTATACTTTTCATAAATCAGCAGGTTCTTTTCAGCTAGCCGCTTAAGCATGTCCGTTACGGAGGCTGCTGATGTAGCATGCTGATGGGCAATCTGGTTGGTACTTACATAAGGGCTTCCTTCAGATGGTAATTGGTAAACCATTTTAAGGTAGTTCTCCTCAGTTTGGGATAGATCCTCGCGCATGGCGCTAAAATTTACATTTTAAAGTTAAACCTTTTCCATTTGGTATGGCTTTCACCCTTAAATTGCTCCCAGTGGGATTTGTAAAAAGAATTTTGTTTTCTAAAAGCCTTAAATTGCTACTAACAACAAAAGCTTTATGATTACAAAATTACGCTGGGCTATTTGCTTACCCTTAATCTTAACCACAATACTTTTTGGTCAAGAAAATCAAAACCTTTCGGAAGGCCGGATTTTCGAAGGTGAGCCGAATTTAGCGGTTAATCCCAGGAATCCGGAGCATTTGATAGTAGCATGGATGGGATTTGACCGGATCGGTAAGCTAGCGATTCATACCCGCATAAGTACAGATGGTGGACGTACCTGGAAGCCATCGCAAATGCTTGACCATCAGCGATCCGGGTTTACCTCAGCTGATCCTACGATGGTATTCGATCAAACCGGCAAGGCATACCTGGCTTACATTGATTTTAATCGGAACCGTTCAGCAGGAGGGGTTTATATTCGGAAGTCAAGGAAAAAGGGAGAAGGCTGGTCCCCTGCCCAGGAAGTTGTTAATATCAATGCTGATCCCGGGCAAGAGCCAATTGATCGGCCTTGGCTGGCAATAGATCATTCATTCACTAACGATCCCCCTCGATTGTATATGACTACCATGAATAGCCGTTCAGCTAATTCGCCTTTTCACCCTTATTTTTATTTCTCAGCCGACACGGGTCAAAGCTGGTCTGGTTGGCAGTATCTGGATTCGGCACCATGGGGTACTGGTAGCCTTATCGAAAAGCCCATGCCTTCGCCAGCCGTCTCCGCTGATGGAACTTTTCATTCTGTGTATCCGAGTTTTCAACCAAGACTGCGACAGGGTGCATGGTACGTTTTGGCTAGTTCCGTTGATCAAGGAAAGAATTTTAAATACCAACCGCTATTCAGAGCGCGCTATGCTGTATCAGCTGACCTTCCGAAGAAGGCTTACCTACTAAAATCGGATCCATCTAACAGCCAGCATTTGGTATTTCTATACCTAGCCAATCGCTATGGAGATGCAGATGTTTTTTTACGAGAGTCTTATGATAACGGCAAAAACTGGAATGAGCGGATCCGTGTAAATGATGACCAAAAAGGCAATAACAAAATGCAGGATTTAATTTGGGCCGACTTCAATAGGGAAGGCGACCTTTTTGTAGCATGGCGCGACCGCCGAAATGCAATGGATTCTGGCTATCAAACCCGTACAGCCATTTATGGAGCTTTTCGCCATAAGGACTCAACCAACCTTAATAAGAACGTCAAGCTATCCAACAGGTTGGTCAATTATGATTCAGTGTTAGGTGAAGCTGGGAATGATTTCATGGATGTAGCCCTTCTGGGTGATACAGTACATGCAGTTTGGGGAGACCCTCGCAATGGAGCTTTGAATATATGGTATCAGCGGTATAACGTAAAAACTGCTGAGCCAACGAATGTGAAGGAATTAGCTGGTGAATCAGGCGAGCCTTTAAGGGTGTATCCCAACCCTGCAACTGAGCGGATTACAATAGAGCTTAAAAAAAAGAACACTGCTCTAAAAGAAGTCCGGTTACTTAACAATGAGGGCAGGGTTATTCGGTACAAAAATGGTAGGAGTGGGGTTATCCAGCTTTCAGTGAGAGGATTACCCTCTGGGCAGTATGAGCTGATTGCTCAAGCTGGAAAGCGGCTTTACCACCATACTGTTTTAGTTGAGTAACTTGGACCCTTAATCAAAGCTAGAAAAAAATCTTAGCAAGGGAAATTGAACATTACACAGGCAATCTGTAAGTGGTCCTAATGGAATAACACTTGGGTGAGTTTGGGTAAGCGAAGAGCCTTTCTTAAATAAAAAGTTTAAAAGCCTAAACTTAAAATTTAAAAGTATGAGGAGATTAATCAAATCGATTGTTAAGTGAATCGATTACAGGGTATTAAGGCATTGGGGAGTGACCCCACCAGGACTCGAACCTGGATCGGAAGCTTAGGAGGCTCCTGTTCTATCCAGTTGAACTATGGGGCCGGAACTGATAAAACTGATTCAACATTCGTGAAGAATCTTATCAATATTACAGGAAGGAACACATAAAGCGTCTGTTACTCTTGGCCAGCTGTTTCCTCTTCAGCTACAACTTCTAATTGTAAAGTGGCTTTCACTTCTTTATGCAGGTCCACAACAACGCTGTAAGACCCTAGCAGTTTAATATCATCATTTAAAGTGATGCGCTTACGCTCAATTTCAAAACCACGCTGCTTTAACGCATCAGAAACATGCTTGGTGGTCACCGAACCGAAGATCTTACCTGAAGTACCGGTTTTGGCTTTCATGGTAAGGGTGATCTGTTCAAGCTGTTTAGCCTTATCTTCAGCTTCTGCTTTAATCTTTGCCAACTTATGGGATTGCTGGCTAAGGTTCTCGCGCAGCATCTTTTTGTTACCTTCGGTAGCAAAACTTGCTAAACCCCTTGGAATCAGGTAATTACGAGCGTAACCAGGCTTAACATTAACTATATCATGCTTGTAACCCAGTTTTTCAATATCTTGGTTGAGGATGATTTCCATGATTGCCAGTTTTTATTTGAGGGAATCAGCTACATAAGGTAATAGGGCCAGATGACGGGCACGCTTAACGGCTTTAGCCAGGCGCCGCTGGTATTTTGCAGAGGTGCCTGTAACCCTTCTGGGGGTAATATTCCCTTGTTCATTCAGGTATTTCAGAAGAAAATCAGGGTCCTTGTAGTCAATATATTTGATATTGTTCTTTCTGAACCAACAGAATTTCCGGCGTTTAGGCCGCTCCGAAGGGGTGATATTGATGAAAATGTTCTTTTTATAATTGCCAGCTGACATAATACAATAAGCGTTTTAATCTTTCCTAATTAACTGTTAGCGGGTTCTTGCTCCTCGGCATTGCTAGTCTGACGTTTACCAACTTCTCCCTTTCGGCGCTTCTCATTGAAAGCAATACCGTATTTATCCAGGTGAACCGTTAGGTACCGCATGATTCGCTCATCACGCTTAAATTCAGTCTCCCATTGAGCCACAAAATCAGGACTTGCCTTAAACTCAAATAACTGATAGAAACCCGTAGATTTCTTCTTAATAGGATAAGCAAGCTTTTTTAGTCCCCAATTTTCATCATGGACTATTTCCGCTCCGTTATCCTTTAATACTTTGCGGAATTTTTCTACCACTTCTTTCATTTGCTCATCAGTAAGCAATGGGGTAATAATGAACACGGACTCGTAATGCCGTTTATTTTGGTCTTCACTCATAGATTGACGGTATTTTAAAGACTTGCAAAGATAGCAATCCCTGAGCTTAATAACAAAGGAGTGGATTACTTTTCATTTTTGATCCTCTAAAATAATATCGTTGTTAAAAAGCTGCAATGATTTTGGCCCCAAGAAAAATTTGCACACGGAACAGCATGAATTCATCTGCATAGTAACTTATTAAATTATTTTTAAATCCCAAAGCCTATTTTTGCAAGGGGCAGAAAATTAGACACACACGCATGAGTTCACACACCGTTTCGGCCATCAAATACCGGCCGGATACTTTTGAGAATGTTGTGGGGCAGTCCCATATTACTAGTACGCTACGGAATGCGATCAAGCAAAATCAGCTTGCCCACTCATTCTTGTTCACCGGGCCGAGAGGGGTTGGAAAAACTACCTGTGCACGTATCCTTGCAAAGACAATTAATTGTGAGCAAATAACTCCGGAAGGGGAGGCTTGTAATCAATGTGAATCCTGCCGGATTTTCAATGAGAACAAGTCCATGAATATCTATGAATTGGACGCAGCTTCCAATAATTCAGTAGATGATATCCGTAACCTTGTAGAGCAGGTCCGTTTTGGACCGCAAGCAGGGAGTTACAAAGTCTACATTATAGATGAAGTCCACATGCTTTCTCAAAGTGCTTTCAATGCGTTTTTAAAAACCCTTGAAGAGCCGCCGGACTATGCCGTTTTTATCCTCGCTACTACCGAAAAGCACCGGATTTTACCGACCATTCTTTCCCGTTGTCAGATTTTTGATTTTAACCGCATTCAGATCTCGGACATCCGGGAAAGTTTACAGGAAATAGCATCAAGAGAAGGGGTTGAAGCAGAGCCGGAAGCTCTCCAAATAATCGCTCAAAAGGCCGATGGAGCCCTTCGCGATGCCATGTCCCTTTATGACAGGGTTATCAGTTTTACAGGCAGCAACCTTACCTACCAGGCGGTGATCGACAACTTGAACATTCTGGATTATGATTATTTCTTTCAAGCAACAGATCACTTGTTACAAAAAGATTTACCCAAAACCCTGCTTATTTTTAATGAGGTCTTAAATCAAGGTTTTGACGGACATAACTACCTGGTAGGGCTTAGCGAGCATTTACGAAACTTGCTAGTATGTAAAGACGAAAAAACACTGAGCCTTTTAGAGATAACGGAACAGCTGCAGGAACGCTATCAGGAACAGGCAAGTCAGGTAAGTACCGCTTTTTTGTTGTCTGCCCTTAACATCCTTAACTACTACGACCTCCATTACAAGGGCAGTAAAAACCAGCGGTTACACGCGGAAATAGCGCTAATGAAGCTAGCCCATCTACAGGATGCCATATCTTTACCCGAAATACAACAAAACCAAGTAGCGGATCAACAGAATGCTGAAGGAAAGGCGACCCATGGTTCAGACAGCTACAATGGTGAACCTGAAACACCTAAAAAAAAAGTAACAACTAAAGGAGAACTTAAGCAGCCATCGGATCCTCAAAGCCAGCAAGAAGGATCTTCACAGGTTAACGCCTCAAGAACAGATGAGGAGCCTAAAGCCGAAACGAAGAACCAAACATCAAATAGTTCTTCAGGAGGCAATGGCGATACTGGTAAAGCTGTCGAGGAAGCATCTCCAAGGTTAAGTTCGCTCAGCGCTATCCACAGCCAGTTCAAACAAAGCAGCAGCGGGCCTGAAGCTTCTGAAAGACAAGACTCCGATACTGATCTCACCACGCAACTATCTGATATATCAGTGACACAGGAACAGGTGGATCAGTTATGGCAAAAATTTTTAAAGGAAGCGTTGCAAAATCAATTGTTCCTCTATAACAATTTGGTCAATAAGGAAATAACTTTACACGAAGGCCGAAGGGTAACTTTCAGTGTTGAAAGCAAAGCCGTCAAGCAACAGTTTGAGCAGCAAAAAACGACTCTTATTGATTATATGCAGGCCTTTTTTGGTTGCACTCCCATAAATTTTGAGCCAATAGTGGAACAAGCCAGCGAACAAAAAAAGCGTAGCTATTTGGTCAACTCAAAGGACAAATTCGAAGCAATGGTTGAAAAAAATCCAAAGTTAAAAAAGATACAAGATCACCTGGGGCTGAGGCTCGATCAATAACCCATTACTGCATCATCGCCTCGCGGGTCCGCGCCGCCAGCCAAATTCCCATCCCCTTTTACTTTAATAGCATCAACACTGCCAATAGGCGGGAAAGGAACCACCCAGTGCCCTTTACCATAAAGCTTCATTAAAGTGGAGATTTGGAAAGGCCTGTTATATTCCATCAAAAGGTAGTTGGGCTTCCATTGGTGATGAAAGCGTCCATGGTTCACAGCCTCCTGCATAGGCATATTAAACACGGTGATGTTCATGAGGGTTTGAAAAACCGTTGTAATAATGGTTGATCCTCCTGGACTCCCAAGAACAGCATAAAGTGAGTCTGCCTTGGTAACGATGGTAGGGGTCATCGAGCTTAGCATTCTTTTTCCGGGTTCTATAGCGTTAGCTTCCCCACTCCTTAATCCGTATACGTTTGGAAAACCGGGCTTTAGGCTAAAGTCATTCATTTCACTGTTCAGAAAGAAGCCAGCTCGTCCAACATAAACCTTAGAACCGTAGGGAGTATTGAGGGTTGTAGTTACGCTTACTGCATTACCAGCCTCATCTACGATTGAAAAGTGAGTGGTTTGTCCGCCTATTTTAGAATTGAATTTACCGGCCTCCAGGTTTTTGCTTTTAATGGTTTTGTTAACACCCATTAACTGCCGGCGATCACTCAGGTAGGCAGAATCCAAAAGCTTCTTTTTTGGAACATCGTAAAAGGCAGGGTCTCCTAAATACTTAGTTCGGTCAGCATATACCAGTTTCATGGCCTCCGTCATGATGTGACGAGTCTTCCAACTTTTCAATCCCCACTTATCCAAAGGATACCGTTCTACTAAATTTAAAAGTTGGGATAAAGCAATACCACCACTCGATGGCGGTGGCATAGCGTATACTTTAAAGCCTTTGAAAGCGGTTACAATAGGATCTCGGAACTGAGCCATGTAGGTGCGGAGATCCTTTTCGGTTATTAGACCACCGCACCGCTCCATCTCATTGATAATGTAACGAGCCGTTTTTCCCTGGTAAAATCCCGCTGTTTTATGTTCCTGAATTCTTTTAAGGGTTTTTGCCAGATCAGGCCGCTTTAGAGTATCCGTCTGCTTCCATGCCCTTGATCTTAAAAATGGTGTGGGGGCAAAAGTACTATGACTCCGAATAGCTCCTAGGTGATTGTTGATCCGCTCAGCCTGACGCTCAGTAACTGAAAAACCCTTTTTGGCCAGTGTAATGGCAGGTTCCAATAACTGGTCAAAAGGTATTGATCCCCATCGTTCATGAGCCTTTACCATTCCCGCAACGGTACCTGGGACCCCAGCTGCAAGGTGTCCTTTTAAGCTCTGCTTTTCCTTAACAGCTCCGCTAGCATTCTGATATGTTTTTCGACTAGCTTTAAGAGGAGCCCTTTCTCGAAAATCGAGGGTCGTAACCTTTTGGTTAAACCGCGTGACCATAAACCCACCCCCACCTATATTGCCAGCAGTTGGATATACCACGGCAAGGGCAAATTGCGTTGCAATTGCGGCATCTATTGCATTGCCTCCTTCTTTTAAGATTGCTTTGCCAACCCCTGAAGCTTTAGGGTGAGCAGTAACAACCATGGCATTTGATGACAGATTGGAATCTGGCGATGGTGCTTTGCAGCCTGAAATGCAAATATTGATGCCTAGGACTAAAAAAGAGAAGCAAATTTTGCGGGAAAGCATGTGAATGATTTTAGTAATAAGTGAATAATCCCCTGATGATTAAAGTTTTGCAGAATTTTGAACAAAGATTAAAGAACAATTCTTTTGCACTTATTAAAGAAAGAGTAGAAAAATTAACGGTGAAAATGTTTTGCTTTTTCAATTAAAGGTTCTTTATATTTGCACCTCGCTTTAAAGAAAGCGACAAAAGGATTTTAAACTTGCTATTACAAAACGAAGAATAAATTGTTAATGAACTTTAACCTTTTTATTGTTAATTGTTTGGCGAGTCACTTAAGTTTTCTAATTTTGCATTGCACTTTGAAAGAAGTGGTTAAAGTTCTCTAACAACTTAAAATTTTTGTCAGCGGCGACAAACACTATTAATTAGATTGTTCAATTGCCGTTTACATTTTTTAATAGACAATAAATCCTGAGGATTTATTAAGCCTTTAGAAATCTGGTTTTAACATTTGGTTAAATCTGAATAGATTTCTAACTTTGCAGTTCCCAATTAGAGATTGGGATTATTCTTTCAGAATTGTAGTTCCACTACAGAGCATGACTGACTGAGGTCATTATAGTTCTTTAAGGTATTGAAGCATTATTCTTTGAGGAGGTCGTAAGCTCTCCAAGTATTTAAAATCTTAATTACTACGGAGAGTTTGATCCTGGCTCAGGATGAACGCTAGCGGCAGGCTTAATA
>CAZIUI010000006.1:0-103995 GCA_964542585.1 uncultured Sphingobacteriales bacterium | reverse complement strand
ATGGCGGGGGAACTTCAGGTAGTGACTGGAGCAGTGCTAACAACTGGGACCCCAATGGCGTACCAACGAATGAAGATTTAGTTGTATTGGATGACACCCATTTGAGCTCCGATTATACTGTAAACCTAGATCCAAACTTGACTAACAATACAGTTGAACAGCTAAAAATCCTGCCATCTAGCAGCCAGAAGATTGATGTGGTAAGATCAAGTAACCTTAATACTTTTAAACTTTCCGCTAATAACACAGCCCTGGAGATTGGAGATGGCGGAACGTTTGAAGATAATACGAATGATGGGCTGCCTGGTAACTTTAAGAACGGCAATGGGGAAATCCTAGTAAAGGACGGTGGCACTTACCGGGCTAGCAATAACAATGGTCAGTTTAATTCAGAGGACCTTGTGGACGCCATTGCAAGTGGCTCTAGTCAAAACGGGGAAGTCGTGCTCAAAGGAGCTGGCCAATCCATTTCGGTATCCGGAAAAACCTATCCCACCAGTTTTACCCTAAAGCGCAACAGCAACGCTAGCAGCAGTATCACTTACACGGTATCAGGTGGTAATCCTTTTACGGTGGAGGGTGATTTTACCATAGGGAGCAGCGTCACTTATGACGCCACAATCCGCTCATCAGGAGGCGATTTGGTAATAAAAGGCGATCTAACCGTGAGCGGGACTTTAAACCTAAACAGTGGTGTCCAAACCCTGAAGCTTCAGGGTGGAAATCAGCAAACCGTCAATGGCGTCACTGATCTTGATCAGTTAACAATTGACGATCCCAATGGGGTAAAGCTTGAGAACACGTTAACCATTTCGGGCACCCTTACGCTGACCAATGGTGTTGTTTCTTTTAACAGCGGTACCTCCGATCAAGTGGTCATCGAAAGCGGTGCAGCGGTAAGCGGAGCCAGTGCCAGTAGCTATGTAGCCGGTCCGGTCAAAAAGAAAGGCTCCTCTGACTTCAAGTTTCCGGTTGGGAAATCAGGCCAATACGCGCCTATTGAGGTTACCAACTTCAGCAACAGCTCTGATTTTACGGCCGAATACTTCAAGTCTAAGTCCGGTAATTTTGTAAGCAGCAGTAAACTTAATGCTAATAATTTAAATAACTTAAGCCAGAATGAGTACTGGACGCTTGACCGGAGTAATACGGGCAGTAACGCTGCTAAGCCAGAGGTTACCCTATACTGGGAATCCGGGATGAATCATGGAATCAGCAACCTTAGTGACTTACGAGTAGCTAGGTACGATGGCACGCAATGGGTAGATGAAGGAAATACGAGTAATTCCGGAAATTCAACGAGTGGTTCGGTAACCTCCGGCACTGTTACAAGCTTTAGTGATTTTACGTTTAGCTCTACCAGTAGTAATAACACCCTGCCAGTTGAGCTTAATAGCTTCACAGCGCAGGCAGACCAAGATGTGGCTGTCCTGAATTGGTCCACTGCTTCCGAGACCAACAACCGCCACTTCCTGATTCAGCGCCGGGCTGGTGATCAATGGCAGGAGATCGGGCAGGTAGAAGGCAACGGCACCACCACGGTCCCGCAAGATTACCGCTTCACAGATAACAACCCGCAGCGCGGCAATAACTATTACCGACTGAAGCAGGTGGATTTTGACGGTAGCTATGAGTATTCGGACGTAAAGGTAGTTGCCATCAATGAAAACCAGCAAGCTGATGAAATCCATTTATCAAGCTACCCAAATCCGGTGGCCGATCAGCTCAACCTTGAGCTAGCCGGTGGGGAAGGTGCGGCTTACACGGTGGTGATCCGCACCAGCCGCGGTCAGGTGGTGTACCGGGACCAGCTAACCTTATCCGATGATAACGGAGGGCAGGCCCTGCCGGTCAGCAACCTTGAGCCGGGCACTTATGTGCTTATGCTAAGGGGCGCTCACAAGACCCACCATAAGCGCTTTATCAAGCAGTAAGCCCCCTGATCCAAAAAACAACAATCTGTATTACCGAAAGGCACCCCCGCAGAGGGGTGCTTTTTTTGGGCCATCTGCAGGTAGCAGATCAGTGTACTACTCAGGCCTGTATGCCAGGGAATCCCAAGCCACCGCTGTAGCCCGTCCGAAAAACTTCCTTATCAGCTGGATTAGTTTTAATCGAGCGCAAGCGGGAATTTAATCGATATTCAGGGGATGTTCATCTAAAAAATGGTCCTTTAATAAAACAAGGGTATAGTTTTGAAGCTAAATTTCTGTTATGAAAAATTCAGGTTTCTACAGGACTTTTATAGGCTACTTGTTAATGCTATCAGGGCTTTTGATTGGTGTTCCAGCAAATGCTCAGACCGGAGTAGGCCCCTATGCCCTGAATTTTGATGGCAAGAATGACCATGTGGATCTGGGCAATACGATCCCAAATGGAATGCTTACAGGCGGTAGCTTTGATAACGGGGATGTAGACCAGAGCTGGACGTTTGAAGCGTATGTAAAGCTCAAATCCATTCCTTCCGACAGCCTCGAAACCATTTTCTTTTTAAATCCAGCTAACGCTGTTACAGGAACAACCAATAACAATAGACTAGCTCTCCTCATTGATAACGACCCGAATAATCCCGGTTCTCGTTTTCGGTATTATCAATTAGTTAACCAGTCTCCTCTAAATCAAGAATTTGTTAATTTTAATAAAGACATAACGGATGGAAAGTGGCACCATATAGCATTGACATACGCTTATGATGATGCAGATTATTATTTATTTTTCTTTCCACTTGATATTGCTCATATAGACATTCAGCTTTACGTAGACGGAAATCTAGTCGGTTCTTTTGATGAAAATAGTTTAAACACTGGTGTACAGATTCAAGCTTCTGATTACCTGACTTTGGGTGGTGATTATGATGGAGGTTTTGTTACCAACACTTTCAGTGGAAAAATGGATGAAACTCGGTTTTGGGGAGATGTACGGACATCCGGAGAGATCAATAACACGATGGGTAAGACTTTGATAGGTAATGAAGCTGGCCTTGTCGGGTATTACCCTTTTAATCAAGAATCAGGAATCAATGTCCCAGATGAAGCCAGCGTTACCAACGGCATTGGCAATGGTACACTTGATAATATGGCCCCTTCACCCTCGTGGTTTACCAGCTATACCATTTTCACGTGGGAAGGCAGTGTTGACAATAACTGGAATAATGGAGACAATTGGCGTTTTGGAGGTGTCCCCAAACCAAGGGATCGTGTACTAATCCCTAAGTCCCCTAATACACCGAGTCAAGTCGTCAATAACTCAGGAACAGTTGAAGTGCTTAACATTGGCAAAAATTCCAATCCCGCCATTGGTAATGATGTGACCGTACAAGATAGCCTTATCCTGAACTCCACCCTGGATATGAAGAAAAGCACCCTGACGGTAGCAAATGGCGCAGTTGTTAAGCCGGAGGGTGGCGCTAGCAACAAATACGTAAAAGGTAAAGTCAAAAAAATAGGGGATGAAGCTTTCACCTTTCCTTTAGGTGGTAATGGCCGGCATGCCCGATTGAGCATCTCAGCTCCCACGCTTGCAACAGATGCTTTTACTGCATCCTACAAGGCTAATGGCTACAGCAATACCTCCAGTTTTGCGGCCAGCTCTAACCTTAACAATGTTAGTAATGTTGAATATTGGACGCTTGACCGCACCAACGGCAATTCTAATGTAGATGTTACCCTGTATTGGGAAAATGGCCCTTCATCGGGAATTGAGAGTCTTAGCAGTAGTGATCCTGTCGTTGCTCATTGGAACCCTTCAACCAGCGAATGGGAAAATTTAGGGCAAACCAGTAGTACCGGAAGTGCCTCGGCAGGAGGAAGTATAACAGTGACAGGGGTTAGTAGTTTCAGCCCTTTTACGTTTGGCTCCACCAACGGTAAGAAGAACCCCTTACCTGTTGAGTTACTTCACTTCCATGCCAATTCAGACGAGGATCAGGCTAACCTTAGGTGGGCCACAGCTTCAGAAACCAATAATAAGCACTTTAAAGTGCAGAAGCATGAAGCTTCGCAGTGGGTCAACATTGGCACAGTGCCCGGCAACGGTACCACTACAGAAGAGCAAACCTATTATTTTGAAGACCCCAATTTGCAAGCCGGTCAAACGTATTATTACAGGCTGAAACAGGTGGATTTTGACGGAAGTTATGAGTATTCCGATATTGAATCCGTCAATTTAAACAGAAAGGAAAATAGTGAATTAACCTTGTACCCTAATCCTGTCAAACATAAGCTCAACATTGAGGAAAATGCTAAGCTTAATGACCAAGATCTCAGGGTGGTTATTTACAACAGCCAGGGACAGGCGGTTTATCGCGACAGGCTAGCCTTTACCTCTAGTAACACTCCGCGACATCTCTCCGTTGAGGCCCTTAAGTCCGGTGCTTACACATTGATCCTGCAAGGGTCCAACAAGACCTATCGGAAGCGCTTTGTCAAACAGTAGTTCACCATCAAGGGCTGGTTTGCTTTTATTCTCGTGTATGTAGAAAGACTTTGATAAAACGGACTATCAAAAAAGCTAGGAAGGCTCGTTTACGACTTCCTTGTCAAAACCGTGGTTTAGCTATTACGTTTTCTAAGGCCATAATGAACTAGCGCCTTCCGTAAACTGGCTTTGTTTTACGAAGCAGTTCGGGGATATAAACCAGTGGAAGTCAGCATTGCTTAGCTTCATAGCTTATGGCTTATAGTCGGCCACCCTTACCAAAGGATTGATTAACAGAGATAAGTGCTTTAGGATAATACTAAATAGCTTTTTTTACTTTTTGTCTATCAAAGTATTTTGGATCAGGAAAAATTAATTGAACTATGTTTCAATAAATTTTATGCTACAGCAAGCCACGTATAAGCAAACCCTTCAACTCCTTACTTTTAATGATGGCTATAACCCCATCTTTCACAGCGTAGCCTGTTGATGCTTTTGAAGTAAAAGCCAATGGTAATGAATTTGTAAAGGTATTAGGATCAGCTTTTTGAATTCCCGAATAAAATCATCAGTTACCAAACTTGCTAAAGACCGTCTTTAGGATATCTTTTGTTCGGGCTTTGGGATCTTCCCGCACCCGTTTTTCTTCCTTTTTAAGCTTTACAAATAAGCCATTCAGTGCCCTATTGGTAGCGTAATCAGCTAAGTTGGTCTGGATATCATCCTGAAAAGGAATTTTGTTATAAGCAGAAGTAAGATCGCTCCAGGTTTGCTGAGCCCCAACCTTTTCCAGGCTATTTTTCATATCAGGTTTAAAAGCAGTAAAAAGTTGTGACCGGGTGTTCTTACGGAAAAAATTGGTAGCCGCTGTATCAGTGCCTTCCAGGATATTTCGGGCATCCTGGAATTTTATATTGGTAATGGCATTGACAAAAATCGGAGCTGCTTTTTCAGCTGCATCTTCGGCTGCTCGGTTCATTTCTTTAACCAAGGGTCCTAAGAAGCGGTCCGGTATCTCGTTAGTTACTTTTGAAACTTCTGGTGGTAGCGTGATCTTAACAGCTTCGTCTTTCAGATAGCCATCCTTCTGATTAAGGGTATCTACGGCCCTTTTACTGCCTGTTTCAAGGGCTTGTTTAAGCCCGCTAACCATTTGATCCTGCGTTAGCTCATCATTGCCAGGCTGGGAGTTCAATTGATCCTCGCAGTTTGTAAATAATAAGCCGATCATGACTATCGTGAGCCAAAGAGGCTGAAGTTGGGACTTTTTACCTTTGTGCATCATTTGATCATTCATTTTGTTAATTAACTCAACAAAGTAAACGTTCAAATGCTAAAATTCTTGTTAAATAGAAGCAAATTGGAAAGGAATACCTGCTGATGACGGATCAAAGCCAGTTACCGGATATACGCCAATACTCGATCGAAAGCTTGCAAAAACAAATGAAGGATTGGGGGGAAGCCTCGTTTCATGGCAAGCAGATCTACGAGTGGCTGTGGAGAAAAGGCGCTCGGGATTTTGAGGGTATGAGCAACTTGAGCAAATCCCTCAGGGATCAATTACAAGCCCATTTCCGGATCAACGCTGTGCAGGTGGTACAGGAGTTTCAAAGTAAGGACGGTACCGTTAAGCTAGGTCTTCAGCTCCATGATGGTCATTTAGTAGAGGGGGTGTTGATTCCATCAGGTGGTCGTTATACGGCTTGTATTTCCTCTCAGGTGGGGTGTAGCCTGTCCTGTAAGTTCTGTGCTACCGGCACTATTGACCTGAAGCGGAATATCCGGGCTGATGAGATCTTTGATCAGGTCTATTTGATCAATGAAGCCTGCAAGCGTATTTATGGCTCCCCGCTCACCAATATCGTTTACATGGGCATGGGTGAGCCCCTGTTGAATTTCAAAGAAGTTACCAATTCGATACGCCAGATAAGCAGTGACGTGGGCATGGGTATGTCACCAAAGCGGATTACCGTCTCTACGGTGGGTATTGCGAAAATGATCAAGAAGCTGGCAGATGAACAGCTACGGGTCAATTTTGCTTTGTCGCTGCATGTGGCTAATGAGGAGAAGCGTCAGCAGGTAATGCCCATTACCATGAGCAACACCATCCCTGATCTGAAGGAAGCGGTTCAATACTTTTACGAGCAAACGGGCATAGCCGTGACCTATGAGTACACCTTGCTAAGAGGCTTTAATGATAACATATCAGATGCCCGGGAACTAGCAGCTTTCTGTAAGACCACGCCCTGCAAGATCAACCTGATTGAATACAATCCGGTGGATACCAGTCAATTTAACCGGTCTGAAGAAGATAAGGCGGAAGCTTTTATGGCCCATTTGGCAAAAAAAGGCCTCACCGTCAGCCTCAGGCGCAGCCGAGGGGAAGATATTGATGCAGCTTGCGGTCAACTGGCTAATAAAAACGAGCCGGCCAGCGCATGAAAAGTCGGATAGCCTTTAGAGTGGTGAGGAATAGCTGTTAATCATGGGTATCCAATTTTCCTGAAGCTAGCCGTAAACCCTTATTTTGGAGACCTCAAAACGCATCCAGTCAAAGGTTGATCCAGGGGGGTTAATTGATCACATCCTTTGGGGCGGATGAATGCCCATTAACTGCATACACTTGGCAAGGTAATCCCCAACCGTACTGGACAGCATTACCCGGAACTGCTGGGTAGCTTCTGGTTCCTTACCAAGAATGGGACAATCCTGATAGAATTTATTGTAAGTCCGCGCCAGCTCATGGGCGTAGTGGGCAATAACAGAAGGTGCCATGTCCCGTTCTGCCTCAGTAACCTTTGCGCCAAGCTTATACAGGGTTTTTATTACAGCCCGCTCACTCTCGTTCAGGTTATTAGCTGGTGCTAAGCTCAAATCCTGTAAGTCATATACATCAGCGGCCTTACGCTCAACCGAACGAATCCGGGCATGCGTGTATTGCAAAAAAGGCCCGGTATCGCCCTGGAAATCAATGGAAGCATCAGGATCAAACCGCATGCGCTTTTTAGGTTCAGCCTTCAGGATGAAATATTTAAGCGCTGCCATTCCTATCTCGTGATAAAGCTGCTCGCGTTCATAAGCCGCAAGGGCTGCTAGCTTCTCAGAAGCTTCAACATATTCGCGAGCAGTCTGCTCCATTTCGTCCATCAGCTCATCTGCATCCACTACAGTGCCTTCGCGGGATTTCATCTTGCCGCTGGGCAGGTCCACCATGCCGTAAGAGAGGTGATAAATGCCGCCCGCATAGGGCTTACCCAGCTTTTTGAGGATAAGGGCTAGTACCTGAAAGTGGTAATCCTGCTCATTCCCAACTACGTAAATGGATTGGTCCAATTGGTAGTCATCATACTTAAGTTGTGCTGTTCCAATGTCCTGGGTCATGTAAACCGCAGTCCCATCACTGCGCTGGACAAGTTTCTCATCCAGTCCATCCTCCGTTAAGTCAGCCCAAACCGACCCATCTTCTCGCTGATAAAAAACACCTTTATCCAGGCCCTCTTGGACGATGTCTTTGCCCAGCTTGTAGGTGTTGGATTCGTAGTAATAGTGGTCAAAATCAACGCCTAACCGGCTGTAGGTGGCATCAAATCCTTCGTAGACCCATGTATTAAGGGTTTGCCAGGTTTGCCAAACGGCTGGATCTCCCGCTTCCCATTTCCTTAACAGTTCCTTTGCTTCTTGCTGGATGCTAGCCTGTTGCTCAGCCTCTTCTTGGGAATAGCCCTGCGCTGTAAGCTGCTCAACTTCTTCATCCAGGGCCTCCTGGAACTTAACGTAATACTTCCCCACGAGCTGATCGCCTTTCACACCGGCATCAGCTGGGGTTTCACCCTTGCCAAACCGCTGCCAGGCGATCATCGACTTACAGATGTGAATACCGCGGTCATTGATGAGGTTGGCCTTTATGACGGAATGGCCCCTGGCCTTTAGGATCTCCGCCATGCTGTAGCCCAGCAGGTTATTCCGCACATGGCCTAAGTGCTGAGGCTTATTGGTGTTAGGGGAGGAGTATTCCACCATGATCGTCTGAGGATTGGAATTTTGGGGAATGGTAAAGCCAGAAGCGTGATGCTCATGGGTTAAGAAGTCAAGCCAGAGGTTATCGGTTATTATTAGGTTAACAAAGCCCTTAATGATCTCATAATCCTTAACAATGCCGGAATGCTGATAAAGATAATTACCTACCTGTTTCCCGGTCTCCTCAGGCTTTTGGCGAGCATATTTAAGCAAAGGGAATAAAATGACTGTCCGGTCACCTGTAAATTCCTTTCTGGTTTCTTCAACCTGAACTTCAGTAGTATCAATATCAGCTGAAAACAGGTGTTTAAAAGCCGCCTGAGTATAGGCTTGCAGTTGCTGGGTTAGGTTCATAATACCGGTTTACTGCTTAGCCTGCAAAGGTAGCGGATTTCCTGTGAGAGTATATTTTCAACTTAGCGTTACGTAAAGGATGATTTTTGATGATAAAGGTTACTTAAAGTTTATGAAGCTGTATTTTGTTTAAATAACATGAGAAAACAAAAAGCTCTATTATTATTCAAAGGCTTAAAACCTTATTTTTCTATTATGGATCTTTTGCATTGACCTTTTCACTATTGCTATCGAGTTCTGATGTGAAGTGCCAGTACATTCAAAGGGTAAGCTTTAAAAAAGATACCTTTACAAACTGTGATAGTAATAAAGTGAAAGTAAAAGGAGTATTCCCCAGTACCGGTTATGGTATAGATTCTTTCAGGAAAAGCAATTCCGATCCTCTTAAATACACGGTTTATTATCAAGAACCATCAGGAGTTGTACTTCCAACCCCAACAACATTTAAAGACTCGTTAGAAATAGGTCCGGTAACATGTAGTGTTAGTACTTTAACCGTCAGATTAGCCAAATCAACAAAACCTTCAAAAACATCGGACAAGCAAACAAAGGCCATTAATTTTAAAGGATGTTTCATAACGGCTTGTTTCAAGTTTAAAAAAGATTCCATTTGTCAAAGTACTACCATGCCAATTAAGGATCAAAGCAAGGCTGATTCTATCGCATGGTACCTCGATGGTCAATTTCAGACCTCCAATAAGCCCACTTTCACGATAAAAAAACAAGGTTTAGCAACTATCAAACAAGTTGCTTTTGATCAAACAACAGGTAATACTGATACAGCCAGTGCCACTATTTACGGTTTTGATAAACCCTCACCAAGCCTAAAACCAGCTAGTATCTGCGGGAACAAGCCTGATACCCTTAAAGCCGATAGCGGATTTAATACTTACCAATGGCAGTTTAAGCAGCAGTCAGTACCGGTAACTACAAGGAAGTCAAGCGTTTATGGGAATGGGGTATACGAGGTCTTGGTAAGGGACTCCAATGGTTGTGTAGGAGTAGATTCATCTAAAGTAAATGCGCGGGTTAATTTAAGGTCGGATACTTCCATCTGCCCGGGTGATAGTATCCAATTGCATGCTGGTAACCCCAATGCCACTTATAAATGGCAGAATGGTTCTAAAGGTCAAACATTGAAAGTTTCTGAAGCTGATACCTTTTACGTGGAAGTATCAGCAAACTCATCGTGCCGGGGGTATGATACGGTTGTCATAGGCGACCGCAATAAACCATCCATCCCATTACAGTCAGATACATCCATATGTCCCAAAGATAGTCTCACGCTTGATGCAACTACTCTGGGTGTCGATAGCTATCGGTGGGAGAATGGGATTGAGCAACCTGTTTTAGCGGTTAAATCAAGTGATACTTTCTCAATTACAGTAATTGATACCAATGGGTGCCGTAGCACTGATTCCGTAATTGTAAATGAGCATCCTGTTCCTGCCATTAATATAAATGATCAATCCTTCTGTGCAGGTGATTCAATAATACTAGATCCTGGAAAAGCGGTGAATTACAGTTGGCGGAATGGGGATACTACCCGAACAACGGTGGTGAAATATTCCGGACTTCAGGTGGTAACTGCTAAAAATGGTTTTAACTGCACCGCTCAGGATTCTGCTTTCATTACTCAAAAAGCCCTACCCCAAGTAAACTTAAGAACGGATACCAGTATCTGTCCCGAGGACACCCTGACGCTTGATGCAGGACCCCATAACAGGAGCTACCGTTGGTCTACAGGGGATACGACAGCAATCATTCCGGTTATTGAAAAGGGGCTTTATACGGTATCGGTAACTAACCGATCCTGCACTGCTAAAGATAGTTTCAGGCTACGGGTTTATTCACCGCTTGACTTTTCCTTAGGAATGGATACCACTTTATGCCCCTCTGATTCCATTGTTTTAAATGGACCCCCCAGTGCAAGAAGCTACCAATGGTCCAACGGTCAAAGGACTGATAGCCTGCTGGTGGGCGATTCGCTTAGGATTTTTCCCAATCCTGAGCGCATTGGTTTAACTATCAGGGATACCAATGGCTGCCGTTCTAGCGATTCCCTTACGATCACTCTGGCTCAAAAACCTGATTTTACTGTGAATCCCCAGGATACGACTATTTGTAAGGATGATGAGGTAACACTTAAAGCTGAGGCATCAACAGGCAGCTATACCTATACCTGGAGTGATGGTAGCTCTGGCAATACTTTACAATTTAATACAGCAACCACAGATACCTTTTCCATAACTGTGAAGGCAACCAATAGTCAGCGATGTTTGGCTACAGATACTGCAAGGATTATCGTAGAAGGTTGCACTGGTATCCGAGGCCCAAAGGCTGGAAGTGTTAGGCTTTATCCCAATCCGGCAGGAGAACGGACGCAGCTAGTCTGGAATCCGGCTCAGTTAAAAATTAAGCAAGTACAGGTAAAAGCATTGAATGGTAAGCGTTTGTACCAAAACATCAATCCTAAGCCAACCCTTCAGCTACCGTCTAGCCAATGGAGCGCCGGAACGTATATCATTACCATTAAAACCCAGCAATTCCGGTTTTCACGAAAGTTGATCATTCAATAACTCTGCTAGAATAAGGGCATTTGCTAGTGAAAACAAAGCGGATACCATAGAACTTGAATGCCGTATCCTTAAACCTTGCAGTTTACCGGGTTTTGAGTTTCCGCCCTTCCATTAAATACATTGGCGGTATGTTTTTGGGCTCTAGGTCTTTGCGTACTTCATCAAAATAAACCTTAAGCTTCGGAACAAGAGCAAAAGAGGTTTGGTAGGCCAGAAATTTACCACCGGGTTTCAGGTATTTGTTGGTTTCTGATAGGATCCGCTCTTTAGCCTTTAACGGTATCATGGAGAATGGGATTCCCGATATGACGGCATCCATCTCCGCTACGCCCTCCCATTCAAGGATGGAGGAGAGTCTTTCCACTTGGGCATGATGTATTCGTAGCCGGGAATCTTGTTCAGCTAGGGGCTGCAGTTTATTGACAAATGTCTCATTGATCTCAATGACGATCAATTTGGCCTCAGCAGGCATGTGATTAAGGAGATAACGGGTATACACACCGGAGCCGGGCCCATATTCAACCACCGTCTGAACCTGGTTGAGCTCCAGCTTATCGCAAAGCCGTTTTACCGTATGTCTGGAACATGGAGTAACAGCCCCTACTTTAGGATCCTTCATGAAATTCCGCAGATAGCTCCAAGTTTCCTTTAGTGCCATTTTAAAAGGTTTGGTTTTGAACCAAAGCGGCGTAATCCTTAGCTGCATAGCTAATGATCGCCCTTGCACCGGCCCTTCGTATACTTAATAGCGATTCAGCCATGGTTTCGTTGTAATCCAGCCATCCTTGTTGGGCAGCAGCTTTTAACATGGCATACTCGCCTGAGACATGATAGGCAGCAATGGGTATATGAAATTCGGCATGCAAGCGGTAAATGACGTCCAGGTAGTGAAGGGCTGGTTTGACCATCATGTAATCAGCCCCTTCTTGGTAATCCAGGTAAGCCTCTTCCAACGCTTCCCGTTGATTAGCCGGGTCCATTTGGTAATCAGCTTTGCTTCCACCTTCGGGAGCACTAGCCAAGGCATCCCTGAAAGGCCCGTAGTAAGCTGTGGCATATTTGGCGGTATAGGCCATGATACTTACTTCCTGGTATCCCCGGCTATCTAATGCATCCCTTATGTACCCCACGCGGCCATCCATCATGTCCGAAGGCCCGATAATATCTGCACCGGCATCCGCTTGCGCATTAGCCATTTTAGTAAGAATGGGTAAAGTGTCGTCATTGACCACTTTCCCATTTTTTACCAACCCGTCATGGCCGTCCGAGCTATAGGGATCCATTGCAACATCGGTGATAACGCTGGCTTCTGGTAAATGCTGTTTGATACGCTGAATGGCCTTGAGGTAAAAGTTATCAGGGTTGTAACTATAGCTAGCGGTAGCGTCTTTTAGATGATCTTCCACAGCCGGAAAAATGATAAAACTCTTCAATCCAAGTTTTAAAGCCGCTTCCACCTCCTTTAATAAGTTATCAATGGAATAGCGGTAAGCACCCGGCATACTGGGGATCGGCTCTTGCTTTTCCTCACCGTCTACCACAAATAAGGGGTAGATCAGGTTATCCACCGAAAGACGAGTTTCTTGCTGATGCCTGCGAATAGGGGCATTTTTGCGGTTCCGGCGAGGTCTTCTAAGCATATCCGGTTATTTAAGATACAAATTTAGCATTTCGCTTCGGGTTCAAGCGATGGAACAACAATTAGAGATCATACTTTGGGCAACTTGTGTTTAAAAGCATAGCAATCAATATTACAGGAATGACGGAAAAGCCCGAAAAGATCCAGTACGAAACCGATCCTGAGACACAGGAACAGGTATTGTATGAGCATTACCGGTTTCAGTCTGGATGGGGACAGGAGCCGCTAAGGGTTGATAAATTCCTGATGAACAAGATCTCCCACATCAGCCGCAGTCAGATACAAGAGGGTATTAAAAATCAATTAGTGCTGATCAATGACAAGCCCGTCAAAAGCAACCACAAGGTGAAAGCCGGGCAAACGGTTAAAGTCGTCATGCCGCGCCCGCCTGAAGAAATGACCCTGAAGGCCGAGGATATTCCGATAGACCGGGTGTACGAGGATGACTATGTGCTGGTAGTCAACAAGCCTGCCGGGATGGTTGTCCACCCAGGTATTAATAACCATTCCGGTACGCTGGTGAATGCGCTATTGCACTACTTTCATACGTTACCTGAAACGATTAACGGACACGACCGGCCGGGTATCGTTCACCGGATTGATAAGGAAACCTCCGGCTTGCTGGTGGTAGCAAAACAAAAGCGGGCCATCAATGACCTCTTTCACCAATTTGCCAATAAAACCGTAGACAGGCAGTACCTCACCCTTGTTTGGGGAGAGCCCAGGCAGGATACAGGTACGATCGAAGGCAATTTAGCCAGAAGTATCCGAAACCGTAAGGCGATGGCTGTTTACGATGATGACGAAGTTGGTAAACCAGCCATAACGCATTATCAGGTAATCGCGCGGTTTGGTTACGCTACGCTGGTTAAATGCCGGCTTGAAACAGGCCGCACCCATCAGATCCGCGCACACCTAGAGCACCTGGGGCACCCCGTATTCAACGATAAGCTTTACGGAGGTGATAAATTAGCATCCGGACCTGGAGATGGGAAATACCGGCAGTTTGTAAAGAATTGTATGGAAGTATGCCCGCGCCAAGCTTTACATGCCCAATCCCTGACCTTTCAGCATCCCAAGGGCTGGCAGCAGTTGGCCCTTGAAAAGCATTTACCGCCGGATTTCCGCGAACTAGTGCTGAAATGGCAAACCTTGGCAGAGAAAAAGGGAATTGGGGATAGCCGTTACCTGGTACTTGATCTGGAGTAAAGGCAAAATAGGTATGCCACTCATAAAGCGCTTTCGCTGAAAAGCCGACATTTGCAGTAGATCAATTTAAACGATAACCCTTGAGTACAACAACATTCCCTTATGAAGTGCTGAACAGTTTTGTGCAGGAGGTGCTTACCGCTGTAGGCTATGAGGATTCCAAAGCAGCGCAAGCAGCTGAAGTCTTATTAAAAGCCGACCTCCGTGGCATTGATTCCCATGGAATAGCTCGATTAAGCGGTTATTTGCGACAGATAGACTATGAGGTGATACAGGTAGGGGCTGATCCTGCTGTGGTTCATGAAACGCCTTCTTCTGCTAACCTGGACGCTGACCAGGAACTGGGGCTTTTAGTGGCGCAGAAAGGGATGCAGCTAGCCATTGATAAGGCGAGGAATGTGGGTTGTGGGTTTGTAACTGTGCATAATTCAACACACTTCGGGATTGCAGCAGCCCATGCTGAGATGGCTTTGCCGGAAGACATGATCGGCATGGCAAGTACCAATGCTACTCCCATTGTGGCCCCGGCTAATGGCGTTACTCCTAAGCTTGGTACTAATCCGTTTTGCTGGGCAGTGCCCGCAGAAACAGAACCACCCTTTATTGCTGATATGGCTACTACTACTGTGGCCAACGGTAAGCTGGAAGTAGCTGCTCGTAATGGAGAACGCATACCTGAAGGTTGGGCCCAAGCGTCTAATGGCCAGCCTTCCAACGATCCCTACGTAGTAGAGCAGGGTGGAACCTTGGTACCGCTTGGTAGTGATGCCCTGCGCAGCCGGCACAAAGGCTATGCACTAGGAGCAATGGCGGATATCCTAAGCGGGGTTTTAGGAGGTGCTAATTTTGGTCCTTGGGTTCCGCCTTTTGTGCCCTATGTGGAAAGTCATTCTGAAAAAACGGGTGAAGGGATTGGCCATTTTCTTGGTGTTTGGCGCGTAGACGCTTTCCGCGATGCATCTACTTTTAAACGTCAGATGGATAAATGGATACAAAGCATGCGGGATACGACACCTGAAAGTGCAGATAAGCCGGTTAAGATCCCGGGCGATCCGGAACGGCAAATGGAATATAATAGGCTAAAGCATGGCATTCCTCTGAATGACAAGGTGTATCAGGATCTGTATGGAATTCAGCAGCGGTTTGGTTTAAACCTTATTTAAACAAGCCTTCAAAAATTTCATAACCTTCCGGCCAATTAAGCTTGGATAAGTTAGGCTGGTTCCTGAAAATTCCGTAAAAAGCGCTGCCGCTGCCAGTCATAGAGGCGTATATAGCACCTTGTTCGTAAAGGGAGGATTTGATTTGCTTGAGGTGGGGATAAGCTTTCAAAGCGTAAGCCTCAAAATCATTATACAAGACCTGGGGCCACTTTTCAATTGGATAGGTAATAGCTTCAGACACCGGAATTTTTGATCTCCCGGGCGTTATCTGCTGGTAGGCCGTTTTAGTACTGATAGCGACATCTGGTACCACAACCCCAAAGTGATAATCCGAAAGGTTAAGGCTGATAGGTGCCAATAAATCTCCTTTCCCCGTAACCATCGTTGGTTTATTGGTCATAAAAAAAGGGCAATCACTACCGATTTCCTGGCTCATGGCGGTTAGCTGCTCTTCTTGTATACCAATGGTTTGGAGGTTATTTAAAAGCGATAGGGTAAATGCTCCATCAGATGACCCTCCTGCTAGACCCGCAGCTTGGGGAATTTGCTTTAGTAAGCAAATTTTAGCTGTTGACAGGGAATAATGCTTTTCCAGGAGGTTGAGCGCTTGCTTTACGGTATCCTCACCCGTATCAGTTTGAATGGGGTTCCCATAGTAGGTGATTTCCCATTCGTCAGCCGGAACACCTTCCAGGGCATCATGTACCGGTAAAGGATAAAAAACGCTTTCCAGGTTATGAAGGCCATCTGGTCTGCGCTCAATAATATTTAGCCCAAGGTTTAGCTTAGCGTTGGGAAAAACAACCATCATCTATAGGATTTCCAGGCAGGCGCAAAGCTCGTAAAAACACTATGAAAGCTTTTTACGCTTGATCAGGTAAGGCATGAGTACCTGGTGAAATCCTTCATTGACATCGGCTTCCACGTACTCAATGTTGTACTGCTGGCATCGAAGCTTTAGCCGGTGGCGGTAGTCATTGATCTGCTGCAAGTATTGGTCCCGAACCTCGCTTGGGAAAAGCTTAACTTTCTCGCCAGTCTCAAGATCCACGAATTGATATGGCCGGTTAGCGTAGGTGAATTCCATTTCCTTCTGCTTATCCATGACATGGAAAATGATGACCTCATGCTTATTGTGCTTCAAGTGCTGAAGCGCACTGAACAGGTTTTCTTCATTGGCTTGGTTATCCAGCATATCGCTGAAAAGGATAATCAATGACCGTTTGTGGATGGCCTCGGCAATGGTATGAAGGGTATCAGTTGTAGCGGTCTGACGCTGACGCTGATCCTTTCCCAACAGGCTTTCCAGCTGGTGGTAAAGGATACGCGCATGTTTGGCATTGGATCGGGGCTCAGCAAAATTTTCGATCTGATCAGCAAAGGTGGTAAGTCCAACAGCATCCCGCTGTTTTTGTAAAAGCTTGATAAGCGCAGCGGCCGAATAGGTTGAGAACTGGAGTTTATTGAACCGGTCATTGGGAAAGATCATGGAAGAGGAAGTGTCAATTAAGAGTTGGCAACGGAGATTGGTCTCTTCCTCGTATTGCTTAGTGTAAAGCCGCTCAGTTCGGGCATATAATTTCCAATCAATGTGCCGGGTGGGTTCCCCGGGGTTGTAATGGCGGTGCTCAGCAAACTCAACGGAAAACCCATGAAAAGGGCTTTTGTGGAGGCCGGTGATGAAACCTTCAACCACATGCTTGGCCATGAGCTCAAGGTTGTCAAATTGACGCAGGGTTTCAAGGTCCAGTTGATCGGTTCTTGGGTTGGCCATTTATCGCTTGTTCTCCTTTTAGACCAATAAAAAAGCCGCTCTATTTTTTAAAGAACGGCTTTTAAATAACGTTGGGAAATTAAGGTTAGCCTTCCTGGCTTGCAAGTTGGGATTCCAGTTTCTGGCTTAGCGCATTTTTGGGAGCAGCCCCTACTTGCTTATCCACAACTTCCCCATTTTTGAAGATTAAAAGGGTAGGAATGTTGCGGATCCCATATTGGGATGCTGTTTGGGGATTGCTGTCTACATCAAGCTTGCCAATCACAGCCTTGCCATCGTAATCATTGGAAAGCTCATCGATCATTGGCGCCATCTGAAGGCATGGGCCGCACCATTCAGCCCAAAAGTCAACCAATACTGGCTTGTCCGATTCCAATACTTGTTCCTTGAAATTTTGATCGGTTAATTCAACTGGCATGATCCTTCTTTTTTAGGTTAATAATCTAATATTCTAAACAAAAATACTTCCTAAAAATTCGCTTTCGAATGACGTTCCTAATCTTCTTACCCAAAAATGGGTTTTAATATCCTATAGCTAGCGTAAGCTAAGGGTTGACGTTTAGTAACCGAAATTCTACCGATATTCTTTAGCTTAGTGGTTTCAAAAGTGACCATATCCGTATGGATTCCGAACCGATTACTACTTTAATTGATATTCTCCCTTATCAACTTCAATACTATCCGCAGGAAGATGCCTTAGCTGCTAAGAAAGGACCAGAACCCGATTCCTGGTCCGGGGAGTGGATGCAATACAGTACCGTGAAGTGCATTGAGTATGTGAACATGGTCAGCAAGGGCTTATTGGAGTTAGGGGTGGCGCCCAATGACCGCATAGCCATTATTTCTGAAAATAGGCCCGAGTGGCTGTTAGTAGACAATGGTTTGCTACAAATGGGCGCGGTAAATGTACCGTTGTTTCCTACTGTAACCCCCGAGGAGTGCCGCTTCATCCTGGATGATGCCAAAGTAAAACTTGCTTTTGTTGCCAATGAAGGGCTTTACCAGAAAATTGCCTCGGTTTGGGACGAATTGCCGGCCTTAAAATGGGTTTTTGCTTTTGATCAAGTCAAGGATGTTCCCCACTGGAATGATTTGCTGGAAAAGGGGCAAAACCGGAACCTGAATGAACTGGTAGCCCTTCGTAAGCGGGTTCAGCCTCAGGAGCTGGCCACTATTATTTACACCTCAGGAACAACCGGTGATCCTAGAGGTGTGATGTTGACCCATGATAACATCGTCAGCAATGTGCTGAATTGCATCAGCTTGCTTCCAGTGGATTACCATAGCCGTGCCTTGAGTTTCCTTCCGCTCAACCACGTTTTTGAGCGGATGTTGACCTACTTGTATGTTTTTGCGGGAGTTTCCATTTACTATGCCCAAAGCATGCAGGCTATAGGGGAAAATGCCCGGGAAATTAAACCACACATTTTTACAGCTGTCCCCCGCGTTATCGAAAAGCTTTATGAAAAACTCATACATGAAGGTCTGAACCTGAAGGGCTTTAAACGCCAAGTGTTTTTCTCGGCCATTAAGCATGCCGAAAATTATCGATTGGGGAATAATAGCTGGTGGTACCGTCAAAAACGCCAATTTTACGATAAGCTTGTCTATTCCCGTTGGCGGGATGCCTTTGGTGGCGAGTTAATGACCATGGTTTCAGGTAGTGCACCTTTATCACCAAGGTTGCAGCGGATTTTTACAGCTGCTGGTATACCTATATTAGAGGGCTATGGATTAACGGAAACCTCGCCCGTAGTCTCGGTTAATCGTTTTGATGTTGACAATCGAAGAATCGGGACGGTCGGTCCGCCGATCCCCGGATGTCAGGTAAAAATTGATGAGGATGGTGAAATACTGGTAGCGGGGCCTAATGTGATGAAAGGTTATTACAACGATCCGGCGGCTACCCAGAGTGCTATCGATGATAACGGCTGGTTTTACACCGGGGATATCGGTAGTTTTGATGGGAAATTCCTTACCGTTACTGATCGGAAAGATGACCTTTTCAAAACCTCTAGTGGCAAGTTTATAGCGCCAGGGCCCATAGAAAATCGCCTGCGCGAGTCTTTATTGGTCGATAATGCCGTGATAGTAGGTAAAAACCGTGAACTTCCCGGTGCTTTAATTGTGCCGGCTTTCGAAGAGCTTGAAGACTATTGCCTTCAGCATAACATAACCTACCGTACCACTGAGGAAATGGTAAATAAAAAGGCGGTTTTCCAAGCTTATCAGAAAGTGGTCAGGCAAGTAAATAAGGGGCTTAGTAAAAGCCAGCAGATCAAACGCATTAACATTATTCCCCGTAGTTTATCCCAGGAATCGGGTGAACTAACCCCAAGTATGAAGATCCGGCGGCAGGCTGTTACAAAAAACTTCACCGATGCCATCAATGAAATGTACGAGCGTAACAATAAAAACCAGCAGGTATAAGATCAGCTTCCTTAAAAGTTCTTAAGCTTTCGGTTCACCTCACGCTTCTGTTCCCGTTCTTTAATGGCTTGGCGCTTGTCAGGGGCCTGCTTTCCTTTTGCTAAACAGATCTCTACCTTAGCAAGCCCTTTTTCACTGATATAGACTTTCGTGGGTATGATTGTTTTTCCCTTTGCTTCAACCTGGGAATGCAATTTCCGTAGCTCGCTCTTTTTTAAGAGGAGTTTCCGGGTACGTTTAGGTTCGTGGTTAAAAAAATGAGCTTGCCGGTATTCACTTATGTGCATGTTTTTGAGCAGAAGCTCTCCACGATGGAAAAAACAAAAACCATCTTGCAAGTTGGCTTTGCCTTCTCTTATGGCTTTGATCTCAGTGCCCTGAAGGACGATACCTGCCTCGTAACATTCCAACAAGTGGAATTCATAACGGGCTTTTCGGTTCTGAATAGTGGACTGGCTCAATGGCTAGCTTACTTAAGGGATTCAAAAAGTTGGTTCAAACGCTTACGCGGCAGGATTTTCTGCCCCTGCTCACCATATGCTATCAGCCGCTCACCAACATAAGCATGGTATTGGCAAACGACATTAAGGTTTTCAACTTTAGTCAGCGAGGCATAAAAACTTACCGTTTCTCCTACCAGGGCCGGGGCTTTGTGGTTAACCGTGACATGGGTGCCAATTCCTTCTTCATTTTCCTCTTTCATATCCAAAACAAACTGCCGACAAGTCCACTCGGCATCCCGGGCCAGGGCAAAAGTGGCATAAACGGGGTGAACTTCAGCGCCCCCAAATTGAGCGGTATCATCCTCCCTAACTTTTATTTGATAAGTCATAACAGCACCGATGTCAAAAGGCTGTTTCATAGGATGAGGTAGGGATTCATGCTTGCAACTTAAGCAGGAGGAGCCATGAACTCTGGTCCCACAGGATTATGAATGGTAGTGTTCAGGATCTCATCTATCGCTTCTAAATCGGCATTTGTTAATTGCCACCCGGTAACTTCGCTTACATTCCTTACCTGATCAGGCCTGCGAGCTCCCCAAATAGCGGTTTCAACCCCTGAGTCCAATATCCAGCGCACAGCAAGGGCTATCAGGGACTTGTTATGGTTTTGCCTCGCGTAATCAGCCAGGGCATTGGCAGCCGCTAAATGCTCTTGGTAGCGGTCTCCTTTGAACTTAGGGTCACCGCGCCTGAGATCATCTCCCTCAAATTGGCTGTTCTTATGCATTTTGCCGGAAAGTAAGCCCCTACACAGAGCGCCATAAGTGATCAGGGCTATATCATTTTGCTGGCAATAGGGTTTAACGTCTTCCTCTATACTACGCTCAAAGAGGTTATAGGGAGGCTGGCAAAAATGGATGGGTGCAGCTTTACGAAATTCGTCCATTTGGGAAGGCGAAAAATTTGAAACCCCAATCGTGCGTATCTTTCCTTCGTCCACCAATTCCTGTAGGCTTTGAGCAGTCTCAGCAAAAGGAGTTTGGTGGTCAGGCCAGTGGACTTGGTACAAATCGATATAATCGGTCCCTAATCGTTGAAGGGAATCGTCAACCTCTTGTCGTAGACGTTCGGGTTTCGCGTTTCTTTTTATTCGCCGCTTTTCATCCCATTCCAAACCTCCTTTAGTGGCCAGAACCAGTTGATCGCGGTGTGCATACCGTTCAAGGGCCTGACCCACCAATCGTTCAGCCTTACCAAATCCATAAATTGCGGCAGTATCAATGGTGGTGATACCCTGATTGATGGCCTCGAGAATCGTATCTACGGAGTCCTGCTCATCATTACCTCCCCACATCCATCCGCCAATGGCCCAAGTTCCAAGTGTTACGCGGGAGATGCTAAAAGGGCAATTATCAAGGTTTAAGTATTCCATACCGGCTTTATTTAAGCTGTATAAGTTGCAATCCAAATGTAAAGCGTATTCAGCAAGAAGGTAGCGCAAAGATAGACAAGTACCGCTTTTTAAATTAGGCCTTGATAGAATCTTTAAAGGCGTAGGCATTGCGCTCCGAGGGGTCCCGGTTTCGGGAAATAAGCTCAGCTAAGAAACCAGCAAGGAAAAGCTGGGTGCCTATAATAACTGCGGTTAAGGCAATGTAGAATAAGGGCTGATCCACAACTTCCCGGAATTGGGTGTTGCTGACGTATATCGCCAAAAGTTTATTCACGATTAAGGCTAATGTGATGATAACCCCAAAACCAAACATTAAGGTACCTAACGTACCAAAAAGGTGCATGGGATTTTTACTGAACCTCGCCACAAATAATATTGATAGTAAATCCAGAAAGCCGTTCACAAACCGCTCAACTCCAAATTTTGAGGCTCCATATTTTCGAGGTCGGTGATGAACCACCTTTTCCCCGATCCTGCCAAAGCCGGTCCACTTAGCAATAACCGGGATGTAGCGGTGCATCTCCCCGTAAACCTCAATGTTCTTCACAACGGGATTACGATAGGCCTTAAGGCCGCAGTTGAAATCATGTAAATTAATGCCTGTAAGCTTGGCAGTTACGAAATTGAACAGCTTGGTTGGCAGTGTTTTCGTAAGAGGATCATAACGCTTTTTCTTCCAACCGGATATCAGGTCGTAGTGACCACTTTGAAGCTTCTCATAAAATACCGGAATTTCTTCCGGGCTATCCTGCAGATCAGCATCCATGGTTATTACGACATCCCCTTTAGCCATTTGGAAACCGGTATGTAAGCCGGCTGATTTGCCGTTGTTCCTTTGAAAACTGACCGCCCTGATGGTGTCAAATTGATCAGCTAAGCTGTGTATTACATGCCAACTGGAATCCGTACTGCCATCATCGATGTAGATTAATTCATAGGAAAAGCCATGGTTTTTCATCACTTGATGAATCCAACTTGTGAGGTCCGGCAGTGATGACTCTTCATTATAAAGCGGTATGACAATGCTTAGATCCAACTTAATTCGTTTCCGGTTCTTTTCGAAGAATTGCTGATAGGATTAAAGCGAGTAAAAAACTCATAACTAAACCCACGATGGTTAGCCCTAGCGTATCAAGAAGGGTTAACTCACTATTTTTAGTAATGGCAAGTTTTTGTTTAAAGGATTCCTGCGAGAGGTCACCAGAGGCTTTGAGGGATTTAAGCTTTTCGATATGGAGAGATGTAAGCTGGTCAGCCAATGCTGGATCAATAACATTCATCAATAAGTAGTAAAAAACATGGTAAGCAATAACGACTATTCCCAGGGTGATAAAAGTTTGACCAATGGCATCCTTAAAGGCGAGAATACCACTGTTTGATTTTTTTTGCATCAGGCCAGCTGCAAAGGCTAATCCTATATTGATCAATAAAAGTAGCCCAAAAATGATGATGCCATAAAAGGGGTCTGCAAAAACTTCCGGCCCAAGCGCATAAAAGGTGTAAATGCCGATAATGGTGATGACCGCACCTAACCCACCTAAACTTAGAGCGGGCTGAAGGTTATACTGGTTGAGTATACTCATGGGGGAACTTTTATGCTTTTAAATTATGGCAAAGCTATAAAAAATGGTTCATGCCTTTGCTGCCAAGGCTTGAGGCGCTTCATGTAATTGGCCATTTTTAAAAACGCCTTTAACCATTCCTTTCAGTGTTTGACCATAACAGAAGGTGTTGGTTGAGTGGGATTGGTTGGTATTTTCATCAAGTACCCATTCTCCGTTGGGATTATAAACAGTCAATTCAGCGGGATATCCCCCTTCCACCTTCACCGGGTCCAGGTCTAGTAGGTGCCTGGGATTTGTTGTTAAAGCCGGAATGGCTGCATTCATAAAATCCTCCCACTTCAAGGACTTTGTCAACAGCGGTAATGTGGTTTGAAGGCCAATAGCGCCGGGAACTGCTAAAGGAAATTCGCAGGCTTTTGCCTCCCATTCCACAGGCTTGTGGTCAGCGATCAAAGCATCAATAACGCCATTGGTAATCCCGGATATCAGAGCTTTTTGGTCTTCAGGAGTGCGTAAGGGCGGGTCCAGTTTAAGGTTAGTGGGGTAATCCGCTAAATGTTGTTCATTGTAGCACAAGTAATGAACGCCAGTATCGCAAGTAACAGCCAGCCCTTCTTGCTTAGCTTCTTCTATAAGCTTAATGCTAAGGGCAGTGGTAACCTTAGAGAAATGAATTTTTGCACCTGTATAACGGCACAGTTCTAAATCCCTCTTGATTGCGATGTGTTCTGCCATCGGGGGATTTCCAGCTAAGCCTAACTGAATGTTGGTAATGCCTTCATTCATATGCCCATCCTCGTATAAACCGGCCATTTGAGGATGTAACATTAAGCGGCCCCCTAATCCCGAAAGATATTGCATAGCCCTTTTTAAGAAGCCTGCATCGGCTATAGCTCTATCCCCCTGTGTGAATATATTGATACCAACTTCAGAAAGATCTAGCATTTCTGTCAGCTCTTGAGGGCGTTCTGGTTTAGCTATAGCTGCAATTGGCACTATGCTTATGGGTAGGTCGCTGGCCTTGTCGTTTAGGTAGGTGACCTGGGATTTGTTAGTAATCCAGGGATCCGTGTCGGGTGAAATGCCTATATGGCTGTACCCTCCGGCCAAAGCCGTAGCTGACCCACTCGTTAAATCTTCTAAATGTTCACGGCCGGGATCACCAAATTGAGCTCTCAAATCTACCAATGCCGGGCTTATAAAAGTATCATTTGCTTGCCATACAGTATCTGTCTCCTGCGTTTCAATGGATTCAGCGATGTGCTTTATGTAACCATTCTCAATACGAATATCCCGTACATGCCCGTGATGTACTGAGGATGGATCAGCAACTGTTGGGCTTTTTAGTAGGTAAGCCATTTATTTAAGCAATTTTAATAGCATGGTTTCCACTAACAGAAAACCTAAAGCTGCCCAGATGAAGTATTTCCACAAAAACGTGCCTTTTTGCATGCGGTCCAGGGACTTTCCTATGTTAGCATACTCCTCCTTAACTACGTTAACATTACGGTAGGATTGAAGGGCTTGTTGAATAGCTTCGGGTTGGTAGGCTCCTAAAACGGATTCTTGACGATTGTAGTTGAATGCCAATTGGGGAAAAGAATTGCCTTTTTTATTTGCTTGCTCACGGTTTAGGTTAGGTTCCACCCGGTAAATCCCTGCCTCTGGAAGCGGCCGGTCCAGGAATAATTGTAATTGGCCACCACTCATTTGTTGGGCTGGAATGGTGCTGTAGTTTTTATGGGTAAGCTTAAATACCTCGTCTTTTGACTGTCGTTTTCTATTAAGCCTGAGATTTCTGGCCTGACCGATTTTGTACCCTAGCTGAAAGGGCTGATCTTGGTAAAGGGCTATTTTATACATCATAGGAACAAACAAGGCATTTTCAGGGATATTACTCCATTTCCCATTCATTGGAACATTGCTGGTAAAAACATGCCCCTGCTCGTAAGCGTATAAGTTCAATAAAGGCTCACCGTTGCTCAGTCTCATCAAAACGCGCCCACCTGCAGATGTATACTGCGTTTGACGATAATAATTTTCAACCTTGGGATACTCCACATTATCCGGTATTTCCGAAAAAATGTTTTGGAAAAGGGGATGGTTTAACGCTATCGAGGAAATCGATTGGGATTCTTTTTTCACCCCTTCAAATCGATTGGCTTGGAACTGAGTCATCAATTGCTTGTAAGGGCTTGGATTCTTTTCATCAGTGATTGCTGGTGGTAGTAGAAAGAGGTTACCGCCAGCTTTTACAAATCCCTTCAATTCATTGATTAAACCAGAGGATGGCGTAGCTATTTGTTCAAGAATGATAAGATCGTATTCCGAAAAATTGTCATATCTAAGATTACCCTGTTTTTTGGTTGTTAAATGAAAGTAATCATCAGTATTGTAAGCAGCCCTGAAGTATTTGTTGGGCTTTCCATTATGGATGTTGAGGATTTTCATTTTCCTGGCAACTGGAAAGCTTAAGTAATAAGTATCATCAAAATTGATCGGATAATCTTTAATAGAAAGTTTGCCCGTATTCCATCCTGTTTCGTCAACCATAAAAACGACACTGCCGGTATCCTGACTGTTAGCGGCAACGGTAGTGGTAGCCAGGCCTTTTTGCTTTCCATTGATCCTTAGCTTGGTTGTCAGATCTTTGATGGGCTCATTTCCTGTGTTTTGGAGTCTAAATCTGATTCTATGATTTTGGTCTGCTTGGAGGGTAGGGGTGTTTAGCCATGCGCTGTCAATAAAGACATTGCTTTGCTCACTGGGCTCAAGGGGAATGAAATAGTAAGTGATTGCGGAATCAAGTTTTAATTTATCAAGCTCTGCGGTTGTTTTTTGGTAATCGCTTATAATAAAAGCTACTTTATTAGCAGTTTCCTGGTCCTTAAGGAGCGCTGTTTGACGGTTTATAACCATTTGCAGCTTTCGGAAAGCTGGGGAAGCGGACACTTTTTCTACTTTGGGAATGAGATCACTTCGTTGCACGAACTTTTGATTAGCTACCGAAAAATTGTTGGTAAGCAACTGAAAAGCATCTGCATTGCGATATTGATCACTGATCTCTTTGACCTTTTGCTTTCCTGCCTGTATGAGATTTCCTTCCTCCCCAACATTGCGCATACTAAAGGAATTATCCAGGTAAATACTAACGGCATTCTTTCCGGCTTTGGGCTGACTGGAAGCATCAGGGAAATAAGGCTGCGCGAATGCCAGGATTAAAGCGGATAATAAAAGGAGCCTTGTGAGTAGCGTTAGCCAGTGCTTGAGGCGGCTCCTCGTTTGTTTCTGTTCTTGAAGCTGAGATAGAAAACGGACGTTTGAAAAATATACCGTCTTAAAACGTCTGAAATAAAAAAGATGGATTAAAATGGGAATTAAAAGGGTAGCAAATGCATAAAGAAACGTAGGATACAGGAAATTCATGAAGGGCTACATCAGCTTTAGCGCAAATGTGACAAAAAACAAGCCAATTCACCCAAGGATTCAGAATAAAAAAAGCCAAGCCTAAAAACTAGGCTCGGCTTTTTAAATAACTCAAGAAAAAGCTTACCGCTTACGGAAAAAGATTTTTTCCGGTAGCTTTAAATTGAATAAACTTAGCTGTTGCTTTTTCGGGTGTTGTAAAAATACGCTGTATTTTAATCAGTAAGTAGCGATCACTTTGCCGAACATTGGCAATATACAGATCCCCTTCCTGGATATTTTCTATCACATCGGTTGGTGAACCGTCTTTATAGGCCGTTGCCACCTTAACGTCAAGAGGATAGGTGAAATCTAAATCCGCCGAATTTGCTTTGACAAACCTTGTAGAAGTTTTAGACCGCCAACGTTTATCGAATGTAGAGTCGGACTTACTAAAATCAGCAATGTCAGCCTTTTGGCCTTGCCCGGAAGTTACATACCCCATTTGATAAAGGTTGGAAGTATAGTATAAGCTGAACTCATTCTTAGGAGCATTGGGGTTATCAATCAAACGGTGCTGAATGATGATGGTAGAATCTTCGGTAGCAGATATTACACGATCATCCATAAACTCAGATACGATGAGCATGCGCTTTTTGGTTGTTTTATTCCCATTGGTGTTCTCCAAGGTGAATTTAGCACGCAAGGTATCACCGGATTGAAAAGTACTTTCCGCTACAAAACCAAAGCGCTGACCGGTAGATGGAATACCGGATTTGTCTATTACACTCGTATAACTTGGCAGGGCTTCATATTCTCCATCTACCAATTCTAACAACTCGAACGTCACTTCTTTAAGGGAGGTTAGTTGCGAATTAGACTCCAATAGCAATTGGTAATTGAGGGAGTCTCCAGCGCGTATAAATTTATCTGGTCCTTTTTGGATAGTGATTATGGGATCTGGATCATTGCCGTTTCCTCCCCCGTTGTTATTACCGCCGGAACCACCGCCTATGTCATCACTGCCATCTATACAACTAGATAGACTACTCATGATTCCGAATCCAATAGCTAGAAGTAAAATTGCGCTTTTTCTCATAATCCTAGTTTTTAACAGGTATTAATACCTGAGGGCATTTTTAAAAGCTTCTGATTCTTTATAATCTCTGAACTCAAGGTCATTTTTAGCTCGATCACGAATTCCTTCTCCTTTTTCTACAGCCCGCCGCAGGCTCGTGGTCATTAGCTCCTTATCTCCTTTTCGCGCCGCAACAATAGCTTTCAGGTAGTAAATATCAGCAGTTTTAGTAGTAATGTTATCGATCACATTTAGGGCTTTATCGTGTGATCCTGCTAACGTATGAGCAAGGGCTACATTGTAATCTTTACGATCGGCTTCGAAATGTTCAGTAGCAGAAGCATATTCAGCTACCTTTATATCAAGGATTCCCATGTTGTTCCGCTCGTCTAGACCTTTTTCCTTGGCGGCTTTGTAATTTTCACTTGCTTTTTCATACATATGTGCGTGCCGGTAGGCAACTCCCAAGTTGTTGAGAATCGGAGCTTTCTCAGGAAAACGATCTTTCAGGTCTTTAAAAGCCTCAAGGGCCTTTTGATATTTACCTTCAAACAACAATAGCGCCTTAAGGTTATTATGGCCGAACCAGTGATCGGGATACCGTTCCGTATAGTGCTTGTAAACCTCCCGCTTTTTATCTACATTATTTGAGCGATAGGCTAGTTTAATTAACTCTTTTCTGTGTAGGCTATCCAAGCCTTTCTCCTCGGAAATTTTCTTAAGGGTATCTACAGGTCGAATCCGCATGAAACCTTTAATCTTGATTTCCGAGCGGCGCAATTTGGGTAATAATGTGGGCACCAAGTGGTCTTCAAAAACAGACATCTTTCTGATTGCCTCCTCTTTTTCCTCGAGGGCCATATTGGAGTTAGTGACATCCAGGATCTTTTCTTTTGATTCCAAATCTGATCGCTTTACTAGTCGCCGGAAGCCATTCCAATCTTCCTTGGTTTCCGCCTGCCTGCGGAAATTGGTGTCTTGAACGCTGGCATGTCCTAAGCTTTTTAATTCCTTTTTTAGGTATTTGTAAGTGCTTTCAGCTCTTGATTTTGTAAGGTTGGCATTTCGTTCAAGCTCACCATCCGGCGAAGCAAAACTTGAAATCTTTACGGTTTGGATTACTAATTGGTCCTGACGGGCATATTTTCTAACCCGTTGCATGGTGTTACCATCTTTAACGCTATCAAGGATATTTGACCGGTTTATTTTAAAGAAAATGGTGCCTGATTGACTAACGGACTCAGGTTTAACAACGCCCTTTCCAGGTTTTCTTCGGTTATTTTTGGGATTGTAAATATCACTTCTTCCGCCTTGTAACTCGCCCGGGCGTTCACCTGGTTTCCGGTTTTCGTCTGATTTGGCTCTACTAATACCACCCATGTGAATATTGTCAAAAGGCTTCACAGTAAGAGGGGTTGTAATGGTTCCCCTTGTAAAAGTATCTGGTTGAGGCATACTAGCGCATTTACAAAGGGAATCGTAATTCTTTTCAATTCTGAAGTCCACGCCAGAGCGCATTCTTGCCTTCTTAAAAGAAGATTTGTAAGGCATCTTGTAGGACTTTTCGAAGGCGCCACCTGCTTTATTGACAGTGGCAATTACATTAACGTCTTTTTCAATTTTGGCATCTGGGCCTTTCACAAAGAAGCGCTTTAGCTCTTTTGTCCCATCTTTGTGTTTAATGAAAGGGGTGAATTTGACTACCGCCTCCTTTTGCATGTAGCCATTTGGTATCTGACCTTTTACAGTAATCTGTATAGAATCAGCGTGGACTTCCATAACTTCCGGTTCAGTTTTGATCTGAACACTTGGATATTGCTGTTTTAAATCTTCAACTGAACTGCAACCTATTAGGATAGTCCCTAAAGTACAGAAAGAGAGGGTTTTTAGTATTTTGGATTTTTTCATCTTAAAACTGTTTGGGTTAATTTCGCCTTTGAACGTTTGGGAAGCAAAACTAAAAAATCAAGCTGAAATTAAAGTATAGGCAAGCCATGTACATTATGAAAATAAAAGGCACAACAAAAATTCCCGATTATATCCAAATACGTGACAACGCTTTTACGCTTATTGCTTACTTTCGAGCAGACAGGCCGGATAAGGCGCTTAAAAAAGCGGGTTTTGCTGATCAAATAGATTCCATTAAGCAAACTATAGCTGAACTTCCTTTTGGTAAAATGCGAAAATTCTCCACTGATAATGAATGATGAGGAAGAACCTATCGTGTCACTAACCAATGCAAAGGTTTTTCAGCAGGAATACCTGGTTTTAAATAATGTTAACCTAACAGTAAACCTTGGTGATTTTGTCTATCTTGTTGGAAAAACGGGCAGCGGTAAGTCCAGTCTTTTAAAAACCCTTTATGGTGGTTTGCCTCTTTACCGGGGTAAGGGAAAGGTTGCAGGTTATGATCTGAGGGATATTAAACCCCGTACAATCACAAAACTAAGACGCCGGATTGGTATTGTTTTTCAGGACTTTCAGCTTTTAACGGATCGTACCGTGGCTGATAACCTGTATTTTGTGCTAAAGGCAACAGGTTGGCGTGACCGAAAAGCCATGGATCTGAGGATGAAGGAAGTGCTAAATATGGTTGGTATCGGTACTAAGGATTTTAAAATGCCCTTTGAACTTTCCGGTGGTGAGCAGCAACGCGTAGTTATAGCCAGGGCTTTATTGAATTCTCCCTCCATTATCCTGGCTGACGAACCTACCGGGAACATTGACCCTGAAACATCATCAGATATTATTAAATTATTATTTGATGTTCAGCAAAAAGCCAACTCCGCTGTCCTTATGGCCACTCACGATTTCAGGTTAATGGAAGACTTCCCGGCAAAGGTGCTGCAGGTTAGAAAGGGAAAGGTTCAGGAATTGGTATCATCCGATAGCTGATTGATACTAATTAAAAGCATTCCTAACTTGTAGATATCCAATAGCCTTAGGGAGGGCTTTTCCGTATCAAGCTTCTCTCTGATACGGCTCTTGTAACGCTCAAAGAGCTTGCGCCCTAATCTTTGAAGGCCGAGCCGCTTAATCCAGAAGTAGGTTTTTGATAAATGGGTTTCTTTTTTCAGGTACCCTTGGCGGATAAGCTTTGCTGCATTGCTTACACTCTCCAATGTCTTTCGAATAAAGGTTTGGTTATCGACCAGCCCTATATGACAAACGGGATTATCAATGTGATCAATGGTTATTCCTTGCTTACGCAGGTTTAAGGCCATAAGGGTGTCTTCATGACCGTAACCTTGTAAGGTCTCATTGAACTTGTTTTTTAAAAAAAGCGAACGCCCAATCAGGAAGTTGATCGTCTTAAAAGTGAGGTAGGGCTTTAATTCACGTTCCCTTGCGGTTTTTTCATCCTTTTCACGACCGTACGTCCAATGAAGAAGGCCATTAAACCGGGCAGGTGGATGTTCAGGGTAAGTATGCCCGCCATAAACCACCAGGTCTTCAGTGGGCTTTTGTTGAATAAAATGGATATAGTGTTCAATGTAATGGGAATGCGTAGTTCTTGCGTCACAATCATTAAACAACAGATAGGGTTGCGTGGCATCATGGGCTAGAAGATTACGGATGGCTGACCGGCCAATATTTTGGGGAAGCTCATGGTAAAAGACGTGAGACCAGTCCTGAATTTGACGGTTATAGGTTTTTATATGGTCTTCGGAGCCATCATCGTAACACAGGATCTCAAAAGGAATACCCGAACGGTAGGCTTGGTTCTGCAAGTCTTCTACAAATTCTACAACTGAAAAATTGAAAACCGGTATTAAAATCGAAAACATATGCTGTTACGCTGAACCCTTTTAGCTGGTTAAATTAGAAGACAAAGTTAAATTTTTAACCTTAAAGGCTTGGTCACTGTTAAGTGGTATTCTTTTCAAGGGGCACCACTTCTCTGTAGATTTTTAAAAGGCTCGGGATTTCCTTCTGCCAAGTAAAAATATGCCTGGCTTTGAAGCAGTCCTCCTGCATGGATTGGTACATTGCCGGATTGTTCCAAAGCTTCCATACCGAATTTACTAATTGCTCTGGATCAAGGGAAATTAATTCGGCCACTTGGTACTGACTGGTTATACGTACGTATTCCGGGAAGGGATTAGATAGGCTAGGGACCCCTGCTTGCAGGTAATCAAAAAATTTATTAGCGAGAGAATAGTAGTAATTACGGCTTGATGACTCAAGCAAGTTATAGCCCAGAAAGGCCTGCAATGTAAATAAATGTAATTCCTTGGGTGCAAGCTTACCCAGGAAAAATACTTGGTTTTGTAATCCCTTCTGATAAGTTCTTTCCTCCAAGTTCTTCTTCAGATCACCATCTCCAGCGAGATAAACAGGGACTGGCAAACGTGGGGCAACATCTATTAAGGTCTCAAGACCTCTCCCTTGGTTGAGGGCACCTTGGTATAGTAGAAAAGGAGGTGCGTCAACCTTTGTTTGGGGTAAACTTTGTTTCTCCGGAAGATTACGAACTACATGAAAGGGCCGTTTATAAGAAGTTCCGAGTAGACGTGCTAAGCTTTGATTAACGGTGTAGGCGGCGGACAATTGGGGTATGATCAAACGGCCTAACAAATGCCAGGCGTAACGGCTAAATTTTCGGCCCTTAAGCTCTGGCACATCAGTAAATAATTCATGGGCATCTAAAATACATGGCGTCTGCTTGAACTTACTTGCTAACCAAGTTCCTAATAAAGTGTCAAAATCTACTGCTACTAGCGTTGTGGCATTTTTTTTTAACAAGAAAAAGCCTAACTGTAAATTGAAAAACAAGTAAAAAGCCTTGCCACTTTTAAAAGGTGGCTTTAAACGGTGTTGGTTAAAGTTCTCCTCCTCCAGGGGAATCGAATCAGGAAGTCGGCGGCCAACAAGTAATACCCCGTATCCAGCATCGTTAAGGGCCCGAGCTGTCCGAAGCATCCGTTGGTCATGCGTTAAATCCGTTGTTACAGCCAGGATGATATCTGCCATTTGTACTAGCCTTCTTTATTGCCTTGCTCGGAATCCAGCTTTTTACTTAAGGTTATTAGCTGGTTATTAACGTTGATCACACCCTCGTCATACAACCAACGCAATGCGTTAAGAATGGCTGTTTCTTCGTAGTATTTTAGCTCTTCTTTAAGACCTGCGGTGGTCAGGGTTTTATTTTTTAAAATGCTCTGAATGGCAGTTGCCAGTTCATTAAAGCTACCTTGGTGGCGTTCAGCGCGTTTCCGCTTGAGACAAAGATCGCAATGACCACAGGCGTTTTCAGGGTATTCGCCAAAATAATTCAAGAGCACATTGGTGTGACAATGATTCTCTTTAAAGGCGTAATAGGCCACCCAGTCCAGTTTCTCCTCAAATAGCCTTTTCCTTCGATGTAGTTGGGCTTCATCCAGGTTTAGCTGATCAATATCCATGCGGGGCAAACGGTAAAAGAGCTGTGGTTGATCTTTGCGAGGAAGGTATGAGATTATGCCATACTGCTGGAGGGTTACTAACTGCTTATTTAGTTCTTTTTCCTCGATCCCGCTCCGTTTAGCTACTTGTTCTTCCTGAATAACGGTGTACTCATCAAATATGCCCTCATAAGAACGTAATAGGGTTTTAATAAGCGGATCGTAAGGGGGATTTTCTACCTGGAATTGATAAAGGTCCTTATATTCAACAGTAAAGCTTAAACGAGAGGGTAGGAAAATAGCATCAGTCGTTGCAATAAAACCTTGCTGCTCAAGGATTTTTAAAGCGTTTAAGGCTTTAACATTGGGCCAATTGTAGCGGCTTGCAAATTCCTGGAGGTTAAAATCAAAATGCTGATTCTGACCACTGCCTATGGGAACCTGGAAATTATTACCCAGCGCTTGATAAAGTTGCTTGATCTCCTTTACGGAAGGGAAATAATGTGTTTTCCGGTCCTCTAGCTGTTGGTGGTCTTGCTTATTAAGTATACAAAGGGCAAAGGCCCGCTCACCATCTCTTCCAGCACGCCCGGCTTCTTGGTAATAAGCTTCCAAATTATCAGGGAGATATAGGTGCAAAACCGAACGTACATCCGCTTTATCTATCCCCATTCCAAATGCATTGGTGGCTACCATCACGCGGATGGTCCCTTGTTTCCAGGCTTTCTGCCGGCGGCTTCGCTCAATGGACCCCAAACCGCCATGATAAAAAGCTGCGCTGATGTTGTGATTCCTGAGGTACTCACTGATCTGCTTGGTATCCTTACGCGTTCGGGCATAAACGATACTGGTTCCCGGTACTTTTTGAAGGGTTTCCAGTAAGCGGGATTTTTTGCCCTCTTGTTGGATAACTCCATATACAAGATTTGACCGCTCAAAGCTTTTCTGGAAAAGCTGACCATTTTCAAAGTTTAGTTGGTCAAAAATATCTTGGCGAACGGTTTCCGTAGCAGTAGCCGTGAGGGCAAGAACCGGAGTATCTGGAGTAAGTGGCCGTATATCAGCAATGTTGCGATAGGCGGGCCGGAAATCATAGCCCCATTCTGAGATGCAGTGCGCCTCGTCTACGGCCAAGAGGTTAAGGGTCATTTGCTTGAGTCGCTCTTGAAAGAGGTTGGTCTGTAAGCGCTCCGGTGAAACATACAGAAACTTGAATTGCCCCGCTACGCACTGGTCTAATAGTTTGTCGATTTCTTTGTAAGAGAGACCGGAATAAACGGCTGTCGCTGCTATGCCCTTAGCCTGCAAATCAGCCACTTGGTCTTTCATCAGGGCAATGAGTGGGGAGATTACAAGGCAAAGCCCTTCCTGCGCTAAGCCTGGTACCTGGTAGCAAATGGATTTGCCCCCACCGGTGGGGAGCAGGGCCATGGTATCATTTCCCTCCAGAACAGCATGAATGATGGCCTCTTGTTTATCCCGGAATTCGGAATACTTCCAATAGGCTTGCAAAATATCCAGCGGAGCTGCAACCATAAATCCCCAAAAATAAAAAAAGCGGCCCATGGACGGACCGCTTTATATTAATGAATCCCTAAGGAAGGGGCTAGAACCTATTTTTGGATTTTAACCTGGAATTTAATTTCACCATTACTTCCAAAACCAGGAGTGATACTAACGACTTTTAATAAGCCCTTTTTACCCCCATCGGTTTCAAATGCTATGACATCATCCACATTTAGATTTTTAACGCTATTCGATGATGGATCTGAAGCATTGACAATAGCATCATCGGAACCGGCTATATTATCAAACTCATTGACTGACACACTAGTAGTAGCAAACTGTGTATTCTTTTTATTAGTCCAATCACTTAAATCATAAACACTTGAAGGGTAGTTAGTAGTGTTAACAAGTATAGCTCCGTCATCATCACCACTTGCCGGTGAATAGCGGTACCCAAAATCAATTTTGGCTTGGATATTCCCATCATTATCAGCTTCCTCTTTAGTATAAGTTGAGTTATCAGAGGAAGCATAAAAAGTTTCGGATGTTTCGTTGCCTTGAGGAGCTGCTAGCAGTGTTTGCTGGAAAGTTTGTACTTGATTGCTAGCTTCTACCTGTACCGCTATCGATCTTTCAGAAGAATTACCATTTTCTTCTTCAATGCGGAAAGTGAAATTGTGCTCTCCGGTTTTAACTAAGGTAGTATCAAAGATTCCCGAATACTCTGTAGCGTTGTTATCCTGGAGATTGGTTTTACGAAAAATCTCAGTGCTACTACCACCAGGTGGTACATAGTCAATGGTAAAACGGGTTAGATCGCTTCCCCCATTGCTAACATTCCATGAAAACCGCGCCATTTCACCACTTTTAAGCGTGGCATTGTCTCCGGGGCTGATCGTTGTTGTATCACCAATAAAGTTCAGGGTGGGATCCGGACTGCTGTCGTCATCACTGCAGGATGTAAAGGTAAACATTCCACTCATAGCAAGAAGCATGAGTAAATTACGGATTTTGAGAAGTTTCATAGGAAATTTGGTTTTAAATTTGATCAAAAGAAAACAAAAGTTGTTCCAGTATTTTATTTAAAAAGATGCGAAAAACGGTTGAAACGTTGCATTACTTGTTAATTCATCCTATTTACGCTAATTGTTAAGAAGTAATGTTTTGGAAACCAGCGTACTGTGCTAATTTACGGGGTAATTGTATGCCATTATCTACTTGATAAAATTCTATAAGCGCAGCTAATAATCTTGGAAAGGCCAATGCACTGCCATTAAGGGTATGCGCCAGGGCTGTCTTATTGTCAGGTTTACGGTAACGTAACTGCATCCTGTTGGCTTGGTAATCTTCAAAATTGGAGATAGAGCTTACTTCCATCCATTTTTGCTGTGCCGGAGCATATACTTCAATGTCGTAGGTGATAGCAGCTGCAAAACCAAGGTCGCCTCCACAAAGGCGTAAAACACGATAAGGAAGCCCTAATTCCTTGACTATACTTTCTACATAAGCTACCATTTGCTCGAGCCTTTCATAGGAATCATCCGGGTGGGCGATTTCCACAATTTCAACTTTATCAAACTGGTGCAACCGGTTTAAGCCTTTCACGTCCTTGCCGTATGAGCCTGCCTCGCGGCGAAAGCAAGGTGTGTAGGCCGTCATGCCAAGGGGCATGTCATTGGGTGATAAAATGGCCTCTCTGTAGTAATTGGTGAGTGGCACTTCAGCCGTAGGAAGAAGGAAAAACTGCTCATCCGATAACTGGTACATCTGACCTTCTTTATCCGGTAATTGCCCTGTGCCAAAGCCTGTGGTTTCATTTACCAGTAAGGGCGGCTGGAATTCCTGGTAGCCGGCTTCCGTGGCATGATCAAGAAAATAATTGATAAAAGCCCTTTGAAGACGAGCACCTCTTCCTTTATAAACCGGAAATCCGGAACCGGTAATGGCATTTCCCTGCTCAAAATCAATTATATCAAAGGCCTGGGCAAGCTCCCAATGAGGTTTGTCACGAGGTTGATCAACAGCATCCGGGCCTCCTCTGCGTACCTCTTCATTTTCCTCATCGGAATTTCCAGCCGGAACTGAGGAATGGGGAATATTGGGAAGGTCAATTAAAGCTTGCCTTAAGGACTCTTCCGCGTTTTTGAGTTGTTCTTGGAGTTGTTGCGATTGGTTTTTTAATCGGGTACTTTCAGCCTTGGCTTTTTCCGCTTCTTCACTTTTTCCTTCTTTAAAATACTGACTTACGGTTTTGGAGAGCTTTTTAGCCTCTGCCTGGGTGTTATCAAGCTCAAGCTGAGTACTGCGGCGCATCTCATCGGCCTCCAGGACTTTATTAACCAGGCTTCTGGCCTGTTCCTCTCGCTTTTCAAGGGCTTTTATAGCTGCTTCAGGATCAGCTTTCAAGCGGTGTAAGGGTATCATGGTTAGCAGTATTTAAAACCACAAAGGTAGCACAATGGCGTGGTCCCGTTTAAAAGTTGCCTTCCGGTTTTTTGTTAAAAAACCATTTTTCATTTTTAAATTGTTGCTTTATTGCGACTCTTATAAATATCATGATAAAATAGCATGTATCTACTCATAAGAGGCAATTTAACAAGCCTCAACTTCCTATCCTTCAGGCGAGCAATAGCCTTTATTGTAGCTTTCATAACAGGGGTAGGCGGTATTTTTTCTACTGCAAAAGCGGATATAAAATACATCCCGAACAAAGGCCAATGGGATGAGAAAGTAGAATACCGGGCTCAACTTTCTCATGGGCGTTTTTACTTACAAAAAGGAGGTTTTACCTACAATTTCCTATCAACTAGTGACCTTGAACGGATGCACCACGTAAAGGCTCTTGAAGGAAGCGTGAGAGCTCACTGCCTTAAAGTACGATTTCAAGGTGCTCAAAATCCTGAGCTTACGCCTCTTGGATCTTTTGGACCGAAATACAATTTTTACTTAGGATCAAACCCTGAAAATTGGGCTTCCGGACTATCAGCTTATCAAAGGGTAAAGTATCAAGGCCTTTATCAGGGGATAGACCTCGAAGTAACGAGCAAGGGGGCTAGCATTAAATACAATTTTGAAGTATCACGCGGAGCGGATCCTACTATTATCAATTTGAAGTATCATGGAGCTGACACCCTTTACCTGGATGCCGAAGGCAACCTTATCGTTCAAACCTCGGTTAACGAATATTCGGAACTCACCCCGAAGGCTTATCAAAAAATTGACGGGAAACGGCAACCTGTGTCCTGCGATTATAGATTAAATGATAATGAACTCAGTTTTCACTTTCCTAATGGCTATGATGCTTCTTACCCCCTTATAATTGATCCACAGGTGATATTTTCCACCTTCTCAGGTTCCAATGCAGACAATTTCGGCTACTCAGCAGCTTTTGATTCTAGCGGCCATGGTTATTCCGGGGGAACGGTATTTGGAAGTGATTTTGAGGAAACGAGTGGTGCGTTCCAGGTTAATTGGGGGGATGGGTCACCTAGTAAATGGGCCAGTACGGGTGCCGCTAGAGATGTGGGGATTCTTAAGTACAATGATAGTGGGACCAAGGTCAAATATGCCACCTTTCTAGGGGGGAGTGGGAATGAGGATCCCCATAGCATGATCGTAAATGACGATCAAGATTTATTGGTATTTGGGAATACGGAATCGAAAGATTTTCCAGTTACAAGCGGGGCTTACGATACCAGCTTTAATGGGGGGTATGATATCTACATGGCTAAGTTGTCGGCTGATGGAAGTACGTTGAAAGCGTCAACCTATTTAGGTGGCCAAGATTTGGATGGCCTGAATGGTCGGCAATTGTATAAGAATTTCAACGAGGTTTACAACGTGTCCGATCTTGGTTGGAACTATGGGGATATTTTTAGAGGAGAAGTTATTACCAATCAGCAGGGTGATGTCCTTGTTGCCACTACAACGCAATCCGGTCAAACTTTTCCTACTACTTCGAATGCTTTTCAAAAGTCATTTGGCGGGGGAGATCAAGATGGGTGTGTATTTCGCTTAAGCCCAAACCTTCAAACATTGGAGGCCTCTAGCTTCATTGGTGGAAGTGAGGATGATGCAGCCTATAGTTTAACCCTGGCTTCCGATCAATCGTTATTGGTCACCGGGGGTACCAAAAGTTCCCAGCTTAATTTCCCTGTTCAAGGCTACCAACAACAAAATAATGGAGGAAAGGGTGATGCCATGATTTTGCGGACTTCATCGGATCTTAGCCGGGTGAAAGCTTCAACTTTCCTGGGCACCTCCAAATATGATCAGGCTTATTTTGTTCAAACCGGGCCAGGTGGAAATGTTTACTTGACAGGTCAAACAATTAGCGATCAGTTTCCCTATAAAGGTGCTGCTTATAATGTTGACAGTGGAAAGCAATTCATCACTAAGTTTAATAAGCAACTTGACAGCCTCCTGCTATCCTCAACTTTTGGCTCTGGGCTTCGTTCAGACCCTGACTTGTCGCCTTCAGCCTTCTTGGTAGACACGTGTGGAAAAATTTATTTCTCCGGGTGGGGTGGAAGTACCAATCTAGAGGGCGGTAATACAGGTGGTTTGCCCACTACTAAAGGAGCTTTTGTTTCTACTACTGATAGTTCTGATTTCTATATTGCTGTGTTTGCAAGGGACATGGAAGCTTTGCTTTATGCTACTTATTACGGAGGAAAAAAGAGTTCCGAACATGTGGATGGTGGAACAAGTCGATTTGACAAGTCAGGTATTATATATCAGTCAATCTGTGCAGGTTGTGGCGGCAACTCAGACCTGCCGACAACGCAAAATGCCTACTCTAGAACCAACAATTCAGGAAATTGCAACAATGCCCTTCTTAAAATAAACCTTCAAGTTGAAGATGTTTTTTCAGGTTTACAGGCTCCAGATAATACCTGCATAGAGGATTCTATTAGCTTTCAGAATCAGGCCCGATTAGCAGATTCTTTTGTGTGGTATTTTGGAGATGGAGATACGTCTCATGGAAGGTCGCCCACCCATAAGTACAGTAAACCAGGCACCTACACCGTTAAGCAAATAGCGATCAATCCTTTTTCCTGTGACTTTGCTGATACAGCCGTTAGTACTATTTCCGTATATGATAAGCCGGGAGCTAATTTTAAAACCGATACCGGTGAGTGCATAAATGTCCGGGAATTTGAATACAATGGGGATTTTGGCGACAGCTTCAAATGGCAATTCGGAGATGGTAGTAGCGTAACAGGAGATTCCATTGTTCAGCACACCTACGAAGATTCCGGTAGTTATGAAGTTACATGTATTGTAGATGGCCATTCCCTATGCGCTGACACGGTCTCAGATACGGTATTGATTAAGGAAACCGTAGCTGCTAATTTTAGCTACAGCCTTGATTCCTGTAGTGGGACGGTTTCCTTCAGTAACCAATCCACCAATGCCAAAAAATTTATTTGGTATTTTGAAGGACAGCAGCAATTTCAAGTTGGCAAAGGCAATGTTCAGCATCAATATAGTGCTACAGATACATTTTATCCCCGCCTTGTGGCAGCACCTGGAAAAGTCTGCGCAGATACGGTGATCGATACCTTAAGGCTGGATAATGTCCTGAGTAATTTTTCTTATACGATAACCGACCCCTGCGAATTCAGGGTAAGCCTTAAAAATAGTAGTGCGCTGCAAGATACTGTAACCTGGCAATTACCGGATACCACCATTCATGCCGTGGATTCCGCAAAAATCCAGCTACCGGGAGCTGGTGATAACCAAGTGGCCATGTGGATAAAAGGAGCGCCTCCTTTCTGCCGGGATACCTCAAGGCAAACGATAACCTTTGATAGCGTCCCAAAGGTTAATTTTACAGCCAATCACCCAACCTGTGAGCCCTATCTTCAAGTAAACCCGGATACTACTAATCTTAGGACTATCAGGTGGCATTTAGAAGGGTCAGACGCAGGATTTGATACTTCTTACATGTCGCTAGCAGCAGGTCAACGCTTACCGTTACCAGCTTCTGAACCTTCTTATAAAGTTATAGCTATTGGGGACCCAAATAGCCAATGTTCGGATACAGTGATCAAGCGCATACCTGTTGACTCTTTAGCCGAGGCTGCCTTTAGTTTACTCTTGGATACCTGTAACCAGAAGCTAATAACCAAGAACCAATCTCCCAAGGGGCTTCAATTCCGTTGGAGATTCGGGGACGGTACGACAAGTAGCAAGTTAAACCCCGTTCATAAGTACCAAAATACAGGAAGTTTTCCTGTGACTTTATATGCAGAAGATGGCCTCTGTAAGGATACTTTAACGCAAAATTTTCAAGTACTGCCCATCCCAAATGCGGACTATTTGTATCAAAGGGATACCTGTTCTGCCACGGTTAACTTTACGAGTAAAAGTAATGCCGATCACCCTCATTTATGGACATTTGATAATGGGGATACAAGTCAAAAAGTGAATCCTGTTAAAACCTATCAGCAAAAAGGTGAGCGGAAAGTGCAGCTTATCGTTGGGCCTACTAAGGGGGCCTGCGCGGATACCGTAGAACAGGTGGTGCCTGTACCTGATTTTGTAGAGGCTCGGCTTGATGTAATCCGTGCACGTTGTAAGCCGAGGTTAACCCTTAATGCCACTACTAACAATGCTGATTCATTAACCTGGGAAGGTGATATACAACCTTATTTAGAGAAAGATGCTGGTGATTCAGTAGTTGTGAATCTACCAGAAGCGGGTGATTACTGGGTAAAAGTGATCGCTTTTAGTGAACAATGTCAGGATACGGCCCAGCAAAAGGTGCTAGCAAACCCTGCAATTGAAGCTGATTTTACTTTTGAGCAAGTTCCTTGCAGGCCAGAGTTTAATTTTCAAAGTAAAGAGCCCGGTGCCAATAAACATCTTTGGTTATTGGGTAATAGTGTTCAGAAGGAGGGAGCTGCTAATTTCAATTATACCTACCAGCAAAGTGGGCGTTATGAGGTCACCTATATCGCCGATCCTGCTGATCCTTGCGCTGATACCGCTCAGAAAACCCTGGTTTTGTCACCAGAGGATGTTCAGCCTTTGGAAATTCCTAACGTATTTACACCAAATGGTGATGGCGTTAATGATTATTTTGAGGTAAAAGGCCTGAGCGATTGCAAGGATTTCGAATTGTTCATCTATAACAGATGGGGTCAGTTGGTTTACAAGGCAAAGGATGAGGACCTTAAATGGGATGGTAAGGATATCAACAATGATAACCCATTAGCTAGTGGTACCTATTATTTTTCAATTAAAGGGCCCAGGTTTCAAAAACAGGGTACGATAACCCTGATTCGCGATGATTGACTTCAATTAAAGGAAGGCTCTCTTTTTTTGAAGATATACCAATTCCCTGCAGTTAAAAAATTAGTCAAATGGAAAATGTCGGTAAGATCCTGATGTTTACAGGCGTAGTTTTAACTATTTGTGGTGCCTTTATTTGGCTTTTTGGTGGTAAGCTTAGTTGGTTTGGAAATTTACCGGGCGACATTAAGATTGTAAATGATAATTGGCGTTTTTATTTTCCGATTACTACCATGATTTTGGTAAGCTTGATTTTAAGTGCCGTACTATGGCTCGTTCGCTGGGTCTTTCGGGCCCTTTAATTAGTGTAAAAACGCTAATTTTGAGGCTTCAACGCTCATAAATCAATTTCTTATGGAGAAAATCTTGCTTCCAACGGATTTTTCAGAATACTCAAATGCGGCTAGGGATTACGCTATAGCCCTTGCTCAAAAGAGTGGGGCTGAAGTTCACTTCGAACACACCATGCTGGTAGCTGTGGATTGGGAAAACATGAGTAATTCTGACCGACTCATGTATCCTGAGCTAAAAAAAGCTATTGAAGACGCTGAAGCAAATCTAAAGCATGAAGTGCAGAATGTTAGGGATGCGGGTGTTACAGCCCATTATCGGCTTGCTTTTAACGAGGGATTGATCGATATCCCCAAAGATATCAAGGAACATGGGTATGACCTTGCTGTTATTGGTTCTCACGGAACGAGCGGTTTAAAATCTACCTTATTGGGCTCCAATGCTCAGCGTATGCTGAGACATTCCCCATGCCCCGTGCTGGTGATAAAAAAACCAATTGATAATGTAACGATTAACCGAATTGCTTTTGCATCAGATTTTGAGGAGGATAAGCCCCACAGTTTTCAACATATAAAGGATTTTACTGAGGCTGTCTCCGCCAAAGTCAACCTGGTTTACATCAATACGCCTGTAAACTTTGAGACATCCGTAAAGTCAAAAGCAAAGCTTAAAAAGTATCAGGAATCCTCCCCTCAGCTAATTGACGACTACGAGATATTTAATCATTATACGGAAGATGAAGGAATTGTAGAGTATATGAAAGAAGCCGAGGAAGCCGATGTGTTAGCGATTGCAACTCACGGGCGCTCTGGATGGACCCGTCTCTTTACCGGAAGTATTACCGAGAGTATTGTAGCTAACGGGGATTTCCCAGTGCTAAGCGTTAGCCTTAAATAAGTAGAATTCGGCAATTAACTTAATTTATTTTGCAGGCATAAAAAAAGCCCGTATAAATCTACACGGGCTTTTTTTATGGCTTAATTAGGTGTTTCAACTAATTGCCTAAGATCCAAGCCTTATCATTGAATTGCTTTCTAATTTCAGTTAGACGGTCTGTGGCTGCTTTCTGGCTATCAAAGGCCTCGTAAGCAACCCGGTATAAACCTTTCTCTTTCACATAAAGGATTTTGGAATCAAAATCTTCTGACTGCAAGAAGTCATTAAAATCAATGGCATTGGTCTTAACACTAAATGAACCCCCAATGATGTAATAGGTACTGATTTCATTGGCAGGTTTGCTGGTGACTGTAACTACGGCATAATCTGAAGCGCTAGCCTTCACCTCAGAGTCTGTTTGTTGACGGTCCTCATCGTCACCTTGTCGATCCCCTCTGGCCCTTCGATCAGTTCCTTCATCATCATCGCGCCTTCTACGCTGGTCACGATCTGCCTTATCCGCTTGATCTTGCCTGGCCTTTCTTTGATCATCTGCTCCTTTTCTGTCAGTTCCTTTTCTTGGTCTAGCTCCAGTGTCAGTACCACTTCTAGCTGACCGCTCGGCTGCCTTGCGAACTTCTTTTTTCATTTGCTTTATCACCGAATCCGTTAATTGCTGTGGGCAACCATTGGTCGAGTCTGGTCCTTTTTGAACAGGGCAATCATCTTTAAAATCGGGAATACCATCGTAATCAGTATCCATGGCTTTTCCCTTAGCATTGACCCTTACACCTTCTTTGGTGGAATTATCCTCATCAACGGCATCGATAACACCATCTTCATCAGAATCCTTGATCTTTTTACGCAGTTGTTCAATAGACTTTTGGTTAGAATCCGTTTTATTTTCCATTTCAGGGCTGGCTTGTGCAGGCGTCCAGTCTGCATGGTCCTTTCCGCTGCCGAGATAAACAGCGATTCCTGCCGTAGCAGTGAAATAGCCATCATTATATTGATTTACGGCTTCCCCACCTGGTGACCGTCCATCTAACAGATCAGTATTTGAGGTATAATAGTTTGCACCTAAATTAATACCAAAACTTGGGTTTATCTTAATCTGGACTCTACCGCCAATGTTGGTGTAAAAATCCTGCGAAGAATAGTCATCCCCTTGAAGGTACCCCTGATATTTGAGGTATTCCTCTTTACCACTTGGGGGAACAGCGCTAAAAGGATAGGCTATTTCTGTATTGATAGCTCCAATTCCTGCATTGAGCATTAAATTGAACCGGTCGCTGGTAAGTTTTACCACCTCACCAAAATTGAGCGTACCACGAATTCCATACGTAAAAAATTCATTTTCTACTGTACCTTCAGTACCATCAAACTTTAAAAGGCCCATGGAGTAATTCGCCTTTAAGCCAAAAAGCTTAGAAATGTTGTAACGTACACCTCCTTTTCCCAAGTACTGAGCTTGTCCTTCTATGTCCATATTCGGAACGGTGGTACCTCCTCCGATCTCAATAGCCCAGTGTTTGTAATCATCCTGGGCGACAAGTGTGTGCGTAAGCAGAAGGGCAAAAAGACCCGCAAACAGGTGTTTAAAGTTAACCATAGGAACGGTTTTTTTTTGGTTGGTACCTACCTCTAAGGAAGGTATTTTTAAGCGATGCTAACAATTAATTCGTGTTTTAATATGCTTCTCTCACTCGCAAATATCCACAAATTGCACTTTTGAACAAATAAATACTTTACAAATTGAAAGTTTTTAATAATTTAAGACGATGAAACAATTGATAATATTTTCATCAAAAACGCTTACTGATTTGGAAATACCTTGATAAAAGAATAAAAATCCTGCTTTTTATATGCTATTTTTAAAAGGGAGCTTTATAAATATAAATCGTTTTCATTGCTAGCTCAAAAGCTTTTTAATTGCCTTTATATTTTGATTCTAACTTTAAAGCATTTTCATCAATTCTCATTTATAGTTACCTAAAGCTTATAGATTTAACTTTCAATGAATCAAAATGATCGATGAATATTTTAAAAATTTTTGCTTATCAAAATCTGATTGCTAAGGCCTTTAAGCTTTTGAATTTTTGCAGATTGGGGTTTCAAAAATGTTATGAGCTTACGAATTAAATTCTAATTAACAATTGGTTTAATGGTAGTGACTAAAGCCTGTTAGCTATCATCAATTTTACCTTTCTTCACCTTATTTAACAAATATTGCTAATTTTAAAGTTCAATAAAAAATTACCTACTACCTAACAATTCAGTGATAAGATACCGCATAAGTAAATAACTCGAGGGTTTGATGTCCAAGGGCTTAAGATGGTATTGAAAGATGATCGCTTAATTTAACTAGAATCCAGGGGTGAGGCGAATTGCTGCAAATCATCCAAAAAATCCCGGTGATTGGCTAGGCGTGGTACTTTATGTTGCCCCCCAAGCTTATTTTTGGCTTTCATCCACTGGTAAAAGGTCCCTTTCGGGAACTGTTTAACCAAGGGTGGCGATAAAGCCATAGATTTATAACGCTTTGCCGCATAATCGGAATTTTCCGATTGTAACTGCTGGTCCAATATATCCCGGAATTCTTGCAAGTAAGATGGGGATTCTTCGAATTCTATTAGCCATTCATGACCACCTTTAAGACCTTGTTCAAAGTAGATCGGTCCGGCGGTAAATTCATTCATTTTAGCACCAGTGCGCTGGCAAGCGATGGCTAAAGCTTGTTCGGCATTTTCTACGATCACCTCTTCCCCAAAAGTATTGATAAAATGCTGAGTGCGACCTGTTAAACGAAAGCGGTACGGATTCTTACTCGTAAAACGGATCGTATCTCCTATCATGTAACGCCACAAGCCTGAATTGGTGGAAATGACAACAGCATAATGCTGATCCTTTTTTACATCCCAAAGCGGTACAGGCTCAGGTTCTTCTTGATCAGTATGCTGGGGTATAAATTCAAAAAATATCCCATAATCCAGCATTAGGAGAAGGTCATGTGAATCCCATGAATCTTGAATCCCAAAAAAGCCCTCGGAAGCATTGTACGTTTCAAGGTAATGCATATCAGCTTTCCGAATGAACTGCTGAAACAAATTTCGATAAGGATCAAAATTAACCCCACCATGGATGTATAGCTCTAAATTCGGCCAAATGGCAGCCAGGTTATCTTCACCGGTTAGTTCAAATAATTTTTCAATTAAAACTACAGTCCAGGTGGGTACGCCAAGGATGGAGGTGATATTCTGATGGCGGGTTTCTTCAGCTATACGTTCAATTTTTGCTTCCCAATCTTCCATTAAGGCTGTTTGAAGACTAGGGGAACGCCTTAAGGCAGCCCATTTCGGTAAATTTTGCAATAGCACTGCTGAAAGATCCCCATAGCGGGAATATTTATTCAAGCGGCTTACCTGATGGCTACCTCCCAAAACCAGGTTCTTTCCGGTAAAAACCCGGCCTTTGGGATTTAGCTGATTGTAAACTGCATAAACATCTTGGCCTGCTTTGTAATGACATTGGCTAAGGGCCTCTTTTGTAATGGGAATAAACTTGCTACGTCCGCCCGTGGTCCCGGATGACATGGCAAACCATTGAACCCGGCCTGGCCAGGTGACATCGGTCTTGCCTCCTAGCATTTGCTCGATGTAAGGCTTCAATGTAGGGTAATCAAAAACGGGTACTTGTCTTTGGAAAGCTTCGTAACCCCTGATTTTTTGGAATTGGTTATCCCTTCCGAATTGCGTCTTAGCCCCTTTGTTTAGTAGATATTGAAGAATCCTTTCCTGTGTCTCATGAGGATTGTTCTTGTAAGCTTCAATATGACGGAATCGCGCCTTAAGTAGACGCTTAAAAGCTAAATTGGCAAAATCAGTTAGGGGCTTCAAAGTAGATGCTTTTTGTTTGTTTTTAGCATTCAGAAAGGCATTCAGAAAGGCATTCAGAAAGGCATTCAGAAAGGCATTCAGAAATATTTACCATATAGTGTTAATATACAGATTGTCAAATTTAACTGGCTATGCCACTAGCTTCGGGGAGTTTTTTTCCTAAGAGGTACCTGATGATTAGCGCCATCAATAGGATTCCTAATGGAAAAGCCAGCAATGAAGGTAACCATCCGAAAGCCGTTAGCAAGTGACCGATAACCAGGCTTATGGATCCCACAACCAATGCATAAGGTAACTGCGTTCTCACGTGTTGAATGTGGTTGCATTTTGTGGCAAGTGAACTTAAAATGGTGGTATCTGATAAAGGTGAGCAATGATCACCCATAACTGACCCGGCCAATACAACTGAAACTACGTGGTAAAACAGTGGCATTATTGCGGCTTGATCTAAACCAGCAGCAGCACTAGCCTGGTAAGTTGCCGGCAAAACTAATGGATAAAGAATAGCCATGGTTCCCCAGCTAGAACCCGTGGAAAAGGAAACTACTGCCGAAAGGATAAAAACAATGGCGGGATACAAGACCGGAGGAATATTACCGGTAAACAATTGTGCTAGAAAGCCGGCCGTATTGAGTTTGGCGGTTACAGCTGCCAGGGACCAAGCTAGTACAAGGATCATAAGCGCCCCCAACATGGATTTGAAACCATCTGTAATCCGCTCTATGGTTGTGCTTAAAGACAATGTGCCTCTTAGAACACTTAGTAATATGGCTAACAATAAACTAACAGTAGAAGCCCATAGTAAGGCATCATAAGCATTGGCCTGACCTATAGTTTCAGCTATTTTTACGAAAAAGCCCGCTCCGTTTTTACTCCAGACTTCAGGCTCATAACCGGTATAAAGCAAAGCGCCGAAAGCCGTTAAAACTAAAGTGGCAAGCGGACCTAAAGCATCCAGGGCATTCCCCTCTTTTGTATGCTCATTGGCTTCGGTTTCTGATGGTGATGGCGTGGTATGTCCTATTCTGGCATTTGCTTCCGCTTTATACATGGGACCGAAGTCACGATTAAAAAGGATTAAAAGCAGGATAAAAGCAAGGGCAAAAACAGGGTAGAAAGCATAACTTAAAGATTGGAAAAAAATCGCATAAGCGCTTTCCTGAACAGGCAAACTACGACTAGCATTTTCAATATAATCCAGTTGCGCACCGATCCAGGTGGTGATGAAAGCGACTGAAGCTATCGGTGCTGCTGTACTGTCTACTAAATACGCTAACTTTTCTCTGGAAATTCGAAAGCGGTCACTTAAGGGGCGCATGGTGTTTCCCACGATTAGGGTATTGGCATAGTCATCGAAAAATATCGCTATGCCCGTGAGCCAGGTTACCGACTGCGTGCGCCTGGCGTTGCTTGCCCAGCCTTTTAGATAAGCCACAAACCCTAACATACCGCCATTTGCGGATATCAATGAAACCATTCCACCTATTAGTAAAGAAAACAGGATGATGGATAAGTGGCTGCTTTGGCTCAGAACGTCAATAAGATAGGTGTCTACAAATCGGAAAAGAGCCGTGAAGAGGCCAGATAAGGTAAAACCTTTTATAAAAAGTAACCCTGTAAGCACGCCTACAAAAAGACTGGTTATGACCTCTCGTAGCAGTAATGCCAAAAGGATTGCCAGTAGCGGAGGAATAATGCTAACCCATCCAGGCCAATAGCGGACTTCATGGTCAGCCTTTAATCTGTTTGAAGGTAACCTGATTCCTATTTTTGAAGCATTGGCAAAGGGGATTTTGAATGTCGCTTTCCCATTTTTGAAAGTCAATACGGATTTAAGCGTATCCTTTTGAATAATAAATTGAACACCTTTTTCTCCATTTATGGATTTACCAACTATCTGCAAAGTACCGGATAAGCTATCTTTGCCTACCAGATGTGCTGGAGCATTAACCTGAAGCTTTGTTGATTCATCTGCCCTTAAATGGGGGCTGAGCAAGCAAAATGCGCCAATTAGGGCGAATAACCAAAAGCGGTGAAAGGGAGGGATTAATGTTAAATTGAGCAAGCGCAATATTTGGATAAAATGAAAGTGCCTTGAATATCTTTTATGAACCCGCCATCAAAGGCAATGAAAAGGAAATTTTATTAAACGAACAAGAAGCCTCGCATGCTTTAAAAGTTCTGCGCTTCAAGACAGGTGATTTTCTGATGTTGACGGACGGGAGGGGGTATTTTTATGAAACGAAAATCCAAAGCATTGTTAAAAAACAATGTTGGTTAAAGGTGTTGAACGTCCATCCCGAGGAAATTGACAGGGCTTACCGCCATTTAATCATTCCACCCTTACAGAATCGTAACCGGTTGGAATGGATGTTAGAAAAGGCTGTGGAAATGGGGGTACAAGCTATATCGCTTGTTTATTTTGACCACGTAGAGCGTAAAAAGGTCAACCAAGACCGTGTAAAGCGCTTGTTAATAAGCGCGATGAAGCAGTGTATGCGCGCTACGTTACCGCAGTGTTATGTTTACAAGACGCTTAAGGAATGCTTAACAACTATTGAGCATAGTGATCAACGCCTGATTGCCGAATGCCAAAGTACTTACAAACCTCATTTAACAGAGGTTTACCATCCATCTAAAAGTGTAGATTTCATTTTTGGACCAGAGGGCGATTTTACCAATCAGGAATTAAGCCTTGCGAATGATCTGGGCTACCAACCAGTGACCCTGGGTCCATTGCGCTTAAGGGCTGAAACGGCCCCGATAGCCGCAATGGGAATGCTTGAAGCGATTGACCAAGAAGGAACAAGATAAGGCAGTAATTTTGCTATAGAAAGAAACAATCAAAGGAGTTGTATGAAAGCAAGATATTTTAAAATCGCCTTAGGGGCTTTTTTGGCCTTTTTCTCAGTAGCAGAGGCCTTTAGCCAGAATGGTCTTCAGATAGCAAGGCTTAAGTACGAAGGGGGCGGTGACTGGTATTCTGACCCGACATCCTTGCCTCGCCTGATTAACTTCACAAATAAAGAGCTTGGCACCCAAATTAAGGCTGAGGCTGCCGAAGTAGAACCCGCAAGTCCTGAAATTTTTAACTATCCCCTCCTTTACATGACGGGTCATGGGAATGTGAAATTTTCTGATAGGGGCGCCCGAAATCTGCGACAGTATTTAAAGGCTGGTGGCTTTCTTCATATTGACGATAACTATGGCATGGATCCTTATATCCGGACGGAATTGAAGAAAGTGTTTCCGAATCACCAACTAGTCGAACTACCTTTTAGCCACCCAATTTATCATCAAACCTTTGACTTTGATAAGGGTTTACCGGCTATTCATAAACATGACCCTGATAAACCACCCCAAGGTTTTGGAATTATATACGAAGGTGAGCTTGTGGTATTTTACTCTTTCGAATCCGACTTGGGGGATGGATGGGAAGCCCCCGAGGTTCATAACAATCCCAAAGAAGCTCGTATGAAAGCCCTTCGTATGGGTGCCAATATTCTTCAGCTTGCTTTCATGAAGCAGTAAAAAAGGTGTTGAATAGAGCTATGCGCTTTGGGACTTCTGGTTACCTTTTTCCGCAGTGGCCCGTGAAAAACCAGGCTGTTGCTCGGTTCCGAGTTCTATTTTCATCCTTTTCTGGATGGATTCCACTTGCTCCCTGAATTTGGGATCGGTGTCCATCATGTTTTGGACGGTTTGGTTAGCATAGATGACGGTAGAATGATCCCTTCCGTTAAAGTATTTGCCGATCTGTTTCAAAGAGGAATTGGTGCAATGCTTAGCCAGAAACATGGTAAGCTGCCTGGCTTGTACGACTTCCCGCTTCCTGGTTTTGGACCGCACTTGCTCGGGGTCTACCTGAAATTGATCACATACTACCTCATGAATTTGCTCAATTGTGAGCTCACGGGTTCCTTTTGAGGTAAAATTGTTGACAATCTCTTTTGCTAAGCTTAGGCCCACTTCGCGTTTACTAAAAGAAGCATGCGCCAGGATAGAGATCATAGCGCCTTCTAGTTCCCGTATGCTGGATTTGATATTGTAGGCCATGTACTCAATCACTTCCTGTGGTAACTCTACGCCATCATTATGCATTTTTTGCTCAAGAATGGCCAATCGCGTTTCATAGTCCGGTTCAGTCAAATCAGCGGTTAGCCCCCATTTAAAACGCGATAGTAAGCGCTCTTCCATGTATTCAATATCACGAGGCGCCCGGTCTGAACTTAAAATAAGCTGCTTTCCCTTCTGATGAAGCTGATTGAATATGTGGAAAAAGATTTCCTGAGTTTTCTCTTTTTTACTAAAAAACTGCACATCATCAATGATGAGGACATCTACTAACTGGTAAAAATTGAGGAATTGATTAACAGTATTGTCCTTTATAGCTTCTATGAACTGATTGGTAAACTTTTCTGACGAGACATACAGGATGGTTTTATCCGAGTAATTGGACTGAACCTCATTGCCAATGGCTTGTATAAGATGGGTTTTGCCAAGGCCTACCTCCCCATAAATCATTAAGGGATTGAAAGAGGTGCCGCCAGGTTTTTGAGCAGCGGCAAGCCCTGCTGAACGCGCAAGCTGGTTGCACTCTCCCTCGACAAAAGTTTCCATGGTCATGTTGGGATTTAGCTGGGAGTCAATGTTTACTTGCTTTAGGCCTGGTATTACAAAAGGGTTCTTGATGTTGCTGCCTATATTAGAGGGCATCGACACTTCAAGTCCTTGCTGCTGTTTACCTTGTTTCTGAGGCATGCTTACGGTCTGCGCCTCTTGACCTACAGCACCTCCATCAACCGTTATGCTGTATTCGAGTTTAGCACTTGGACTTATCTCAGTTCTGATGGTTCTTTTGAGCAAATCAACGTAATGCTCTTCCAGCCATTCATAAAAAAATTGGCTAGGTACTTGAATTGTGAGCACATTGTCAATTAAGCTTAGGGGTTTGATAGGCTCAAACCAGGTCTTAAAACTCTGATGGTTGATGTTTTCTTTAATGGCATTTAGGCAGCGGTCCCAAGCTTCAATATGCGGTTCTGACATATTGCTCACCTCCGGTTTACTTTTTCAGTGGGTTTAGTTGATTGCGTAAAGTTGAGTCTTTTAGTAATTTAAAAAAAATATGAACCCCCTTGACAATTTCTTGATTTTTACAGGGTCGATTTTTGGCAATTTACCTAGTAAAAATTCTTTAACATTTTCTTAATTTATTTTATAAAGTATTGAAAACCAAATAGTTATAAAACAAAAAGGGGCTTAATGTTTTCTTAACTTCCTGACAGTGAATGCCTTTTTAAATCATTTTTTAATCAATAAAAAATAGATATAAATGTATTGCTTTATTAGCTTTGATAGACCTTATAAAAAGGTTTAAGCCTTGACAATTTGAATTCTGGAAATTTTTAAAATTGATTGTTTCCAGTTTGGGGCTCATTAAAACCAGCTAGCAAATAAATGATCAAGCAGTATTAAAAATTGGATGAAGCCTTACTGCTCATGTTCACCAAATACCTTTCTCATGGCCTCAGCTATTTCGCCCAGGGTTGCGTAGTGCTCAACAGCGTCAATGAGGTATGGCATCAGGTTTTCATCAGTTCCGGCAGCCTGTTCCATGGCTTTAAGTTTCTCTTCGGCCTTGGCGTTATCGCGCTTGGCTTTAAGCTTTTTAAGCTTTTCAATCTGCTGCTCCTGAATAGCGGGATCCACTTTAAACAAATCTGACTCCGTGTTCTCATCTTCGGATTGGAACCGGTTCACACCTACAATGACCTGCCGTTCTTCTTCGGTCGCTTTTTGGTATTCGAAGGCGGCCTGGCTTATTTCTTCTTGAATATAGCCTTGCTCAATGGCTTTTACCGCCCCGCCAAATTCATCGATCTTATCAATGTATTCTGAAGCTTTGGCCTCTAATTCATCCGTTAAGGCTTCCACAAAATAGGAACCACCAAGCGGGTCTACGGTATCTGTAACGCCACTTTCGTAAGCGATAATTTGCTGAGTGCGAAGGGCTAGTTGGGCTGATTTTTCCGTTGGAAGGCTCAGGGCTTCATCATATCCATTGGTATGGAGAGACTGTGTACCTCCCAGAACGGCTGAAAGAGCCTGTATCGTAACGCGGGCAGTGTTATTGAGTGGTTGTGTTGCAGTTAAAGTAGAACCACCCGTTTGAGCATGAAACCGAACCTTTAAAGCCTTAGTATCAGTAGCACCCAGGTCTTTCATTATTTTGGCCCACATCCGTCTGGCTGCCCGGAATTTCGCTACTTCCTGGAAAAAATTGTTATGCGCATTGAAGAAGAATGAAAGCCGCTTCCCAAAAACATTGATATCCAGCCCCTTTGCTTGCGCTGCTTGGACATAAGCTTTACCATTGGCCAGTGTAAAAGCAAGCTCCTGGGCTGCCGTTGCTCCGGCCTCACGGATATGGTAACCGGAAATTGAAATGGTGTTCCATTTCGGTAAATGTTGGCTACAGTATTCAAAAACATCTGTGATAAGGCGCATGGATGGTTGGGGCGGATAGCGATGGGTACCCCTTGCAGCGTATTCTTTGAGTATATCGTTTTGGATAGTGCCTGAAATGCGTGTGAGGTCTGAACCTTGTTTTTTAGCCAATGCAATGTAAAAGGCTAATAAAATAGGCGCAGTAGCATTGATGGTCATTGAAGTGGTGACGTTCTGTAGCGTTATCCCATCAAAGAGGATCTCAATGTCCTGGAGAGAGTCTATAGCAACCCCAACTTTCCCAACTTCGCCTTCTGCAAACAAATGATCAGAATCATAGCCAATTTGGGTTGGTAGGTCAAATGCGACTGAAAGGCCGGTAGTGCCTTGTTTCAAAAGGTAATGATACCGTTTATTCGACTCCTCAGCTGTTGAAAACCCTGCATATTGACGCATCGTCCACAAGCGGTCCCGGTACATACCGGGATGAATACCACGAGTAAAGGGATATTCCCCTGGTTTTGATAAATTATAGTCCTTCTTTTCGTAAACCCGGTGTATCGTAATCCCTGAATCCGTCTGGAATGAAGATGCTTGCTTTTCGTCCTGCTCCTTACGCGCCATAGGTTATCATTCACAGTTTTTTTGTTAGAATAAGGTTTGGGCTTCTTGCTTGATGTACCGAATTGCAGGTTCGGTCGGGGATTTTTCCCCCTGCATTAAACTATTGATAATCACCCGCGTAAGTTCCATCGCTTTGTCATCGGGCTTAACTTGCCCATAAGAAAGGTTGATAAGTTTGATCATCTCTTCCTTGGCGTTGCGAACAAGTACCCAGGCATCGTTGGTCAAGTATAGTTGTTGAGAGAGGTTGTGATTATACTCAGCTCTGATATCTTTCAAGAGCGCTACCTGGAGGTCCGCTGCTGTCATATCATTTTCGCGAACACGACTTATAAGGTTGTCAGGGTGGATTCTTTCCAGGAAAAGGATTACGCGTTCATAAGCCTGGAGCCGAGCGGGTAACACATGATCTTGTGCTTGCTGCTGCAGCTTTAGTTCTTCCTGTTTTTCTTGCCTTTCAAAAAATGAACGGATAATCAGGTAAGCCGTCAAAAAAACGACCACAGACGGGAGGACAATTTTAAATATTTCTACTACAACTTCACCCATTGGTATCAATCATATTTAGAGCAGGATTAGTCCAAAGCTATAAGACAAAAGAAGCCATCGCGCAGCGGTCTACAGTTTTTTACTTTAGTCAGCACTTCACAAAATTAAGAATATGCCGGACGCTGGCTGTAGTAGGGTTATAAATTCCTACATAGAGCCCAGTAGGTTCTAAGCTGATGCTTAGCGAAAAATTCCCAATTTTGTTTAGGCATGTAGGTCTACTAATGCGGTTATGAACCACTTTTCCGAAGCTTTTGGAACCTTACGTACCAATGCCCTCCGCGCAAGTCTAACAATGGCTATCATCGCTTTTGGGATAATGGCTCTGGTAGGAATGGTGACAGCATTGCAAAGCATTCAAAATAGTCTGCGCAACAACCTGGCTGAGATGGGGGCTCGTACCTTTAAAATGGAAAAGAAAGGGCAGGATAGCCGCTACCGAAGGCGAGGAGGCAGTAGTGATGAACACGAGCGCATTAACGAAAGACAGGTCAATTTTTTTAAGGAGGCATACCATTATCCTTCCAGGGTATCAGCGCATTACGAAGTTTCAGGTTCCGCGGTGGTTAAATTTCAGGGTGAGGAAACCAATCCCCAAATTACGGTTAAGGCTATTGATGAAAACTTTATTTACACAGCAGGCCAGGAGATCTTAAATGGCCGGAATTTCACGGGCAGTGGGGTAGCCAAAGGTGCCAATAAGGCGCTTATTGGCTATGGGCTGAAAAGAGAGATTTTTGGACCCCGGGATGCCATTGGCAAAAGGGTGTCAGTAGGCGCCCACCAATACCGAGTGATAGGAGTTTTAAAGCCTAAGGGGTCTTCAATGCAATTTTCAGGTGATAATGCCATCCTGATACCCTATACCAATGCCCAACAAAATTTTACCCAGCGTCAGCCTGATTTTACGCTTTCTGTGAAAGTCAGTAAGATCGGTAAACTCAAAAAGGCGGTTCAGGAAGCCATTGGACCTTTCCGGGTGGCGCGGGAACTAGGAATCAAAGCCGACAACAATTTTACCATAAAAAAAAGCGATAAGTTAGCAGGCAGCGTAACTCAGAACCTATGGTACGTCCGTATCTCCACCTATTTAATTGGGTTTATTACCTTATTAGGGGCTGCCGTAGGCCTCATGAACATCATGTTGGTCTCCGTAAAGGAAAGAACCCAGGAAATAGGTATAAGAAAAGCGTTGGGTGCATCCAGTATAGCCATTCAGTATCAATTCCTGTTTGAGGCCATTCTAATTAGCCAGTTAGGAGGTTTTATAGGTATTGTCCTAGGCCTACTGGCCGGAAACAGCATCACCTTCTTTTTTGGTAATCAAATTTCCATACCTTGGGGCTGGGCTATTGGTGGCTTCATTATTTGTCTACTGGTGGGGGTATTAGCGGGTTACTACCCTGCTAAACGAGCCGCTAAGCTCAATCCAATTGAATCACTGCGGTATGAATAAAAAACTAGCTTTCTCGGTTATCTTAGCCGGCCTTGCATTGTTAAAAATTGGCCGTGCTCAAGCCCCAACTTTTTACTTAAACTCCCGGAGTGAAAATATTGTGGAGCGCTGGGAGCTCAGACGCGGCAAGCATCTAAATGGAATCAGTACCCATATCAAGCCTTTTAGCAGAGCAAGGGTAACTACTGATGAATCCTGGAAAGGCCTATGGGATAGTGTGCCAGGTGCCCGGTCTGAGGTTGATCGCTACCAATTACGCCAATTAGCTGGTTTAAACCGCCCTTACATGGAGGACTTGGGTAATGCTAATGATTTACCACAAAGGCAAAAAGGCATTTGGAATGCATTTTATGAGAGTCGCAGGCATCTCTTCAGCTACAGTAAGCACGAAGCTGATGGAGCAGGCTTTAGCCTGTACGCTAATCCTGTCCTTGGCCTTCATTTACATCGATCGCAAGAAGGGGAGGGATGGCTTTACCGGAATACCCGAGGAGTTGCTTTAAGAGGCAATGTAGACCGGGCGCTGGGTTTCCAGTTTTACCTTAGTGAGAATCAAACTACACAACCTGCATATGTAGATCAATATTCCTCCGATTACGGAGTATTACCAGGCCATGGCTTTATCAAAAGCGATGGAGAAATTTACGATTTTTTCAATGCTAGTGGCTCCATAACCTTTGAAGCTTCAGAGCACATTCATTTTCAATTTGGCCATGGGAATCACTTCATAGGAGAAGGATACCGCTCAATGTTGCTCTCTGATTTTGGTCCTAATTACCTTTTTTTGCGGGCAAGAACTCAGGTGGGCCCAATTGACTACCAAAACATCTTCACCAAAATGACCGGTGAAGACATCAGTAGCAAACCTTACAGCGAAAAATACGGGGCCTTTCACCATTTGAGTTTGGATATAACCTCGTCTTTAGAGCTTGGATTTTTTGAAGGGGTGATTTTTAATCGTAGCAATGATAGGGGCTTTAGGCCTGATTATTTAAATCCCATTATCTTTTATCGTTATGTGGATCATCAGCTTGGAAGCCCAGACAATTTATTGGTAGGGATGAATGCCGATTACATTCCGTTTAACAACTTCCAGCTGTATGGGCAATTTATCCTGGATGAATTCAAGATCTCTGAAATCCGGGCAGATGATGGATGGTGGGCAAATAAATTTGGCTATCAGCTAGGCGTCCGATATGTAGATTTTTTTGGAGTCAATCAATTGGATGTGGGATTTGAGTATAACCAAGCCCGGCCTTATCTGTATTCACAAAAAGCGAGTGATAAATACACGCAGTACCGGCAGCCTTTAGCTCATCCTTTAGGGGCAAATTTCCGGGAGGGATTGCTGCGAATCCGTTATCAGCCTTTTAAACGATGGCGCTTACGCCTGATTACAGGCCTTGCAAGGCATGGTGCTGACACCAATGGGTCTAATTGGGGAGGCAACCCCCGCCTTTCTTACGAAACCCGCGAACAAGACTATAACAATGAAGTGGCTCAGGGAGCACAGACTACCCGCCAGTGGGTTAACCTGACAATTGGTTATGAGCCTTTTCCAAACCTCATGCTTCAGCTAAGGGCTCGGTATCGAGAGCAGGTTAGCGATCACCCCTCACTCGAGCAATCCAGTTTTTATTTTGGTACTGGGCTACAATATCACTTTAATCGTAAAGCGCCTTTGTTTTAGGCTAAAATTCTCCATCTTATGAAAACTAACCCTATACTGTATCGCACCTACAGAGGGGATACCTGCGAAAGTGCACATCGTGGTGCTGTATGCCTTGTTGATGCTTCAGGTTCTCTCCAATTTTCTTTAGGAGACCCGCATCAAATCACTTATCCAAGGTCCGCTTTAAAGTTTTTTCAGCAACTACCCCTGCTTGAAAGTGGCGCGGCTGATGATTTGGACTTTTCAGAGGAGGAGTTGGCCATTACTTGCGGGTCTCATAATGGAGAAGAAGGCCATGTGGCGGCTATTCGCAGTATACTTGATAAAGCTGGCTTAAATGAAGAATATCTCCAATGTGGCCCGCAGTATCCGTCCCGTTATAAAGACCGTTTGCCGTTCTACAAAAATGATTGGCAGCCACAGCCGGTTTACAACAACTGCTCGGGTAAGCATGCTGGGTTTCTTGCATTATGCAGTTTTTGGGGGTACGAGGTTGCCAAATACCTAGATTTTGATCACCCGGTGCAGATAGCTGTTAAGGAGGCTGTAGCTGATATGCATCATACTGAAGTACAAGAACTGGAAGGAGCGAGGGACGGCTGTTCAGCACCCATTTATCCGCTATCTTTATACCATCAAGCACTAGGCTACCAGCAATTGGCGTCCTTGCAAAATCAAAACACCTCAAGGGGAAAGGCGTGTGCAAGGTTACTAGCCTCCGTACAAGCCTATCCTTTTATGATTGCTGGGAACAAGCGGTATTGCACCCAACTGCTTAAGCATGCCAATGAATCTGTTATCGGGAAAACAGGAGCTGAAGGGATATTTGGGCTAACCCTTCCCCAAAGAGGAATTGGTATGGCCATTAAAATAGAAAACGGCCAAATGGGCCCGCAATATGCCGTAGCTCAGCATCTCCTACAACTATTGGAAGTGAGCGGGATAGCAGCGCTTGATGAATGGCAAGAAGGACCTTTGAAAAATCTCAATAATTGGGATGTGGGCACTAAGGGAGTCTCATCGGAAGCATTTGAACCTTTCAGCTCTGAATTAAAAAAATTGGCTTATAGTGCCCGTTGAGGTTTGAAATGTTACGGGTAAAAGATCATAAGCGTACCCAAAGCCTACTGGGTAAGGGTTAAACTGATATGATTTACTTTCCAGGGTAATACAAGATGTATTTGTCATCATCTCCGATACCGGCCAATAATTCAGGCAAAGGAAATATTCTGTACTGCTTTGGTAACTTCTTTAATTCTGATTCAAGTGTACCTCCTTTCCAGTAAAATATGCCATTGGCAAGGGTGTGTTTGTCCTTGCGGCTCAATAAGTGCTGAACCCATTCATTGAACTGTAAGAAATTGCTGACTGCCCGCCCTACAATAAATTCAAAAGATCCGCTGAGGTTCTCCAATCGCTGATGCTCAATGGAAACATTGTCGAGCTTTAATTCGCGCGCAATAGCGTCTACCGCCTGAAGTTTTTTTCGCGTGCTATCTACGAGGTGAAATTGGACGTGAGGAAAAGCTATAGCTAAAGGTAGGCCTGGGAGCCCTCCTCCCGTTCCGGCATCCAGAATTTTAGTGCCATCCTGGAAAGCTATAAGGTTAAACAAAGCCAAAGAGTGAATTATGTGGCGCTCTAGCAGGTTATTAGCATCTTTCCGAGAAACCAGGTTTATACTTTGATTCCAGGAGGCCAACTGCTGGTCAAGGTGCAGTAATGCCTCCCGTTGTTGAGGATTAAGATCCGGACAAGCTTTTTCTAACAACTTTCGGTCTTTTATCCCCATACGTTACTTTTTTTCTGAAGTTTAAGCACTACGCCCATGAGGGGAGTGTATATTAATTGGTAGAGGATGTCTAACCCAAAAGCCCTGAGTGCTAGGGGAAGTAATTGAAAATGCTTTAAAACGGGTAAACTGATGCTGTAAAATACTATGGCCTTGGCCAAAACTAGCCCCCAGATTAACGGTTCGTACGGATTGATGATCAAAGCTGCTAATAACACTAAGTAAAAACTAGCTTGAAGAGCCCATAATGCGCCAAGGGCAACTTTGTGATGAAACTGGTAATGCTTCCCAACACTAAGGTGGCGTTTTTTTTGGTTAAACCATTCTCGCCAGCTTAAGGGGGGTAGACTCCAGGTAAAACCTTCAGGTTCCAGTATAAAATCCGTGTTCTTACTTGTGGCCAGTTTGTTAACCAATAAGTCATCATCGCCCGCTGCCAGGTAGTGATGCTCACCAAAACCTCTGTTGGCTAAAAAAAAGCTTTTGCGGTAAGCAAGGTTTCGGCCAACTCCCATGTAAGGCATACCTGCCATTCCTAAACCCATGTATTGAAAAGCAGTTATAAAAGTTTCATACCTGACAACTGTGCTCAAGAAACCCTTACCTTTTTGATAAGGAGAGACGCTGATAACAAAAGAAGTTTCAGGATTTGCAAAGGGTTCTTCCATGGTAGCTACCCACCGATTGCTAGAAGGGTAGCAGTCGGCATCGGTAAGCAGGATTACTTCGTATTGGGCTTTTTTGATACCCAGGCTAAGAGCTAGCTTCTTGCCAGGCTTCTTCCAAACACGGGCTCCCAGGTTAATAAGGTGTAAGTTACTGTAAGTATTTTGCAGCCTTCTCACCACCTCTACAGTTTCATCAGCGGAGTGATCATTAACTACAATGACTTCAAAGCGCTCGTGCTCCTGTTGTAAAATGTATGGTAGATTTGCATCCAGGTTTTCAGCATCGTTGTAAGCAGCTATCACTACCGAGGTTCCGCCTGTGAAATGAGCTTCAGACGATTTACCATCTTGCTTGTAAGCAATAAGGTTACGAAAAATGCCCGAGTTAACCGCTATTTGCAATAGTAAGAGGACAATGCCTATTGCTTGGAGAAACCATAATGGGCCATGCTCTATCAATAGTGAGGTTCGGCTTTTTAAGATTGCAGGAGACTCCCTTCAAAGGTAAATTTTCCCAGCTTTCGAAACTAGCACTAAAGCAGGACTGAAATTCTAAAATGGAGTTTTCGATTCAGCATGATTCAGTAAAAACCGGTGGAAGGGTTGGTAGACTAGAAACCGCTCATGGAGGATTTGATACTCCCGCATTCATGCCTGTGGGCACTTTGGGTACCGTAAAAACAGTTTCGCAGGAAACGCTCAAGGAAGTGGTGGATGCCCCTGTGGTGCTTGGGAATACCTATCACCTTTACCTGCGACCAGGATTAGAAGTATTGGAAGCGGCTGGAGGCTTACATGCTTTTATGCAGTGGCCCCGCACACTACTTACCGATTCTGGGGGTTACCAAGTATTTTCATTGGGGCACAAACGCCGGATAACGGAAGAAGGGGTGCAATTTCAATCCCATATTGATGGTTCCTATCATCAGTTTACTCCCGAAGGAGCTATTGACATGCAACGCTCAATTGGAGCGGATATCATGATGGCTTTTGATGAATGCCCCCCTTACCCCTCTAGTTATGAATATGTTCGCGCTTCTATGGATCTAACCCACCGCTGGCTTGACCGGTGTTTGGAGGCATACGATAGGGTTGACCCTTTTTATGGCTTTCATCAGGCACTATTTCCTATAGTGCAAGGTGGAACTTATGAAAACCTTCGAAAGCAATCAGCGGAATTCACTGCTTCAAGGGCGCGGGACGGAATTGCCATTGGGGGCCTGTCAGTCGGTGAGCCGCATTCATTAATGAACAGTGTTACAGCAGCAATTAATGATTTATTACCCCGCCAATTGCCCCGATATCTCATGGGAGTAGGGCTACCAGCTAACATCCTGGAAAGCATAAATAATGGTATGGACCTCTTTGACTGTGTTTTACCAACCAGGAATGCCCGCCATGGGCTGGTTTATACCTCAGAGGGTGTCATAAACGTTAAGAACAAGAAATGGCAAAAAGATTTCAGACCGCTCAATGATCCACCACTTAGCCAGCTAGACCATGTGTACTCAAGGGCTTACATCAGGCATCTTTTTAGGGCTGGGGAGTCCCTGGGTCCTCAGCTTACCTCTATCCAGAATTTGGTTTTTTACCAATGGCTTATGCACAACGCCCGCGCCCAAATAAGCAATGATAGTTTTGTGGAATGGAAAAACAGGATGATCCCAATCCTTAGCAGAAGGTTATAAGATGCTGAAAAAGCTGGACCGCTACATCATCTGGAACTTTGTTTCTACTTTTATCTTCTCCTTAGGGCTTTTCATGCTTATTGTTATTGTATTTGATGTGTCAGAAAAGATTGAAGAGTTCCTAAAGGAAGACGGGCCTACGCTTTATGAAATAGTAGTGGATTACTACTTTAATTTCCTGCCTTATTTCATGAACTTGTTCAGTCCTCTATTCATCTTTATAGCAGCCATCTACTTTACATCAAGGTTAGCCTATAGCACCGAATTTATCGCCATGTTCTCAAGCGGTATTAGTTTTTACCGCTTAATGGTCCCTTACCTTATTGTTGGATTTGCCTTAGCTGGTGTTTCTTTCTATCTGAATGCTCATGTAATCCCGAATTCGAATAAAGACCTGAACGATTTTCGATCAGAGCACCTGAAAGGGGAGTATGAGCATGAAGGCCGACATATACACCGACAGCTCTATCATAACGTCTTTATTTACATGAAGAGCCTGAACTACCAGGACAGTGTTGGGTATCATTTTTCTTTAGAGCGCTTTGATAGTAACCGACAGCTAAAATATAAACTTAAGTCACGTCAAATAGCATGGAATCACAAAAAGAAGTACTGGACTGCGGTTGACTGGCAGGCCCGTTATTTCACCTCTGTTAAGGAACAGTTCCGGACCGGCGATAGCCTTAATCTTCCCCTACCAATGGAGCCCAAAGACTTCGGAAAACAAAAATTCAGCATCCGGGCTAAGACCAATCCTGAGCTTGGTCGCTTTATTGAGCTGGAAAAGCTTAGAGGAAATAAAGATGTTGTAAACTACATGGTGGAGTACTACAAAAGGTCCTCTATACCATTTTCCACAGTCGTTTTAGTGATGTTGGCATTTGCTCTTGCTTCCCGAAAAATTAGGGGAGGTATGGGCCTGCATTTAGGATTAGGGATATTGTTGGCATTCTCTTATATCATGGTGCTCCAATTATCCTCTACTTTCGCTACCAATGCAAATGCCCCTCCATTAATTGCTGTATGGTTTCCTAATTTTCTCTATCTCCTTATCGCCACATACTTGATTATACGTGCCCCAAAGTGATTCGGGCCGTGCTAGCTAATGTACGTGAAAATTGCCATTTTTGAACGGCAATTAAACCTCTACCATCATGGCTGACTTTGAAAATCTTATCGTATATCCTGACTACGAGCAGCATGTAGCTTTGATTCAGCTTAACAGACCCAAGGCACTGAATGCCCTTAGCCAGTCTCTTATGCAGGAGCTGCAAAAAGCCTTGTATACCCTTGATCAAAATGAAGAGGTTCGGGTAATTGTAGTTACGGGCAATGAAAAAGCTTTTGCTGCAGGGGCTGACATTAAGCGCATGGTAGATAAAAACCCCGTGGATATGCTAAAAGAGGATCAGTTTAGCACGTGGGATCAGATCTACAAAACGAAAAAACCTGTAATCGCTGCTGTATCCGGCTTTGCCCTTGGAGGCGGTTGTGAGCTTTCTATGACGTGTGATATGATCGTGGCGTCAGAATCTGCTAAATTCGGACAACCGGAAATCAAAATTGGTGTAATGCCCGGTGCTGGAGGTACGCAGCGATTGGTTAGAGCTATAGGTAAACCCAGGGCAATGGAAATGGTGCTTACAGGGGAAATGATCAATGCGGAAGAAGCCTATGAATATGGTTTGATTAACAAGGTGGTACCTCGAGAACTTTACCTTGACGAGGCCATAAAACTGGCTAAAACTGTAGCCCAGAACAGCCCGGTTGCTCTTCAGTTAGCCAAGGATTCGGTAAAGGCTGCTTTTGAAACGGATTTGCAGGATGGTCTACAATACGAGCGGAAAAACTTTTACACCCTTTTTGCAGCAGAAGATCAAAAGGAGGGAATGACCGCTTTTATTGAAAAACGGAATCCGGTATTTACCGGAAAATAACTTGCTAATGAAACAAAGGGAAATGATAGTGGGTTGAGCCATTAATTAGTTCTATTGAAATTTTACCTATTTGAAAAAAAGCATAAAAAAGGTTATGAGTAAGGGAAAGGTACTAGTAGCGATGAGTGGCGGTATCGATAGTACCCTAACGGCAGTAATGCTAAAAAGTGAAGGGTATGATGTCATCGGAATGACCATGAAAACGTGGGATTACGAAACATCAGGTGGTAATAAAAAAGAAACCGGTTGCTGCAGCCTGGATAGCATCAATGATGCAAGGATGATCGCTGTTGAAAATGGAATCCCACATTTTATACTGGATATCAGGAGCGAATTCGGGGATCGCGTAATTCAGGACTTTGTAAGTGAATACATGAATGGTCGTACGCCCAATCCTTGCGTGTTGTGTAATACCCACATCAAATGGCAAGCCCTTTTACGCAGGGCTGAGCAACTTCACTGTGATTATATAGCAACCGGCCACTATGCGAAAGTTCGTTATGAAGACGGGCGCTACATCATTTCAAGGGGAAAAGATCTACATAAAGATCAATCCTATGTCTTGTGGGGATTAAGCCAGGAAAATCTTGCTCGTACCATATTCCCCTTAGGTAATTACCACAAGCAGGAAATTTTCGAAATGGCAAGGGAATGGGGATACCACCAACTCGTGGGCAAAAGCGAAAGCTATGAAATATGCTTCATTCCTGACAATGACTATCGAGGTTTTCTGAAACGCAAAGTTGACGGCTTGGAGGAAAGGGTAGATGGCGGAGATTTCATCCTCTCCGATGGTACGGTTGTGGGTAAGCATCAGGGTTATCCTTTTTACACTATTGGGCAGCGAAAAGGGCTTGGCATTGCGTTAGGTTACCCAGTGTATGTTACTGCTATCCGTCCAGAAACTAATACCATTGTTGTAGGTCCGGCTGAAGAGCTGAAAAGCAGGGGCATGCGTGTTCGTAATGTTAATTTCCTTAAGTACCCGGTCTTATCCGAAACCATTGAAGGCGTCACGGCTATCAGGGCTAATGATAAAGGCGCTACCGGGCAAATACGCCAAGTAAATGGAAATGAGGTTGAAGTGATTTTTCATCATGGCGTAGATGCGATCGCACCAGGTCAGTCAGCTGTTTTTTATGAGGGCGATGATGTTATTGGTGGCGGCCATATAGCTGAAAGTTTTGAAGTGGATGAACCAGTGCATAAAGCTGCTGAAGCAACTTCTTGATTGCTTTCAAGAATCACCAATTAATCGTAAAAGGCCTTAAAAACCTCTACAACGATCATTCATTTAAAAAGCCCAATGCAGCACCCACCCTTAAAGCAGTTACTAATCAGATGCACTGAGGTTTTTTTGATTGTAGCTATCTTTCTGGTACCTGCCTGTGATAAGAATAATGAACCTGGTCGTGCACCCGAACCCTACATTCAGCATCGGGATTATGCTTTCCTTGGAAAAGACTTGAAGCTAACCTACCAATTGGATTCAATTGTTTACAACAATTTTAACAATAGCATTGATACTACTTCGTACCGGGTTACCCATGAGTTCCAGGAGAAGCTGATGGATTCCGGTGATGTTGAGCAATATTTGATAAAGTTTAAGGTTTTCAAAGCAAATGGAGCATTACTGAGATCAGCCTTGTATAAGTCGCGTCTAACCTCAAATGAATACCAGGTGTTTATCAGTAATAAGCGAGAATTACGCCTCAAGTTTCCTTTAAGTGCCGATGCTAGCTGGGATGGTAATGCATACAATAAGCAGGATTCTCAAATCTACAAGGTAAAAGCTATTCATGAGGCTGCTACTGTCATGGATAACTCATACGACAGTACCTTGTTGGTTCAGGAGAAGTTTGAAGAAAACCTCATCCGGCTCAATGCTCAAAGGACCCGCTATGCCAAAGATGTAGGGCGTATTTATCAGGAAAAAATCAATCTCCGGTTTCGCGGGGATTCCATTCCACCAGAGGAGATTCCCTGGGAAACTAAAGCGAATGCAGGCAATATTGTTCGGTACCGCTTGAAGACGTTAGAGAAAGGCCCATGAAGCGCTATTGGTTGCTTTTGTTATTGTTTTTATTTCCAGCATTCTTAAAGGCCCAGGACTCTTTGGTCTCATACTGGGTTGAATTTGATAATAAAGCTAATAGCCCGTACTCAAAATTCAATCCCTCGGAATACCTATCCCAAAAAGCTATTAACCGCCGTAACATCCAGGATATTCCCTTTAATGAAAAAGACTTTCCGGTTAATCCGGGTTATAAGCACAAAATTGATCGCATAACTGCAGGTGTGGTGGTTGTATCCAAATGGTTAAATGGTGTGGTGGCTCGCATAAGCAACTCTTCCATGAAAGAGGCTGTGGACACCTTAGCCTTTACAGATACGCTATTTCGTGTAAAAGGTCAAACTTTGAAAAATCACTTTTCCTCAACGGTACAAAAGGCTAAGGATGACCTGACCTACGGCTCAGGCCTTCACCAGTTGTCAATGCTCGGCGGTCAATTTCTGCACCAAATGGGTTACAAAGGACAAGGTGTTGGCATCGCTGTATTGGATGCTGGGTTTAAAGGTGTTAAGGATTTAAGGGCTTTTAAAAGCCTCCGTGAAACTGGCCAGCTCAGGTTTCAAGAGAATCTTGTAGACCCCTTTAAGCCCGTAACAAGCAGTGGGATTCATGGTACAAGCGTCCTTTCGGTAATGGGTGGGATTTTGCATGACACTTTTTCAGGAGTGGCGCCAGCCGCTAACTTTCATCTTTTTAAGTCTGAAAACACCGAAAGTGAATTTCTTGTAGAAGAAATCGCATGGGTTTCAGCAGCAGAAACAGCTGATAGTGCCGGCGCTAAGATCATCAATTCATCTCTTGGATACCAGGATTTTGAAGACTCTACCACGAATCACAGTTATAAAGATTTGGATGGTGAGAGTACTTTAATCACAAGAGGAGCTGGTGTTGCTGCGGATAAGGGCATGCTGGTGGTAAGCAGTGCTGGCAACGAGGGTAGAAGTGATTGGCAGTACATAACAGCGCCGGCTGATGGTAAAGAAGTTCTAACCGTAGGGGCGGTTGACTCTGTTGGGAGTCGGGTTGCATTTAGCTCGCTTGGGCCTACGGCTGACGGCAGGGTTAAGCCAGATGTTATGGCCATGGGTGCTGAAACGAGGTTGATCAATGCCAACAATGGTTCAGTTGCCAAAAGCTTTGGAACCTCATTTTCAGCACCGCTTATTAGTGGAATGGCTGCATGCTTGTGGCAAGCTTTTCCTAAAGCAACCAATAATGCCGTGCGGGAAGCTATTGTAGAAAGTAGTGATCAAGCTGATAATCCTGATTCTTTAAGGGGTTATGGTATTCCGGATTTTTACCAGGCTTACGTAGATTTACAAGCAGAGAATAAAGGAACGCGAAAGGGTAGTCATCTTGTCAGGGTCTATCCCAATCCTTTTGAAAAGGAACTGACCGTAGCGTTCTACAGTCCAAAGCCACAGCCAATGAAGCTTCAGGTAAAAAGTCTTTTGGGAAAAGCGGTCTATAAGCGGGAAGTTTCCCTTAAAAAGGGGCTGAACAAAATTGAGGTGATAAATTTTCAGCCTGGACAACAAAAGGTGTACATTTTGAATTTAGCACTTGAGCAAACCCGCATTTCTCAAAAGCTTGTCCATTACTAGGGTTTTTATCAAAAAGGCGGAATTATGAAGAAACTTCCAATAAAAGGTTTAAAAAATCTGTGATCGAATCATTTGGCAAATGATAGCGTTCTAAAATAGGCTAAAAAGAAATCAAAAGCTATGACTAAAGAAAATGAAACTGTGGATCTGTTAATTTTAGGTTCAGGACCAGCCGGATATACAGCAGCTATTTATTCAGCCAGGGCTGACTTAAACCCGGTACTTTACACAGGTGTAGAGGCTGGTGGTCAACTTATGGAAACCACCGATGTAGAAAATTATCCCGGTTATCCGGACGGTGTGATGGGTCCAAAAATGATGGAGGAGTTTAAACAACAGGCTGAACGTTTCAACGCAGATGTACGGTTTGGGTACGCCACTTCTGTGGATTTTTCCGAACAACCTTATAAAGTCACTATTGATGAAGAAAAGGTGATCGCTGCTAACTCCGTAATTATATCCACGGGGGCATCCGCCAAGTGGCTTGGATTGGAGTCAGAAAGCCGCCTGAATGGCCATGGGGTTTCAGCGTGTGCCGTTTGCGATGGTTTTTTCTTCAAAGGTCAGGATGTAGCAGTTGTTGGCGGTGGTGATACTGCTGCTGAAGAGGCACTCTTCCTTAGTAAGCTTTGCAATTCAGTTACCATGATGGTTAGGCGCGATAAAATGAGGGCATCGCAGATCATGCAGCATCGACTGAATCAAACATCCAACATCAGCATTCTTTATAATCACGAAACCGAGGAAATTTTAGGTAGTGATACGGTAGAGGGCGCCCGAATATTTAACAACATCACCAATGAGGTGAAAACTCTTGATGTACAGGGCTTTTTCCTGGCTATTGGCCATAAACCCAATACGGATATTTTTGCCGGGCAAATAGAAATGGACGACACCGGTTACATTTACACCGGTAAGAATACAACTGCTACCAACGTGGAGGGCGTGTTTGCAGCAGGTGACGTACAGGACAATATTTACCGGCAAGCTGTAACAGCAGCTGGCACAGGTTGTATGGCTGCTCTCGAAGCTGAACGCTATTTAGCCGTCAAGTCGATGGAAACCGCATCAGCTGAAACAAACTGATCAATTTTAGCTTGTTTTAGTTGGTTTATGTTCGGCAGTTTTAAATCATGAGGGTGTATTAAAACCCAAAAATTTCCGAGTTATAAGATTTCCTTAGTCTGGTCTGCGAAACATAAATTCGTGGTCATTAAACTTGTTTTCTAATGTTACATTATAAAAGCAACGTCCATTAAAGACCTTTGATACACCTCCTTTTACACTTCAATTCCCTAGTAAATTCCACCATATGTGTCTAAACCAGATCCGGGGCGAACGTCATATTTTACTAGAGTCCTCAATTACTGACCTCAATGACCACACCATCCAGAAAATCCAAAAAAATGTCTTAAGCTTTTGGGAGGAAGAAGCTCAAAATGTTATTCTGGATTTACCGAACTTAGAAGAAGAAGATTCCGGTAAATTTGGTTTTCTTAACGACTTAGCAGAGCAGGCAATTGAAGCCGGTTGTTCCTTTGTTTTAAGCGAAGGTAACCAAGCGCTGAAGTCCTATGCAGATGAGAATGAAATTTCCTACGCCCCGTCAAGAAATGAGGCCATTGACTTGGTTTTTATTGAAAGCCTGGAGCGGGGTTTTAACGAAGAAGAGTAGGAAAATCTCACTTCAGTTTTGGTAATGTTCCCCTTATGCAGCTAACCATACTGGGTAGTAGTTCTGCTACACCAACCCTTAGTAGGCATCAAACCGCCCAGGTGCTTAGTTTTAATAAGCAGCACTTTTTACTGGATTGCGGGGAAAGTGCCCAATTGCAAATGCTACGCTACGGAATAAACCAGAACAGGGTTAGCTGTGTCTTTATCAGCCATCTTCATCCGGATCACTTCACTGGACTGATCGGTTTTTTGACCACCCAAAGCCTTCAGCAAAGAAGCCAAGCAATACATGTTTATGGTCCCTCAGGTATAGAAACCATTATAAATACTCAATTGCAATACTCCGGGGGACGTTTAAGCTTTCCTTTGTACTTCCATTCGCTAGATCACATCAATGATGTTGAATTATTATTTCAAAATAATGGGCTTACTGTTAGCGCTATCAAGCTCGAACACGGGTTGCCTTGTTATGGGTTTGTTTTTGAAGAAGTGGAGCAGCGTTACAAGCTAAGTAAAGCTGCTATAGAAGCTACCCAGCCCCCTAAGGAAGCATTTCAGTTTTTGCAGTATGGGCATGATTACAAAAATAAATCTGGGAAGGTTTACAATGCACGGGACTATATCCAGGAAAACCCGCTTAGAAGGTCCTTTGCCTATATCACGGATACATTGGTTCAATTCAGGCTTTCGAACACGCTGTCAGGCGTTACCATGCTCTATCACGAGGCAACTTTTACAAAAGAATTTGCCAAAAGAGCTCTGGAAACCTATCACAGCACTAGTGAAGATGCAGCTAAACTAGCCGCGAAAAGTGGCGTGCAAAAGCTTTTACTAGGTCATTTCTCAGCAAGGTTTGGGAATCTTGATCCACTTTTAGAAGAAGCATGTGCAATTTTTCCGAATACCTTCTTGGCCGAGGAAGGCCTTTGCTTTAAGGTTCCTGCTACTCCCTTGAGAAATGCTTCTAATACCTAAAAAAGCCTCCAGAAGGATCTTTTAAGAACCCAGGAGGCTTTTGAACACAGAATAGGATTAATCACGGGTTACTTAACGTGGTCAGAAAGTTCCTTTCCGGGCTTGAACTTCACAACTTTTTTAGCTGGAATGTTGATTTCTTCTCCGCTTTGGGGATTACGCCCCTTTCGAGCTGATCGCTTTGAAACAGAGAATGTCCCAAAGCCTACCAAGGTAACCTTGTTACCATTTTTCAGCTCATTGGAAGTGGTTTTGATCACAGAATCAAGGGCATCTTGAGCTTGTTGCTTTGTAATGCCCGCATCGGTGGAAATTTGATTGACCATGTCACCTTTGTTCATAATAACTTCTTTTAATGTTTACAAACAGTTCCGATTGCGGTCAAATATAAAAATTTTTTAGAATGCCTCTCTTCTTCCTTCAAAAATTTCAACGGCAATAATACAGAGGAGATGGGGTTTTCAAAAGATGATGTTGCTTGGTTAAGCATTTTTTAAGGTTTACAGACCTTAGGCAAAAAGCATAAAAAAATGAAAATCAGAGAGTTGAGGTTTGCTTTTGTGTACAACGAGGAAAGGGCAATCATAAAGGTATTGGTATAAAAAAATCATTTTATTCAATGCTTTATTTTTTGATGATTGGAGTTTTAAACCTTAATAGGGGAGGTAGAAAGTGGCTACTAAAGCGAGATTGACTTCTAATCAGCGCCTTCTACGTATGCTTGCTAATTACTTTACCTTTGAACAAACCTTGATTGAATCGTCTCATGACTCCCATTATTATAACAATTGATGGCTATTGTTCCTGCGGGAAAAGTACTTTAGCAAGGGACCTGGCAAAAGAACTGGGTTATAAGTACGTGGATACGGGTGCCATGTACCGTGCAGTCACGTTATACTTGTTACGCCTGGGGTTAAATCTGGAAGATGAAGATGCCGTAAAGAAGGTGTTACCCGAAGTTTCAATAGATTTCACCTATGATCCCCGCACGAATGAGCAACTTACTTATCTGAATGGAGAGAATGTAGAAGAGGCTATTCGATCTATTGAGGTTTCTCAACAGGTAAGCCAGGTTAGTACTCTGAGAGCCGTACGCGAAACGTTAGTAAATCAGCAAAAGGGATTTGGTACTGAAAAGGGCATCGTTATGGATGGCCGCGATATCGGAACGGTTGTTTTTCCTGATGCTGAGTTGAAATTGTTTCTGACAGCATCTTCCAGCATTCGGACCAAAAGGCGCTATTATGAGCTGAAAGATGCCGGAGAAATTGTAACGATAGAAGAGGTGCATCAAAACCTTGAAGAACGGGACCATATGGATGCAACCCGGTCAGAGAGTCCTCTTCAAAAAGCTTCTGATGCCATTGTTTTGGATAACACCCACATGTCCCGTGAAGAACAGTTAAGGTATGGGCGTGATAAAGCGTATGCTATCATGACGCAATATGCTTAAAGCTTGCCAACAAGAAGCTTCTAAAAAAAAATAACTGAAGGCGTTTAAATAGGGATTTAGTTGAAATTGTAAAAAATTAAGAAGATGCTGTAGTCACGACCGGTGCAGCATCTCTGATTTCTTGGTTGGAATAATCTGCGTAGGTTTCAAAGTTATCATTGAAATAGGAGGCCAGGATTGAGGCCTTTTGATCGTATGCCTCGGGGTCCGCCCATGTTTGGCGAGGGTTCAGGATCTCAGATGGAACATTGGGGCATGACTTTGGCATTCCGAGGCCAAAGATGTGGTTGTTCTCATAATCAACATCATTAAGTTCCCCATTAAGCGCAGCCTCTATCATTGCCCTTGTGTATTTCAAGTCTATGCGGTGACCGATACCATACGGGCCACCCGTCCACCCGGTATTTATGAGCCATACGTTTGCATTATGTTGATCCATTTTCTTACCTAGCATTTCTGCGTAAGTTGTGGGATGTAAAGGCAAAAATGGAGCACCAAAGCAAGCTGAAAAAACTGGTTGAGGTTCGTCAATGCCAGCTTCAGTACCAGCTACTTTTGCGGTATAGCCGGAAAGGAAGTGATACATCGCCTGACCTTTGTTTAACCTCGAAATGGGTGGTAGTACACCAAAGGCATCTGCTGTTAGTAGGAAGATGTTGTCCGGAACGTTACCCGTGGAAGACTTTGTAGCATTCTTAATATAATCGATTGGATAAGCAGCACGGGTATTAGGTGTTACAGTGGTATTGTCATAGTCCACTTCCCGGGTTTTGGGATGGAAGCGAACATTCTCCAACAATGTTCCGTATTGTATTGCTTCGTAGATGTCCGGCTCTTTTTCAGGCGACAGGTTGACCACTTTGGCGTAGCAACCTCCCTCAAAGTTGAAAACGCCATTAGAAGTCCAACCATGCTCATCGTCCCCGATTAGCAGGCGGTTGGGATCAGCTGAAAGGGTTGTTTTTCCCGTGCCGGACAGCCCAAAAAAGATGGCTGTATCCCCATTGTCCCCCATATTCGCTGAACAATGCATCGAGAGCACTTGCTGCTCATGAGGAAGGATGAAATTAAGGATAGAGAAAATGCTTTTCTTAATCTCTCCGGTGTAACCTGTTCCTCCAATCAGGACGGTTTTCCTGGTAAAATTGATGATGGCAAAATTCCCTTGTCTAGTACCATCTACTTCTGGATCAGCTTCAAAACTTGGAACAGCAATTACATGCCATTCCGGTAAAAAGTCCTTGAGATCTTCGTAGCCAGGCCGGATAAACAGGTTGCGAGCAAACAGGTTCTGATAAGCACACTCACTTATAACGCGAATATTTAACCGGTATTCCGGATCTGCACAGGCATAAACGTCCCTTGCATAAAATTCTTTATCTGATAAGTAATGAGCCATCTTGTTGTAGAGCTGGTCAAACTTATCACTATCAAATTTTTTGTTGATGTCGCCCCACCATACGGTATCTCTCGTTATTTCGTCATCTACAATAAACCGATCTTGCGGGGAGCGACCTGTAAAATGGCCTGTATCAGCTGTAAGTGCGCCACTTTCTGATAGGCAAGCTTCTCCGTTTAGGATAGCTTTTTCAATTAGCTGAGAAGGGGAAAGGTTCCAGTTAACTTGTTTGGCATCTGTGATTCCCAATGCCTTTAGATCAGCTTGATTACCTTTAATTCCAACTTCATGCATAGCAAAAGTTTTTAAATCTTAACAAATTGCAATCGAGGTGGAACCGGACTGGAACCGCTCGTGAATAAAAAACCCAGCCCTGTTGTGCACCTATCAGGCAGTTTACATTTAAGTTCCTAAAGTAATATCTGATTTCAGAGGTTACAGTTAATTATTTTGTTTAGTTGAATCCTTTCTAAGTTGTTCCATAACTTTGTTATTAAGACTATCAACCTTGTTTTCAATTTTACTGGTTGGCGTTCGACCACTTTCACACCCCCCCGCTAATAACATCCCTAAAACCACTGTAAGCCCCGCTAGTGGGGTTTTAATATTCAAATACTTACGGTCTGATTTATTAATGAGTTGCAAAAGTAACGCTTTTTTTGGGTCTTGATTCGAAAATGTTGTTGTCAAGGCGGGTTTTTTGCAAGTTTCTTTGCAATCACTTCCTTTTAAATATCAACTGAACCGGAACCCCTTTAAGGTGGAAATGCTTCCTCAATGTGCGTTCCAAAAATTTTTGGTAAGCACTTGTGATGGCCTCAGGCATATTACAAAAGAAACCTATTGTTAGTTGATCATCATCTAGTTGGGTTACATACTTAATATGTACCCACCTGCCTTGGTTAGAAGGTGGCGGATTATCTTGTACAGCTTTTAGCATAACATTGTTAAGCTGAGCGGTTGGTAATCGCTTATGGAGGTTATGATAAACTTCTTCCCCTTCCTTCAGGGCTTTAATGAGCCGGTGCTTTTTTAAGGCTGATACAAAATGGATGGGCAACTTCATCGGAAGGTTCATGCGGTTTTCAAGATGTTCAATGTAATCCAAATGGGTTTTGTCATCTTTTTCCACGTAGTCCCATTTGTTAACCAGGATCACAACGCCCTTTCGGCGGTTAAGAATTAACTTTACGATGTTGATATCCTGTTTTTCCAGGCCATGAGCAGCATCCAGCATCACAAAGCAGACATCCGCCATCTCAATCGCCCTAATGGCCCGGTGATTGGCTATATGCTCAAGCTCTTTGGGACTTACCCGTTTTTCTTTGCGTAGGCCTGCTGTATCCACTAGTTCAAAATCCATGTTGAATTTGTTGAAGCGCAAATTCAGCGTATCCCTTGTGGTGCCGGGTTGGTCACTAACAATGCTCCGGTCTTCATCCAAAAGGGCGTTTACCATCGTAGATTTTCCGGTATTCGGTCTTCCTAATATGGCAAAGCAAGGGATGGATTCCCTAGGCTCGTCTTCTTCTACAGCGACTTGGTCTAGGTTGAGGAGGTTATAGATCTTATCCAATAGCTCACCACTCCCCGTGCCGCTCGTGGAAGAAATAGGGAAGAGTTCCTCAAAGCCTAGCTGGTAAAATACGTAACTGTCAAATTCATAATGGAGGTTATCAGCTTTATTGGCAACAACTATCACTGGCTTGTTTTGGCGCCTTAAATATTTGGCAAATTGCTCATCCTCCTTGGTTATTGCCGTTCGTACATCCACCATGAATAAGATCAATGATGCCTCATCAATAGCCACCTCCACCTGATGGCGAATAGCTTCATCCAAAGCATTGGTATTATGAGGTAAATAGCCACCAGTATCCAGTAACGTAAAATGTCTACCTTCCCATTCAACCTCGTCCTGGATTCGGTCTCTGGTGACCCCACTCTGATCATGTACGATAGAAGTCCATTTACCAGTTAAACGATTAAAAAGGGTGGATTTTCCCACGTTAGGGCGCCCAACGATAGCTACGGTACGTTTCATTAGGTGACGTTTTTGGCCTTAGGACGATGCATAACCATGCTGATTAAGGAAGCCCGCACTATTGCGCCAGTTTTCCCTCACCTTTACAAATAGCTCAAGGTAGACTTGCTTGTTCAAAAATGCCTCCATGGTGGCACGAGCATTTTTACCAATTTGCTTTAAGGCATTACCCTGCTTTCCGATTAAGATAGGTTTTTGAGATTGTTTATTAGCAATAATTGCTGCTCTTATGTTTATGATATCAGGCAATTCATCAAACGCCTCTATTTCAACTTCTATAGAATAAGGGATCTCTTGTTTAAATTTCGTTAGAACCTGTTCGCGAATAGCCTCACTCATGATGAAGCGTTCACTTTTATCAATCACCTGGTCATCAGGAAAATAGGGTTGACCTTCAGGAAGGAGTTCTACGAGCCTTTTCATGACAGCACTGATGTTGAAACCTTTAGTAGCTGCAATAGGAATTACATTTTCCCGGGCTACCCACTGTTGATAACGCCCTACCAAGTCGGCCAATGCTTGTTGATTGCTCAGGTCTACTTTGTTGATGAGAACCAGGACAGGAAGGCCTTTATCTATAAGCTTATTCATTGAAGCCTCGTGAACTTGGGGATCGTCAGTAGCTTCTACCATGTAAATGAAAATATCAGCATCCTCCATGGCTTGGTTTACAAATTGCATCATCCGTTGCTGTAGCAAATACTTGGGCTCAAGGATGCCAGGTGTATCTGATAGGACAATCTGGTATTGCCTGCCAGTGATAATCCCACGAATGCGATGGCGCGTGGTCTGTCTTTTAGGCGTAACTATTGAAATTTTTTCCTCAAGGAGCGCATTTAAAAATGTAGATTTTCCCACGTTAGGAAATCCAATGATATTGGCAAATCCTGAGAGAAAATGCGCTGTATTCGTCATTATTGTTTAATTTAGATTTGCAAAAGTACGCAAAACAAGCCAAATCAGCTTTCCAAAATACCCTGCAGTCCCTAATCAACTGCTGAATCCACTTACCTTTTGATAGTACACTATGCAGCAAATTGATGGCAAAGTAGTGGGAGTGGGGTTTCATAAAACCGGAACTTCCACATTAAGAGAAGCGCTGAAAATTTTAGGATACCGTGTGGCTGATAACAAGCCCGGTTTGCTTATACCCATTTTAAAAGGCCGTTATCAACGGGTCATGAAAAAGCTGAAAACTTATCAGGCCTGTGAGGACCTTCCATGGAACCGGCTTTACCCCGTAATAGATCAGTATTATCCTGGTTCAAAATTCATTTTAACCACAAGGGATGAAGAAGCTTGGTATGCAAGCGTCACACGCCATATTGGAGATCTCCGGAGTCCCATGCACGAATGGCTTTATGGAAGGGGTAAAGGAGTTCCAAAAGAAGATAAAGCTCATGCCCAGCAAGTTTACAGAGATCACAATGAAGCCGTACGTAAGTATTTTGAAAACCGGCCTGATGATCTACTGGAAATTGATTTTTCATCAGGTGATGGATGGGAAAAATTATGTGGATTTTTAGGGTGCAAAATACCAGACGTCCCGCTACCGCACTACAATAACTCAGATTCAAGCTCATCGCGTCAAAAAAATCGCTTGCAGAAGACCATCAAAAAAGGGAGAAAGCATTTGAAGTGTTACTTAAAAAATAGTTACATTGATTGGCGAGACTTGTGGTAAAAGTACGGCTTTCATTATCAATCGCTAAGCCAATCCAGAATTATATCCAGAATCGGATACAACTCCCTGATGATTTCCAATAGTGCTTCAAAAATTTCTTCCATAAGCACTCTTTCAATCCTCTGACCTGGAATGTTTTATATACAAATTTAGACAAAACAGATCAGGTCAAAAAAACGTATAACGAATTTTCTTCTTTGGTATTGGCGCTTTGTAGGTTGGGCATATTATGGTTTAAATTTACCTTCGAGAAACCTTTTTAACATTAACAAGCAATAACCCGAACCTTCAAAAGTTCAACTTTGGCAACACACGATCTTCTATCAAGTATTCAACTGCTAGATACTCAGGTTTTTCAGTGTAACATTCAGCCAAGTGAAAATTACCTTCAGGATCCGACTGCTGTTAATCAGCTACAAGTTAGCCACGACATGCAATTAGCCTTCAATATTGAGCAGGGGCTTATGGGGGTACGGCTTTATCTGAACGTAGAAGGATTTGATGAACAAGGCCAAGCCCTGGGAATTAGTGGTTCATTTGGAGTAGAGCATGAGTTATCCTGTGATCAACTAAATCAGCTAGTCACCGAAAAGCCTGATGGCCAATACTCGCTTGATCCTGAATTTGGGCATCTAGTGATGAATACGCTGTATGGTACAACTCGCGGTGTTATTTTAGAAAAAACCAGAGGTACCATATTAGGTCCCACCCTGCTGCCCGTTATTGACCCACAAACCTTACTGGGTCAATCCTAAACACATGCCTAAGCCTAAAATGAGCTCTTATAAGACCTATTTTATTTGGAAGTTTTATCAAAAACTTCAACTCTCAATTTTTTCGCATTCCCATTTACTTTCCTTTGTAGCAGGTAGCTTTATCTTATTGAGTGCTGGATGTGATAAAAGCGTAAATGAACCTGCGGTCGATTTCCAAACATCGGTTTACATACCACACCTTACTATAATGCCGGATACTGTGCTCCTTAATGATACATTTGAACTTAAAGCAAGCGTATTCCTTGCTAATGGGTGCCAGGTGTTTGACTCTTTAAGCATTCAAAAAGATCAAAAGGAAATAGGGCTAACCTACGTGAAAAAAGAATTCCAGGATAAACAGTTTGATTGTAATCCTCGGGAGACTTTTATTCTAGAAAAAAGGCGCTTTAGCTTCGGAAAACCTGGCCAATACCGTTTTAAATTTCAAAATGGGAATGGCAATACGGTTAAAACCCAAACCGTAACGGTAACTGCGGATACGCCTGAGCTTAATTATGAATGGCAACTAAGGCTTCAAAATACCAATGTTGAAATTCCCACCGGCACCCAATTAAGCGTAGCCTACAAGAGAAAATTAGGTATAACCCTTCCCGGTGCTCCGGGAGTTGACACTATCTTCCGCGACAGCTTAAAACGCATGAATGATACGCTTTACAGGTTTTCAAAGCGTAACGTTATGGTAGACTCCATGACGATGGATAGTTTATCCTACACCTTTAAAACGAGCTTGGATAGCCCTGGTGGGGATTTTTCTGGTTTGACTTCTAAAAATACTATACTGCGCGGCAAGACTGAAATCATCAGAAAAGGCCCAGAACCCTAGAAGGCTGAGGAGCCTAGCAACCAGTTAGTGGGGTAATTTCTCTCTTATCAAACCATAAACGTAAGTGCCCAATAGGGCGCTGGCTAATGGCACTAGGATGATAAGGAAACCACTGCCTATAAGCGAATAAAGGGGACCTGGGCAAGCACCAGTTAAGGCCCAGCCAAAGCCAAATATGATCCCTCCGACCAGGTATCTTGGTATGCTCCACTTCTTGGGCGTTAAAGGAAGGGGCGCTCCATTGAATGATTTAACATTAAATCGTTTAAAAAGGAGAATAACGAGAATTAAAATAGCAACAGCGCTGAATATTACACCGAACATATGGAAACTCTGAAAGCGAAACATTTCCTGGATGCGAAACCAAGAAGCTACCTGCGTCTTTATTAAGATTATTCCGAAGAATATGCCAAGTGCGAGAAAGCGTATATAACCCATGATTATCCTTGTTTTAAAATATTACTGGAAATATCAGGTGTGTAACAAATAGGCCACCTATAAAAAAGCCGATCACTGCTAAAAATGAAGCAGGCTGAAGGTTTGCTAACCCCATTATGGCGTGGCCCGAGGTACAGCCACCAGCATATCGAGCACCAAACCCTACCAAAAAGCCTCCAAGAACCATAATTATTAATCCTTGTATGCTTGATAGGGATTCCCAGCTAAACAAGTCTACCGGTATGAAAGTATCGAAATTATTGATTCCTAAGGCCTCGAGATCGCTAATAGTACTTTGGGAGATACCAACGCGGCCAGCGCCATCAAGGAAAGTACTGGCAATAATACCACCCAGGGCAATACCAACTACGAATATTATATTCCACAGATCCTCTTTCCAATCAAATGCAAAGAAACCACAATGGTTGCCGGCACCACCTGCCGCACATGCGGTGCGAAGTGTATTGGATATGCCAAAAGGCTTATTCCCGAATATTAACATGAGGATTACGGTTAACGCAATCATGGGTCCTCCTACATACCAAGGCCAAGGTTGGCTAATCCATTCTATCATTACTTTTTGTTTTTTGGTCTAAGACACTGCGATGTTGACAAGCCAGTTAAATGGCTTTTGAAAGGAAGTAGGCTCACTTAAAAGGGTATTTAAGCGGTTAAGGGTTGGATGCTATTCTATTTCCCCCGTCCACTCTAAAATACCACCGGCCAGATTGTAAAGGTTTTCGTGCCCATGGCTAGCCATGATTTGGCAAGCTTTGGCACTTCGGCTTCCACTTCTGCAATAGATCAGGTAAGCTTCTTTATCCCCTTGTGACTCTATCTGGTCGATGAAATTCGAGTCTTGTATATTGATATTGACAGCACCCGGGATATGGCCATCCTGATATTCTTCCGGAGTTCTTACATCAAGGATTATGGGATCCTTATGCTGCTCAATTTTCTCTTGGAACTTATTGGAAGGAATATTTTCAAACATGGTACTAGCTCTTTTGGGATGTTAATAATCTCCCGCGCAAAAGCAATGCCCGGGAGATCAATTCTAATTATTGGACTGCCTCTTGAATTTCTTTAATCCGTTCACTGATGTCGTGAATTTCCGCGTTGGGCAGCTGGCTCTCAAGAATACTAGCGCCGATACCCGACCGGTATCCGCCGGCACAATGAACAGCTATGGGCTTGTCGCTTTTTACCTCATTAGCTTTGTCACGAAGCTCATTTAAAGGAATATTGATGGCATTACTAAATATTTTGCCTTGATCAATTTCATTGGTATCCCTCACATCAATGATGGTATAATGATCGGGATTCTCAAAAATGTCACTAGGATTAGCTTCATCTGATTGAACAGGCAGGTTTTCAGAGACGACCATGGTACCTTTGATCAGTTTTTCGTATCCTATTTTTGCTGCTTTATAGAGGACCGCATCCAGCTGATCTTCATTCTGAGCCAATAGGTAAAAATGCTCTTCAGGGCTAACTAATGATCCAAGCCACGTTTCGAACTTACCGCCATCCGGAATATTCAATGCTTTGGCATAGTGACCTTGCTTAAAAATAGCAGAAGATCGGGCGTCAACAATTAAGGAGGCATCATCTAGCTTGTCACCTTCAGTTAGCTGTGGGACCTGCTTCAAACTTTCTTCAAGGGATTTGACCCCTTCTGCATTGATAGCAACATCAAAAGGAAAATATTGAGGAACGTAGGGTTGACCCTCTAAAAGGGAGTTAACAAAAGTATCCTTGTCATCTACCTGTAAGGCCCAGTTTCTCTCTTTCTCCTTGCCAATCGTACTGTAAGTCTCACTACTCATGTTCTTTCCACACAAAGAACCTTTTCCATGGGCCGGGTACACCATCACTTCATCCGGTAACCTGCGGAAGACTGTTCTCATGGTTTCATACATCTGATTAGCCAATTGCTCTCGCTGTGCCTGTATTTTCCCGGCACCTTCTCTTAAATCAGGGCGACCGATATCCCCAACGAAAAGGGAGTCTCCAGTAAATACGGCATGGGATTGACCATTCTCATCCCTCAATAAATAGGTATTGTGGTCAGGTGAATGGCCTGGCGTGAACAAGGCCTCTATACTAACATTCCCAATCTGCACCTGTGTTCTGTCATTCAGTGGCTTGTGCGGATATTCTACCTGCATCTTCGGATTCACATAAATTGTGGCACCATGCTTATGGTAAAACTCCATATGGCTGCTAGCGAAGTCAGCATGGGGATGGGTTTCAAAAACCGCCGTAATGTTGGCTTTGTGTTCCTTGGCATAATCCTCATAGGGTTTGGGGTCACGTCCGGGATCAACCAATGCTACTTCACCTTCACTTACTATGGCATAGGAGCCGTGTGCAAGACCATCGTCAAAAAATTGTTTTACATGCATAATTGTAACTATTTAAGTTTTACAAAATTCCATTAAGCGCCTTTAATCACCTCTCTGTAAATGATGTAAAAGGCCATTATCAAAACAAACCAGCCAAAAGCCGGCTTTAACTTATTGCCTGAGATATAGTTGCTTAAAAAACTTCCACCAAAAATACCACCAATGGCAATTGCCAAAAAGGGGATGATCATACCCCAATTGAGGTCGTAATCATTACCCAAATCTCCCAGGAATCCTACTAGGGATTTGATAGCAATTATTAATAGGGATGTGCCAACGGCTAATTTCATAGGTAACCTGCCAATGAGTACAAGCGCTGGAATGATAAGGAATCCGCCTCCTGCGCCAACTAACCCCGTAAGAATCCCTACTACGGCACCTTCTAAAAGGATCATCGGAATATTAAAACTGCTTTTCGCTTCCTCTATACTTAATTCTTTAGCTTGTTTTTGGCGGATCATGGAATAAGAGGTTCCTACCATAAGGGCTGCGAATACAAACATGAGTAACATGCCTTTATCCATTGTAAAGGCATTAGTCTGGATAATGGTATCCGGAATAAAAGGAATGATGAATTTTCTGGTAGCGTAAACAGCGATAAGTGCCGGAAACGCAAAAACAGCACCTGTTCGATAATCAAGTAGGGATTTCTTAAAATAGCTGTAAGAGCCAACCAAGCTAGTGATACCTACTACAAGAAGTGAAATACCTGTAGCCTCCACTGGATCAATACCTAGTAAATAAACCAAAATGGGTACTGTAAGAATGGAGCCTCCTCCGCCAATTAGTCCTAGCGAAATACCAATAAGTAAGGCTCCCGCATAACCAATAATTGTTATCACTTCCATGTGCCGAATGTTTAGAGGAATTACAACTTAATAGCAAGTGGCAATTTCAGTCACTTGTACAAATGAACAAATTTTCAAATGATGTGCCAAATTTTTTTTAACTTATGGCACTCCCCTTAACTAAAAGATGTCACATTTTTTCATGCAACTTATAATTTGGCTTATCTGCTCATCTTTTAACTTGTAGTAAATCTTTTTGCCATCTCTATCTGCAATTAAAAGTCCCATATCCCGCATTTTGCTCAAATGATGGCTTAGCACTGTTTGCTCAATTTCCAGTTTTGATTGAATTTCACCTACTGACAAGGAAACGCCACTTTCCAGTAGTTGAATTATCTGAAGGCGGACTGAGTGACCAATACCCTTTAGAATGTAGGCTATTTGGTTAATTCGTTCTACCGTTCGCTCTTCACCACTTTTGCTTTCTTCTACCATTCCAGAATCTTTTGTGAAATTATGTTCATATTTTCAATGAACAATATTAATGCCAAAATCTCCATACATTTTCCCTACGACAACCCAATTTATCGTCAGGTTGTTTACAATAGTCCCATGAATACCTTACATGAAAATTTACACGGGTTCTAAAGTTTAACAACTCACGTTTTGAAACCTTGCTTTAACGGCAATTTTCTAAAAGGGAATCTAAAAGTTGATATTCAGGATTTGTTTTAAGCTCTAAACAAACCTATCAGAGAGTATGTAGGGATAAATCCTTAACTTTGCATTTATTGATCGCTAAAAATAAAAGTGACAAAATCAATGAAGCGCCTCACATTTCTGAGTTTTATTTTAATAGTTTTGGTAGCAGTCGGCTGTCGGTCTTCATACAATGAAGAAGCTGTTAAAAAACTTATCGAACGTCCGGGTATAAGAGCCTGGGCTGACACGTTTGAAAATAATTCCAACCTTATTCATTCGAAGCATTATGAAGTCATGGTGGTTAGCAGCAAGGACCTTCCGGGAAGGGAAGTAAGAGCAATAAAAGACTATTTAAAGGACAAGTACGATACGGAAAGCGTTAACTATTATCACCATGAAAAAGCTTACCAATACGGAGTAGATAGCGCTAAAAAAGCTGATAAATAATTCATTAATGCCAAGGTCGTCAAATTCGTTTGGGCTTTATTTAGCCGGGATTTTCCTGAGTAGTTTCTTGGCTTCCTGCCAGCCCACCCACGAGGAGCGCCTAAAAAATTCAGTAAAAGAATACCTTGAAAAACAAACGCCTGATACCGCAGATTATAACCCAAAGGGTTTTGGTGAAATTGATACTATACACCAGGGATTTAAGGCAACTAACGAATACCAAAGGTTAGCAGATACGTTTAAGCTATCTGCCCGCATATACGCCTTGCGCTCTAAGATCAATATTGCCATTTCCGAGGATAAGAAAGATAGCCTCCGGAAAGAGCTAAACCTTCGGAAACAAAACCTCAAGAAGCGCAAGAAACTGATGGATGAATTCAAATCATCCTATGATCCCCGGATCGTTGGCTTTTGGCAGCCCCATACCTACCAAAAAGGTGATTCTTCTCTTCAAAAGCTCTTCAGGGTTGATACTAATTATCAGGTTGTTAATTCAAAGCCCTATTCCCAAGGCGTGAAATAAAAACAAGTGAGTTAGAAAGCTAATTTTCCCGGGATTTCGGTGACTAGTAATTCCCAACTTTTTTTCATTACGCTTTAGGCAAACCCTTATTTGGCGTAGTTAACAGCGCGTTTTTCGCGGATAACCGTAACCTTAACCTGACCGGGATAAGTTAGCGTTTGTTGAATTTTGTCGGAAATGTCGAATGAGAGGTTATCAGCCCTTCCATCATCAATTTTCTCACTCTCCACGATCACTCTGAGTTCTCGGCCAGCCTGTATGGCGTAGCTTTTCTGAACACCATCAAAAGAAAGTGCGATTTCCTCAAGATCTTTGAGGCGTTGAATGTACGATTCAAACACCTCCCTTCGAGCACCGGGTCTGGCACCTGAAATTCCATCACAAACCTGTATAATAGGAGAGAGGTTAGAAGTCATTTCCAACTCGTCATGATGGGCTCCGATGGCATTAACTACTTCCGGATCTTCGTTGTAGTTTTCGCCGATGCGAGCCCCTAACAAGGCATGTGGGGTTTCGTGATCCTCCTCGGAAACTTTGCCCATATCATGAAGCAAGCCAGCTCTTTTAGCCTTTTTCGGATCCAGACCAAGTTCAGCGGCCATAATAGAGCAGAATTTAGCTACCTCACGAGAGTGCTGGAGGAGATTCTGACCATAAGAGGAGCGATAACGCATGCGGCCGACAAGCTTAATAATATCCGGGTGCAAGCCATGGATACCCATGTCAATGCAGGTTTTCTCCCCGATTTCTCTTATTTCCTCATCAATCTCTTTTCGGGTTTTGTCTACCACCTCTTCAATCCTTGCTGGATGGATCCGCCCGTCAGAAACTAGTTTGTGCAACGAAAGCCTTGCAATTTCCCGCCTCACAGGGTCAAAACCTGAAAGGACGATGGATTCCGGTGTATCGTCAACGATAATCTCTACACCGGTAGCCGATTCTAAAGCCCTTATATTTCTACCTTCACGGCCAATGATTCGGCCTTTCATTTCATCGTTATCAATGTTGAAAACGGAAACACAATTTTCTATCGTTTGCTCCGTGGCTACTCGCTGGACGGTTTCCAGTACGAGCTTTCGGGCAGCCTTTGTAGCACTGGCCTTAGCTTCATCCATGATCTCCTTGATGTAGCTTTTGGCTTTTGTGCGAGCCTCCTCACGCATGGATTCAACTAGCTGCTCTTCAGCCTCACCGGCTGACAAACCAGAGGCTTTTTCAAGGGCTTCTACCTTCTGCTGATGCAATTGATTAAGCTCCTCTTGCTTTTGCTGAAGAGCCTCTTCTTTTTTAGAAAGCTCTTGCTTTTGGTTGTTGACCTGTTCTTCCTGTTTTTTGAGTTGCTGCTCGCGGTCTTTTAGCTCTTTTTCTTTATCCTTAACCTTTTGCTGCTGTTGCTGGAGGTTTTTGTTTTTCCGTTCAACCTCTTTCTCATGTTCAGCTTTCATTTGCTGAAATTGCTCCCTAGACTCTACGAGCTTTTCTTTTTTAAGGACCTCAGCCTTTTCTTTAGCCTCTTCTACAATTTCATCCGCTTTCTTTCTTGCTTCCTCTTCCTGTTTTTGAAGGCCGCCCTTAATGAAGTAACGGCTAATAAAATAGCCTGCCAAAATAGCAACTATGATAGCGCCAATTAGGATTATTATGCTGGTTAAATTCATAAGCCTCTTTTTGTGGTATTACAAGCATTTGCTGATAAAATGCCTTTTTAAAGTTACAAGCCATCTACAAATCAGCAAGCTATTTTCCTAAACCTCTCCGAATTTGTTGCCAAAATTTAACGACTGGTATTCAGGACCTGCTCGATGGCCTTTATCGATGATCTAAGCTCTTGCTGGTAATTATCATTCTTTTCTTCGTGTTCTTCAACCTCCGTTGCAAATTCTAAAGCACACATGGCCAAAAGGTCATGCTTATCCTGCACTTCAAAAGTTTGCCTGTGCTGTCGAATTCGGTCATTCAATCGCTGGGCGGCTTTACGAATACGCTCCTCTTCATCCGGTGTTACTTTTAAGGGGTATACCTTATCAGCAACATGAATCCGAATGTTGATAGGCTCACTCATGGGGTCCCTCCGTGACTTTTAAGCATTGCCAGGCATTTGTCAATTTCCTTCACAAAATGATCAATTTTTGATTTGATCATTTTGTGATCCGGTTGATGGGAACTCAAAGATTTGGCTGTTAGCAAATTTAGGTTTTTATCCTCTATTTCCTTTACCTGGGTTTTCAGGGTTTGGAGCTGGGTTCTTAATCCATGATTCTCTTCCTTTAACTCGGCATTTTCATCCTCTAGTGCTGCTTTTTCAGCTTTCAGTTCCCGAACAGTTTGGTATATTTCCTGAAGTCTTGTTATTTCTGAATTATGGTTTTCTTGCTCACCCGCCATACAATACTTGCTTTTACAAACTTTTCTAGCCTCGAATTTCCCTTTTACACTCTTATACGCTAGTGGCGAACGGTGGCATTGGTTTCGGAATGCAAGTTTTCCACTAGCTGTCGCATTATAGCATCTATGCGATCATCCTCCATCGTTTTTTCCTTGTCCTGAAAAACAAATCGTATGGCGATTGATTTAAAGCCCTCCTCGATGTTTTGCCCTTGATAAACATCAAACAGGTTTAAACTAACGATCTCAGGGATGTTGGCTTTATTGATCGTTTCTTTGATAACTTCATAGGGCGTTTCATCCGGTACCACTAAAGCCAAATCCCGCTCTATTTGAGGATACTTACTTACGGGTTTGAATTTTGGGCTATGGCTTTGAAAAGCCTTAACCAAAGCATCCACTGATACAGAAGCATACAGTACCTGTTGCTTAATCTGATAAGCTTTTAAAAGTTGTGGGCTTACTGTTCCAATATGTGCAATGTTTTCAGTCTCCTTTTGTAAGGATAGGCCATAATTAAGTCCACTTAGCCCTGTTTTCTGGTTATGCCATTTTTCAATTCCGGAGAGGTGTAGTAAGTTGTGAAGGATACCTTTCAGGTAAAACAAGTCTACCTCAGCCGCTGACTGATACCAGGTAGCTGAGTGGTAAGAACCTGTTAAAAAGAGGCTCAGCCAATTTTCCTCGGTGTGCTGGGCTCCTTGCTTAGCATAAACTTTACCCAGTTCAAAAAGCCTGAGGTTATGCTGCTTTCTACGTAAGTTATAATCGATGATTTCCAGGCCACTTGGCAGGCAGCTGGTCCTAAGGTAATCCTGAGCTTGATTTAAGGGATTCACGACCTCAACTCCGCTTTCAGGTACTTCAATACCTTTCAAGGTTTTTTCTGTATCTATGCTTGTAAAAGGTTGGGTTATAACTTCCATAAAACCCTGAGCGGTGAGGTAGCGTGCTATTTTTTGCTGAAGCCGGTAGCTGGTATGATCGTACTCATTAGATAGCCTTATAAGCGGTAAGTTGTCATCAGCCAGCACATTTAAGGAATAGATACGCATGATCTCTTCTACTACGTCCACAGCCCGCGTTATATCGGCACGAAAAGTAGGGACGGTTAGATGAATATCCCTTTCATTGTTACTGGTAATAGTAAAGCCTAGTCGCTCAAGAATTTGTTGAACACGATTCCGGGGGACCTGGTCCCCAAGCACTTTATCCAAATAATCGTAAGATAGGGTTAGCTGAAGAGGCGTTGCAGGTTTTGGATAAGCATCCAAAATAGCTGAAGAAACGCTTCCTCCGGCAACTTCCTGGATGAAAAGCGCTGCTCTTTTTAAGGCGGTTAGGGTAGCCTCGGGATCTGTTCCCCGCTCAAAACGGAAAGATGCATCCGTTAGCAGGTTATGTTGAGCAGCCCCTTTCCGGATTGACGTTGGATTAAAGTAGGCACTTTCTAAAAAAATGGCAGAAGTGTCTTCGGTTACTGCAGCGTTTTCTCCTCCCATGATACCAGCTAGCGCCAAGGGCTTTTGATCATCCGCTATTAAAAGCTCATCTCCTTTTAAAGTGCGATCGGTGCCGTCAAGGGTTACTAATGAGGAACCTTTATTAGCTTTTCGAATGTGCAGGGTGTCACCTGCTATTGCATGGTAGTTAAAAGCATGCAAAGGATGCCCCATTTCCATCATGACGAAGTTGGTAACATCTACGATGTTGTTAATGGGCTGAAGTCCTACAGCTCTTAGGTGATGTTGCAACCAGTCGGGAGAAGGGCCCACTTTGAGATCCTCCAGCACCACGCCAGTATACCGAGGGCAGCAATCTTCATCATGAATGGCAATGCTTACGGGTTTTTCATCAGCTGATCCTTGAAACCGGTTTACATCAGGCTTAGATAGCGGTTGATCCAGGTAAGCAGAAAGGTCCCTCGCTACGCCTAGGTGAGATGCAGCATCTCCTCGATTAGGGGTAAGTGCTATCTCTAATACTGTTTGGGCCGGAAATTCCATGTAATCGAGCAGTGACTTACCCAAAGGGGCCTCTTCATGAAGTACCATGATCCCATCATGGTTGTGACTTAAACCAATCTCATCCTCTGCTACGAGCATCCCATATGAGCGTACACCCCGGATTTTTGATTTTTTGATGGTAAGCTGCTCTCCGTTTATGTCCTGAATGGTAGTGCCTACCGGCGCAACAACTACTTTCTGCCCTGAAGCCACATTAGGGGCTCCGCAAATGATCTGGAGGTCTTCCCCGCCTCCTGTTGCTACCTGGGTAACAGAAAGGTTATCGGCATCCGGATGAGGTTCTACCATTTGCACGTGACCTATGAAAAGGTCATCCAAGTGAGGTGGGCGATCATAAAATGTTTGCTGATCTTCAACCTCGAGCCCCGTATTGGTAAGAATTTCAGCAATGGATTCAGGTGATTGTTGGTGATCAATATAATGACCTAACCAATCACAGGCTATGAACATGAACAGGTTTGTTTTCCAGCAAATTTCTGGATTTTGGCGGTTGATTGAAAGCTATTGATAGGATTCGATAAGGCCTGTATTTTACAGTAATTGAACGACTCTAACAATCCGACTCTTTGGTTTTTCAAGTGTATTAGCGCTAATTTTACATGCCTTAAAAATGGCTGAGGTTATAGCACAGCCGGCTTAGATTAGCTACAAAATGAATCATGACTTACCTGATAACCTGGACCGGCGAAACCTGGAATTTTCTTATGCATATGACCTTATCATGCAGACCCGGGAATCTGCTTTTTTAACGGGTAAAGCCGGTACAGGTAAAAGTACCTTTTTACGTGTTATCAGTCAGGAAACGGAGAAAAACCATGTTATCCTGGCGCCAACCGGCATTGCTGCTATCAATGCAAAAGGCGAAACGATTCATGGTTTCTTCCGGCTACCCTTAGGACCGCTTTTACCGAATGATAAGCGGCTATCTGACATTAGCTTAAGTCATAATAAACAAAAGCTTATCAATAAGCTTGACCTTATTATTATTGATGAGATATCAATGGTTAGAGCGGATGTTATTGATGCCTTGGATACTGTTCTGAGGCGCGTAACTAAACAGCGTAATAGGCCATTTGGTGGGAAACAGCTTTTATTTGTCGGTGATCTTTATCAATTAGAACCCGTCACAACCGGGGATGATTGGGAAATTCTAGAGGATTTCTACGATACGCCATACTTTTTTGGAGCTCGTGTATTCAGCGACCTAAACCTTGTAAACATTGAACTTCAAAAAATGTATCGGCAAACAGATCAAACTTTCGTTTCGCTTCTAAACAGTATAAGAGAAGGTAGCATAACGGCTCAGCAGCTTGAAACCCTTAATAAACAGGTGACTACGCAGGATCCAGGCTATCCGGATGATTTTTCCATTACCTTAACCACTACCCATCAAATCGCCAATCAGATCAATAGTAGGAACCTATCAAAACTGCCAGGTAAGGCTTTCGTTTTGGAAGGTTCCATTGAGGGGGATTTTCCTGAGAAAAATCTGCCAACAGCCTATCAATTGTCCCTCAAACCCGGAGCCCAAGTAATTTTCATCAGGAATGATTATGAAGGGGAACTGGATGCCCAGAACGGAATGGCTCGCAGGTGGGTAAACGGTACCATTGGAAAGGTGGAAGAGCTAAACGATCAAGGCTTGTGGATACGGCTACAAGATGATCGGGTAGAGGAGGTCAAACAAGAAACCTGGGAGCGTATCCAATACCAATATGATGACCGTAAGCAGGAAGTTGTTGAGCAGGTGAAAGGCTCATTTAACCAATACCCTCTAAAGCTTGCCTGGGCTGTCACCATACACAAAAGCCAGGGGCTAACCTTTGATAATTGCTATGTAGATCTGGGTCGCGGCGCTTTTGCAGGGGGTCAGCTTTATGTAGCTTTGAGCCGGTGTCGGTCGCTTGATGGCCTTGGTTTGCGTACAAAAGTTCGTTATCAGGATGTTATTGTTAGGGATGAGGTAAAAGCTTTTTACCAAACGATGAATGATGAGCAACTAATCCAAAATCTTCTCAAGGGCTCATCCGATTTTTAAGCAGGATATTTTCAAATTTTCAAGTGGTGGGAAGTCTACTTAGCTTTGCAGGAAAATTCTGCGAATGCCGTACACATTGGTAACAGGGGCTAGTCGGGGCATTGGCCAGGCTCTAGCAACTGAATGTGCAAAGCGCGGGCGTTCTTTGGTGCTGGTAGCCCTGCCCAATGATGAATTGCCATCTACAGCTTGCTCCTTAAAACAAGAGTACGGTGTAGAGGTTATTTACTACCAAATGAACATGGAAAAAGCTGAGCGTATCCGCCAGTTCGTGGAATGGTTAAGCGATAATGGGATTGAGGTTAACACGCTGATCAATAATGCCGGGCTAGGACTCCAGGGACCTTTTTCAGAGCTTTCCCTGGATGAGAACCTCAAGATGATGAACATTAATGTGCAAGGTGTTGTGTCCCTTACTTATTACATGATACCAGAGCTGAAACGCCATCCGGATAGCCGTATTATGAATCTAGGGAGTCTTGCATCCTTCTTGAAATTCCCCTACAAAGCAGTATACTCAGGAAGTAAGAATTTTATTCTGGCGTTTTCTGGTGCGCTTCGAGCTGAACTTAAAGATACATCCATAGCTGTAAGCTGCCTTTGCCCAGGCCCCACCATTACTAATTCTCACGTTGCTGCAAGAACTCTGGAACAAGGTACAAAAGCTAAAATTTTTACGCTTCCGGCATCCGAAGTTGCTCGTATCGGTATAAAGGAGATGGATAAAAAACAGCCAGTAATTGTTCCAGGTTATTTCAATCAGGTTTTAATTTTTTTGATCAAGCATTTGCCATCAACCCTAACGACCCGTCTGGCAGAAAAAATGTTTGCGAATTCTAAACATAAATAGCACGCATGCCAAAGCTTTATTTTGTAACTGGAGGAACGGGTTTCTTAGGGGTAGAACTGATTAAGCGTCTGCTAGCTGAGGGTCATTTTGTTAATTGCCTATACCGAACAGGAAGTAAAATCGAACCCCTTAAAAAGCTGGATAAGCAAGGACAACTGACTTTTTTTCAGGGAACGCTTGCAGATTATAAGCAATTAAAGGCTGCTATGAAAGGCGCTGATGGCGTTTTTCATGTAGCAGCGTTGGCCAGAGCCTGGTCTAAAGGGCCAAATGATTTTCATGAAATTAATATTCAGGGTACTCGCAATGTACTGGAGGCGGCTAAAGCTCAAGGTGCGATTAGGGTGGTCTTTACTTCCACAGGTGGAACCTTGGCTACCGGAACTATTGAATATCCAGCTGATGAGGCAACAGTAAGACAAATAAGCTTTTACAACCACTACGAAGCTACCAAGTACCAAAATGAGCAAGAGATCAATGATTTTGCTGCCAATGGTGGAGATGCCTTAACGGTCAATCCAACGCGGGTCTATGGGCCCGGTGTTTTATCCATCAGCAACGCTGCCACTTTACTTATGCAAAAGTACATCAACGGTCAGTGGCGCTTTATGTTAGGAAGTGGGAAATCACAGGGCAACTTTACTTATGTAAAGGATGTGGTGGAAGGTCATATCCTTGCTATGAAGTATGGCAGCGCTGGTGAACGGTATATTTTAGGTGGTGAGAATATGACTCTCGCGACTTACTTTCAAAAAATAGGCGAACAATTCGGTAAAAAATACCCGTTATTCAACATACCCATGAAAGCGGCTGAAGGTTTTGCTTATCTTCAAAAGCTAAAAGCTGACGTTTTAAAAACACCGCCCATGATTACCCCGGATTGGGTACAGAAGTACTACCAGAACTGGGCTTGTACTTCAATCAAAGCACAAAAAGCATTAGGATATCAAATCACGCCGGCTGACCAGGCCATTGGTGAAACCCTGGACTGGATAAGGGGGCAACACTAGGCTGCCTCAACTTCTTTCGGTTGCTGCTGTTTAAAATGCTAATGTAGGAAGTTTATAGTAAAGCCTTGGAATGACCATTGCAACAGCCTAGGGTTTTAAGGTGACAAACGAAGGGATGAGTCATGGATACGAAAAAGATTTTGCCCTCAAAGTGGCTGAAAGCTACCCTGCTGTTATGCAGTACGCTAACGGTAATGGTGGGGGCTACCATTTCACCCATCTTACCCGATGTAAAGGAAACTTATTCATATCTTCCTTACTCAGGGATACTTACTAAGCTTGTACTTACCATTCCTGCGCTTTTTATTGGTCTAGGGTCTCCGCTAGTAGGCTATCTGTTGGATAAATTCGGACGGAAAAAGGTCCTAATAACAGCTATCGGCCTTTTTATAATTGGAGGCACTTCAGGCTATGTAGTGAACTCCCTCTACCTTATCCTAGCAGGTCGAATGCTCGTGGGAATTGCAGTAGCTGGCATTATGACCACGGTCACCACGCTCATTGGTGATTACTTTACAGGTCATGAACGTCAGCGGTTTATGGGCTATCAAGCCTCTTTCATGGCCTATGGTGGCGTGGTTTTCATTGCCCTTAGCGGCATGATGACGGAGGTTAGCTGGCGGTTTCCCTTTTTACTGTTTGCCATACCCTTGTTATACCTGCCCTTGGTACTATATCATATCAAAGAACCAAGTATTCAAAGCATTGATTCAGACAACAGGGTTACCATTAAAAGTAGTTACCCTAAAGGATTTGTATTTTTTGTTTATGGTATTGGTTTCTTTTTCATGGCTTGTTTTTACATGATCCCAACCCAGCTTCCTTTTTATTTGCAGAATGTGGTAGGGGTAAGCAGTACTGAAACCGGCCTAGCCATTGCAGCTGCCACCTTATCAGGTGGTACGGCCTCGCTTTTCTATACAAGAGTAAAAAACCAGTCTACTTACCATTTTGTGTACTTCTTGGTATTTATGGCTATGGGGTTGGGTTTCCTTACCATTTCGGCCTCCGCCATTTATGGATTAGTGGTTACGGGACTTTTTATATGTGGTTTTGGTATGGGAATGCTCATGCCTAATACTAACACTTGTCTGCTAGAGCTTGCCCCTGAGAAACTGAGAGGTCGGATAATGGGTGGGGTCACCACAAGCTTTTTTCTGGGTCAGTTTTTCTCTCCCATATTGTTTAACCCCCTTTACAAAGTTGTTTCTACAAGTTATTCCTTAAGCATTGTGGGGGGCTTAATGGTCATGCTAGGTTTAGGGTTCCTAATAGCCTCTATTGGTAAGAAGCGTAAACTGAATAAATTCAAGGAATTTGAAAACACCTTTCAAAAAGAAAAGGAACGTTACCTTGAAAATAACCCGCGAGAAGCCCTTGAAGAGGAGAAATTGTAAGCTAAGGGGTTTCCGCGAGGTGATACTTGGGTAACTCTTCTCCCATTTTCAGATTAAACTGCTTACGGATTAAATAAGTAATTGCATAAAGAAACGGAGTGTCAAAAAAAGCAACAAGAGCCTTAAAAAACCAAGCATCAAGAATAAGGTTTGCTATTTTGCCGGCGGGTTCTAGCCCTATGAAAATTACCGTTGTTACAAGGATACTATCAATAAGCTGAGAAAATACGGTTGAGCCATTATTTCTGATCCACATCATTTTTCCATGGGTTACTCTTTTCCAAAAGTGGTAAACCTTTACGTCTACTAATTGAGCCGTTAAGTAAGCCGTCATGGAAGCAGCAATTACCCGCCAAGTACTGCCAAAGGTGTTATTATAAACTTCATCTGAAACCGGGGAGGATTCGGATGCGGGAAATAGGCCGCCAACCAGTACAATAAGCACAACCAATAAGGAGGCTACAAACCCAGCTATGACTACCTTTTGGGTCTCCTTTTTCCCAAAGATTTCAGAGAGCAAATCAGTTATTAAAAATGTTAGCGGATAGGGTAATACGCCAGCTGAAATGATAAATGTTTTAAACCCTAGATCAACACTTACGAACTTATTAGCTATAAGGTTGCCGGTGACAAGCGTTGCGATAAAGAGTCCAGCGAGGATCAAAAAAATAAGGTCAGCTGTACCCTTCTGATAGACCTTAGTCAAGGTGTGTTACGGTTTTGCCTATGTGCTTAATGAACGCCTTGGGTTAATCAAAGTTTAATGGGGTTTTGGGAGCCGGTAAGATCATTTATGTCTTAGGTGGTGAAAAAAACGAATAGAAATACCTGAAAAATCACAAATCTATCGGTGAGCTAAATCCGATTCTAAAACCTCTATTCTGGAAAGCTCTGGTTCGATAGCTTTGGAAAAAGTGAAAAGAAAAAAACCGTGATCCCGCCAAACCTACCAAATCCGTTAAACCCACTCCCCATTCCCAATAAGTAACCGCATTCTGATAAAGCAAGTTACCAGTTGCTGCTACCTGCCAATTCAGCTTTCTTGCAAGCGGAATTTTGTTCCAGATGAAACCAGAAAAATTATGCTGAACATGGCCTTCCGCAAAAGGCTGAGTAGTGCTGAACTGGTAGTAATCCAATAATTGAAAATCTCTTGTAGTCTTATCCTGTAAAATAATCTCTTGCCCCTGAAAATGACGGTAATCCACAAAAGGCACCCTATTTTTGGTTAAAAATCGTCCGGCGCTAGCCTTGTAGGATAGATTACCAAGCAATTTAAGGTCGGCATCACCTTCGAAACCGGCTTGTAAAAAATCATACTCTGCATCGCTCCCAGCTACGCCAGCTACAGCACTGCGGTAATTGATTTTAAGGGTAGGCCATTTTGACCCCAGGTTTACCTTTTCACCCTTTATCTTCATGTACTCCAGGCCCGGTTTGTAGCGTAACCCAGCCTTAATGATCAAGGCCCGGTGGTTTGAAAAGTTTTGCCGATTTGTGCTATTATTAGTTTGAAAGTGTGGATGGGCGGGAATGTTAGTTTGATAATTTTCCGAACTGGCTAGGGTGTAGCTGGTATTATTGGATAGGGGTTGACGCTCTTGAAAGCTTAAAGAAAATGAGGGAAACCAACCATTGCCCCATTCATCATCTTGGTAACCAACTTCTGCAAAAGCTTGCTGGTATAGACGGGCAAAGTTTTGCCCCTCAAAAAGGGAGTAGCTGGTATTCAGCTGGGAAGAAATTGGAGGTGGCACCTGAAACTGCTGAACCTCTCGACCAATACCTGCATAAAAAGGAGATTTTGTTACGTGTACACTTCCATTGAAATTTTCATTGGCCACTCCATAACGGAAGAAGGGCTTAATTTCCCAATCGGATGCGTTTTCAATCGTTCTTGTAATAGAGAAGGCTAAACGCGGAGCAAAGCCCTCTACGGTATTGAAGTGAAACAAAGCCTCAAACAAAGAAGGAGCTTCAATTTTCAAGTTTTTGGTGCGCTTACGGTAATCGTAGCCTTGGAGTAAAATACCCAGCCATTCCGGTTGGTTATAGACGCTATCTACAGAGTCTTTATAACTGGGTTTACTACGGACTTCTTGCAGGCTGTCTTTTAGTGAATAATCCCTGGCCTCAGCTGGTGTTAGCTCGAATGGCCGGATTTTTTCCCAATAAACTGAATCCAGCTTTTGACTCTTGTCAGGTACTTTGACTACGGCTCCTTTAAAGGGGTTATTTGGCCAGGTTGGGTCAAGCTTGTACTCGGTAAATTGAGAGAGGGCTCTGGCCTTTATATTGATACCAATTATGCTCCCTTTTAGCCGGTAACGCTGGTTATAGAGGCGCCATGTGGTATCATTAACAGTGACATATTGCTGTTTGAGGGTAAAAGTATCAAAGCTTTTTAAGCCGTTAGCTCTAGTGGTTTTCAAATTAAGGCTGTGGATATGCCAGCTATTGTCCACTATCCGAATTTGGCCTCGAAAAACAGGATCATTCGGCCTTTTTGGAATCACTGAAATTCGGTGAATACGCTTGCCGTTTTCCTGATAACTATGCAGAAGCCTATACTTGTAGTAATTCAGCGCATTATCAGCTACAGGGCTAATGATCGGGCGTTTTAGAGCGTCTTCAAATTCGATCAGATCTTTGTAAAAGACCACGGGTGTATTAAAGGCAAAATTCAAACTTACCGCCTCATCGCGGCCGCTAACTTTTGATGATTGCATGACCTCTTGGTAATCATCCGGGTATTGGTATTTAAGTGCTGAAATAGATTCGGAAAAATAGATGTACCCGGGGGGCAAATCTCCGCTATCTACAATGCTGCTAGCAGATGCGCTATCGGCTTTGATGGTGGTTTTGGAATAAAGCTGGCATTGGTAGGATCTAACGGCTTTCCTATGGGTCTCTTTACTGGCAATGGCATTTTTAATTATGCGGTAAGCAGGATCTCTACCGGTCACTGTTACAGCCTCTGTTTCATAGGCTCGCTTTCTCAAAGTTACGTTCAGGGTTGTTTCATTATTCTTTTGGATAGTTACAAGACGTTGTTCCTGCTTATACCCCATGTGTTGAAAGACCACTGTATGGCGGCCGGAAGCTAGAGGTAGGGTGTAGTTCCCGTTTTCATTTGTTGTGGTCCCTTTAGTCGTGCCCTTTATGTAAACACTGGCATAGGATAAGGGTGATTGATCTGTATTGGTAACTTTCCCGCTTAACGCACCATTCTGGCCAAATGTAGAATCGACATTAAGGCCTAATAGGATCAAAACAAAGCAAAAGACGTAAGGAAGGTGGTTATTTGCTAAGCAAGTGACAAAGACCTTCCAAAGGTTCATAAGCTTTAGGCTTAAGAAAAGGATGTAGCTACCCGAAAGCTACCTACGCTGTGGCGTTCCGCGGCGTAAACTTGATTGACGCTGTAAACGCTGAATATCGTTACCGATTTTTTGAGCAAAGCTGTCTTGACCAGCCCTCTTTGCACTTTGGCGAAGCTTATTAAGCCCATAAAACCCATTTTGAATCTTACGTTTGGTCTCCTGCTGATTCTGGCGAGAGAGAGAGGTAAAATAATCCAGGTTACCGGTAAGCGTCTGATACAGTTCTTTACCATACTTCTTTCCCCGTTGGGGTGCACCTGCATTATAATAAGCGTTCACTAGTGGCGTTACGCGAGCATCAAATGCTACCTGTTGGTTGGGGAAAACATTCATACAGGTATTTAAGGCTTTTATGGCTTTATCATCCTCGTTTTGGGCAATCAAGGCATCAGCCAAAGAAGAAAAGTGACCGCGGTACATTCCACAGTGTCGCCTGGTTACATATCCCAAATAAAGGCTGGAATCCGGTAAGCCACCCCACTTAAAATCATTTACGAAGTTTTCATACATCTTCTTGGTGTTGATGGTGCCCTTACTTCTGTAGTCGGTATTTTTGGACATCGGTACCAACTTATAGGAAAGCCCATCTTGTAAGACGTAATTGTTCATGTTAAAGTAGTTGTCAGCAGGAACCTGGGCCGTAAAGTAGATGGGACGTGTGAATTTAGTACTTGCTATTAAGTCCAAAATCATGAGCTTAGAAAGCATCAAAGAACCCCCACCGATTTTAAACCGAACTTGATCTTCTATGTGCTGCTTTAAGTGTTCAGGTACTACGCCCGATTCAACCACGGCCTTTTTATCGATATCCATCTTAATCCTTTTGGCAGGGACATAATTTATGCTTCCGCCACCACGAATTCGTCTTTTGGTACTGGGATCATCGCTAGCTATGAACCTCATTACCTTATCAAGTGAAACATATTCGTTTTTACCAATATTGGGATGCTTAGCGTACCTGACATAAGATCGGGCACCCTTTTTCAGCTTATCAGGCGTTAGATGATTAAACTGCAATCCCGGTGACTTGTAATTATCTTTCCTTAATTGCTCAACATACCACCTGGCATTCATCAGGTTAAGGTTGATCACCCGAACATCGGTTCTGAAATTTTCAACCTCTTGGGCATACCATAGGGGATACGTCTCATTATCCCCATAAGCAAAGAGGACCGCATTGGAATCAAGGGATCGCAAGTGATTTTTAGCAAACTCTATAGTCGTATACCTCTCAGATCGGTCGTGATCATTCCAATTGTCGCTTGCCATGACGGCCGGTACTAGTGCTAAGGCTCCTACAGTGGCTATACCACCAGCAACACTAGGCTTAATCCAATTTCTAAGAATTTCTATAAGCTTTAGCGTTCCGATACCAACCCATACCGCAAAGGCATAAAAAGCTCCAACTAATGTATAATCCCGCTCACGAGGTTCTCGAGGGGGTTGATTAAGATAGAGGATGAGCATTAGGCCGGTCATTATGAAAAATACCAGGACCGTAAAAGCATCCCATTTTCTCTGGTTAAAGTGATGAAATAGCCCTATTAAACCTAAGAGGAAGGGTAAGCAAAAGAAAGTATTCCGAGCTTTATTGGACTTAAGGAAATGGGGCAGGTTTGATTGTTTAGCAACGTTGCCAAAATTGGTATCAATAAAAGGTATTCCACTTAGCCAATTACCCCTCCAGAATCTACCATGACCTTGAATGTCATTTTGTCTACCGATATAGTTCCACCCAAAGTAGCGCCAAAACATGTGGCCGATTTGGTACTTGAAAAAGAATTCCAAGTTATCCCCGAATGTAGGGTCTTCATTTTGACCTATAGTAGCCCATTTTCTGTAAGCCCCTTTTCGATCTTTTCGGCGGCTGACCATTCTTGGAAACAGGGTTTGGTCTGATTCATTGTATATCAATTCCTGCTTAGGCGGTAATTCATTGTATTGATCCTTTCCCTTGCGGTACCTGGGACTACCATCTTTTTGATCAATGGGTTTGGCATTAAAGTAACGCCCATGAAGAAGGGGGCGGTCGCCATATTGTTCCCGATTAAGGTAAGATATGAGGTTAAAAACAGTCTCTGGGTTGTTCATATCAATGGATGGATTAGCCTGAGAACGAATAACCACCATTGAATAGGAGGAGAAACCAATTATTATAAAAGTGAATGCTATCAATCCTTGGTGAAGAACTGTGCGATTATGCGTATAACTGTAGTAAAGGGCCCAAATTAAAATTCCCAACAGCAAGAAAATCGTGAAAAAGATCCCCGACCAAAAAGGAAATCCAAATGAATTGACAAAAAGCAGTTCAAATTGGGAGGCAATCCATGGAATTGTTTTAATGACTCCCTGATTGATGATAGCGAGAGCTCCAAGTCCTACAAGGCCCGTAATGATAATCCCACGGGTGTTTATATGCTCCCATTTCTTGAAATAATACACATAGGCTATTACGGGGATCACTAGTAAGCTAAGCAGATGAACGCCAATACTTAATCCTACTAGGTAGGCGATCAACAGCAAGTATTTAGTACTACCCGGTTGATCAGCTCTTTTTTCCCACTTAAGGGCAAGCCAAAGCACCGTACTCATGAAAAGGATGGAAAGCGCGTAGACCTCCCCTTCAACAGCGGAAAACCAGAATGTATCAGTAAACATGAAGGTAGAAGCACCCACAATACCGCTACCTAAGATGGCAAGCATCTTGTCTCTACTAATATTGCTTTCATTATTTAATACCATTTTGCGACTTAAAGCGGTAATGGTCCAGAAAAGTATCATTACCGTTAAGGCACTTGAAGTAGCTGCTTGAGAGTTTACAAGTGCTGATACCATCTCATCAGAAGGTGCAAAAAGGGAGAAAAGGCGATTTAGCATCAAAAAGAAAGGTGCCCCGGGCGGATGCACAACTTGTAACTTATAGGAGGCTGAGATAAATTCTCCAACGTCCCAGAGGGGTGTCGTGGGTTCCAAGGTTAGAAGGTAGACTACCATCCCAAGTCCAAAAAGTAACCACCCAACGCTGTTGTTAATAAGGTCGTACCGCTTTTCGCTCATGCTTCTGATTTGTTTGGCACTTCAAATGAATGAAATTCCTACCCATTTGAGCAAACTTTATGACGTAATTTCAAACCAAGTCGAAAAAAATTAAGAACGCCTTACATCTGCTTGGAAGAAGTCAAAACCACCAGAGTCCAAAAAAATAGCCAAGTCAAAGGACTTGGCTATTTTAAAGTTGCAGAACCGTAAATCGGTTTTTCTATGTCTCGGATCGTTTTATATGAATTATATTGATTTTATCCATTAAAACAATCAATGGATAAACAGGATCGAATTCATACCACTTTTTCCCGAAGTTTGGGCTGCGTTGATATTTGTGGTGGTTGTTATGAAAACCTTCACCTAGCATGATAATATCGATGGGCATAAGGTTGTGAGAAGTGTCTTGCGTCTTGTAGTTAATATACCCGTATTTATGAGCAAACCAGTTTATAATAGCGCCATGCAATGGCCCCATGATGAAATGGAGGGGCAGTAAAGCATACATCCACCATTGCGTAGCAAATACTGCATAAAATAAAACGTACAATGAAACCCAGGCAATTCTTACTGGCCACCTATCAGCTAGTTTGTCAAGACTTTTCCAAGTTGGCAAACGCTTTTTGTAAACCTCGTCTACATTGGCTTTATCATCGGCAATATCCGAGTAAATACGTTTTGTTCTTAACATCATGGCCATCAGGCTTGAGTCGTATTTAGGCGAATGGGGATCTAATTCCGTATCGGCATGCGCATGGTGCATGCGGTGTAGTACTGCATAAGAATAAGGACTAAGGTAAGATGACCCTTGACTAATAAAGCTCAACAGGTAGAAAATCCGTTCCCATAAGTAACTCATAGTGAATTGGTTATGGGCTGCATACCTGTGGTGGAAAAATGTTTGAAAAAATAAAGAAAAATACCAATGGAAGATAAAGAAAATAATTACATACATAGAATAGATAATCTCTTGTTAGTTGATTTATAGTTAAACTTATAAACGTACAAAGTTAAGGTTTGTTTATTTCTGACGTTTTGTAACTAATCAATGATCGGAGAGGGCTGTTGGGCGAATTCTTCTTGAAAGGTTACTACAAGGTTTAAAAGGAAAGACGTGAGAAATTCCGGATAATTTTCCCGCCAGGCGCGGCTCACTTCCAATTGAATAGCGTGGTAATGAGGTCCAAAACCTATGAAGTCTGTTGCAGTGTATAAATCCCCGTCCCTCAAGACTGAACGGAAGGTGTATCCTGGGAACAAGTCATCAACTCCATAATTTTCCGTGACTTCTGATACCTTGTTTACGAACCAATTTTTCACTGAGGTTGAACAGTAATGCCCATACCCTGTGCCTATTTCTAAATCTCTTTTCCAATCATTTTGCATACCATGTAGGGAGATGTGCAAAAAAGGTTGTTTGAGTTTGCTGCTGGGGTCAATAAGGTTTTTTTGAACGAGGATTTCATTTATTACGGAACGGTATTCGTCAACTGCTGGGTAATTAAAACGCCCGCGGGGTCGGTTTAGGTCCATCAGATCTCTGGAAATAAGACTGATAATTGAGGAAGCTCCACTTTTCCGGGTGGTCTCTTCCACGATGCTTCCCGTGTGAAGGTCAGCATTAGGGCTTTTTGCATGGATAGCCTCAACATTAGCGAACACATTGGAACTACCAACTTTATAGGCAACGTAATCCAATTCAGTCAAACTTGTACCCTTGCTTATTTCCACCAAAGTTAAATTTTTTTACTAATTAAGCTTTTGCTCCTTTTTGGTATTGATCTCTAAGAATCCTTCGCATGATTTTATTTGAAGCTGTCCGTGGAAGTTGATCAGTCGTCAGAACTTCTGAAACCTTGAAAAGGGGGCTTAATTGCTTTTTAATAATTTCCTGAAATTCTTTTTTGAGTGCGGAAGCCTCGATATCATAGCCTTCTTGCTGCACGGCATAAATCACTAGCATATTAGGCCCCCCGCCTTTAGGTGGTACAGCTATAGCAGCTGTTTCCTTAATTCCTGTATGTAAATCCAAGAGTCTTTCTATCTCAACCGCGCTTGTTTTAATGCCACCAATATTCATGGTGTCGTCAGCTCGTCCTTCTGCCCGGTAAAAAGTATCACTGATATGGCTTACTTCATCACCATGTCTGCGAAGGATTGGAGCATAGCCGATACCAGCCGTCTGATCCTTAATGGGTTTGCCAAGGCTTCCAAGTAAAGAAGGGTCACAATTGGGTGTTCCTTCGTAATAAGTTTTATAATGGTTTTTGTTAAGTAGAGAATTAGATAACCCAATAGAAGGTGGTATCAGGAAAACCTCTCCTTTGTCTGCCGGCCTTTCGTTTTCGTCAATTATAACCAAGTCCAGGCCTAAAGCAGGCGTAGAAAAAGTTGCTGGGGATGCCGGCTGAACGACTGTTCCAGTAAAGTAGCCGCCACCAATCTCAGTGCCGCCACAGTATTCAATAACGGGCTTATACCCGGCTTTTGCCATTAACCAAAGGTAGTCCTGAGGATTTGAACTTTCACCTGTAGAGCTGTATACCTTTATTGATGACCAGTTAAGCCCTTTCATGCAATCGGTTTCCAGCCATCGTTTAACCATACTGGGGACCAAACCCAGCATATTAATGCCGGCAGCTTCCACAAATTTCCCAAAGCGGTTATCTGTTGGAGCACCGTAGTAAAGGGCCATGGTTGCTTTATTTATCAGCGTTGCAAAAATCAACCACGGGCCCATCATCCAACCAATATTTGTTGGCCAGGCGACTACTTCATGGGGATGGATATCCTGATGGAGGTGACCATCAGCCGCGCACTTAATAGGTGTGGTATGGGTCCAGGGGATAGCTTTAGGCTCGCTGGTAGTTCCAGAGGAAAACAAAATATTGCAATGGTCCTCCGGTTTCATGCTAGCAGCATCAACCTTTTGCGTACTTCCCAGGAAGCTTGACCATTCCTGATCTTGATTACGCAATGCTGATGTTACGCTTTCAATCCCTGGTAAAACAATGACCGGTGGCAAGTGCTCCAAGTCCCTTAGCTTAGGATAAAGGGGCAATTCCTTACCACTGCGCGGTACCACATCCTGGGTGAAAAATAAATCCGTACCAGCTATCCGGGAACGGTTTTCAATTTCAGAAGCTGCTAAACCATCTGCTATAGAAACCACAACCCCTCCAACTAATACAACTCCAAGGTAAATGGCTACCGCCTCAGCCGTCATAGGCATGCATATGACAGCTTTGTGGCCGGGCCCAAAGCCTCTAGCTTGTAGGCCATTGGCAATTTGATTGACGACATCACTCAGATCCTGGTAGGTCCAATATCCCAGCGTTCCATCTTCCTTTCCGTAGGTTATAGCGTAAGCATCAGGATCCGCTTGAAAGCAGGCTTCAACAATGTTTAATTGGCTGCCTGCTAGCCATTCTGGGTTTTCTAGGCCCCCTTTGAAGTTAACGATCTGCTCGTAAGGAGTTTTAAAAGGTATTTGCAACCGTTTTATCATTTCCTCCCAAAAAGCTAATCTATTGGTTACTGACCAATGGTGCAGTTCTTGGTAAGTTTTTAATCCCAGCGCTTCTTGTAAGGACGTTATATTGGCTTGTTCAACGGTTTCCTGACCAGGTCTCCATGCTACGGGTGCATCACGGAACTGCTCATCCTGGTTGTATATCCTTTGAAATAGTAGCTGGTGAACAGCTGGCGGCATATCTGGCTCCAAAACCTCATTGGTTAACCTGAGCCAGCTTTCTTCAACATCGGATGTGTTTTGAAGGATGGTCACAATACTATTAGCGGTGGATTGGGATAAGCCCAGGCTTTGAAGCTCTTCTATTGAAACAGATGGGTTGGAATTCATGGAACCGGTTTTTGGCATTTTTATCCTTTCAACGAAAGTAAAAAACCCGAAAAAATCAGGTAGGGGGCTTGAAGAGGATAATTTTTCCCAATTAATTGAAAGATTCGCTAATTAATGATCCTGCATCCAGGCTTCAAACTGTTGTTTAAGTTCAGGCGTGTGATGGATGTTACTTTTTCCTGCCATTAAAAGCTTAAGTTGTTTTCGCATCAAAGCTTCTTCATGGAATTGCTGTTCTTCAGCCGTTTCTGGCTCTACCTCTGGAACGGGTGTAGGATTACCATTCGGGTCTAAGGCCACAAAAGTGTAAAAAGCATCATTTGATCGGCACTGGAAATTACGGGAATGATCAGCAGCCCACACAGCAATGTGAATCTCCATTGAGGTTTTAAAGGTCCTGATAACTTTAGCATGCAGGGTTACTACATAGCCAAGCTTAATGGGATTTGAAAAGGAGACATTATTAACAGCGGCTGTTACCGCTACGGTGTGAGCATGTTTTTGGCCTGAAATAGCTGCTGAAATATCCATCCACTCTAAAAGACGACCCCCCATAAGATTATCCATGGTGTTGGTATC
>CAZIUI010000005.1:75579-139756 GCA_964542585.1 uncultured Sphingobacteriales bacterium | reverse complement strand
GGGGGGGTTAGAAGTTTTAAGTGTCTCATAAAGCATAAGTTTTAGTGCTGGCTAAATGGCCAATACCAAAATAACTAAACACTTCTTGCACAAAAATAAATTTTAGAATGGTTTTTATCCTATTTGTTACATTGCCTGTATAGCTTATCGTCTTTTCTGTCCCGTTTAAAGGTTCCATACTTTAAGCTTCCCATTAACTGATAGCTCCTGTCAGCATTTTAGCCGTCAAAATTGCCTGAATTCCATCAATACTCATAACATCCAAATGCATTGATCTAAAGTTAACATTCTAGAGGGCTAAAACGATGCAGGGTACATAACCAGCTATTATTTTTGAAAAATGATGAGGATTAAACGCAGATGCATCGGCTTTACCCTATTGATCACTCTGTTAGCAGCCACTAACGCTCACAGCGGAGGGGTCAATTATCCAGCCGGCAGCCGCCAAGCGGGGCTTTCTTTTGCAGCCATTACGGCTGAAGGTCCCTGGGCCACTTTCTACAATCAAGCCTGCCTGGGGCGATTGGAAGAATTTCAGTTCGGGGTCATGGCTGAGCGCAAGTTTGGTATCCGATCTTTAGAAGCCGGTGCCCTAAGTGCGGCCTATCCTATTGATAAAATGGGAACCCTTAGTTTAAGCTTTTACCAGTTCACCAATGGGGAGACCTATACCCAGCAGAAATATGGTTTGGCCTTAAGCCGGGCCTTTGGAGACCGTATTGCCATTGGGATGCAGTTTGACGCCTTCAGCCGTTCCATTACCGAATTTGAACAAAACTGGCATATCACTGGGGAAGTCGGCTTTCAGTTTAAGCTGAATGAGCAACTCACAGCCGGATTCCACGTTTTCAATCCCGTTGGGGTTAATCGGGAGGAAAATTTCAAAGCGCTAACAGCTCCGACCGGTACCTTGGGAATTGGGTACCAGTTTTCGGACAAAGCTGAACTTCATGTAGCCACGCAGCAGAATATTCAGCACGCATTAAGGTTCAGGGCCGGCATTGCGTATGAGCCCGTAGAAAACCTAGAGCTCCAAACAGGGATTGCTACCGAGCCCCTGAATTACAGTGTTGGGGTTGGCTATCAGTGGAAGTGGTTGAGCTTAAACCTCAGTTTTCAGTTTCACCAGGAGCTTGGCAACACCCCTTATTTGGGGACCAATTACCAACCTCAATGATGCCGGCCTATGGGTAAGCCAGCCATTTCCCAGGGGATGTTGCTTTTGGTTATAGCATTGCTCCCGTGCGCAACTCAAGCACAGCAACCAGCTTCTAAGCAGGTGGACAACATCATAGAAAACATCCTGGAAAAGAAGGATCAGGCGCTGGATTATACCGATCTGGTTCAGTCCTTAAACCAATATTACCAAAACCCCTTATCCCTGAACACCGCTTCGCGAAAAGAATTGCTCTCCCTGTACATCCTATCCGTACCCCAGGTTAATGAGATCATCGCTTACCGGGAGCAGTACCAGGGTTTTACCACCATCTATGAGCTAAAAGCCATTCCTCGCCTGGATCGCCAGACCATTGAGCAGCTGCGGCCATTCGTCAATACTAAAAAGCAGGAGGATCGCTTACCCTTAACACCCAAAAACATGGTGGCGTATGGGAATCATGACCTTTTTTTAAGGGCTAACCGTATCTTAGAGGAGGTAAAAGGTCAGCGCATAGCGGATACAGCAACTAGCCGTGAGGATAACAAAGGTTACCTGGGTAGCCCCATTGACCACTACCTGCGTTACACATACGATTTTCAGGATCGTGTAAGCTTTGGCATTACTACAGAAAAAGATGCGGGGGAAGAATTTTTAACCGGTAGTCAACCCTACGGCTATGACTATTACAGCGGACATATCTTCCTTCAGGATTTCGGAAAGCTGGAATCACTTGCCATTGGCGATTTTGAAGCAGAATTCGGACAGGGAATGGTGCTTTCTTCCGGTTTGGCCCTGAATAAGACACCCGGTGCCATAAACTTGAGCAAAAGTGCTGGAGGACTGGATGCTTACACTTCTGCCAATGAAAACAACTTTTTCCGGGGGATCGGTGCCACTTATCGCCTGGCGGAGGGTCGTAAGCTCACCGCTTTTTATTCCAACAAAGCCGCTGATGCCAACCTGTCTCAGCGGGATACAGCTATCAGGGGTAACCAAGCCATTACTTCCATCAAAAGCAGTGGCATGCACCGTACCCGTAGCGAATTACAGGACAAAGATGCTTTTCAACAAGAGGTGGCAGGTGGGCACTTTCAGCAGAATTTGAGCAATTTGACATTGGGAGCCACGGGGCTGTGGGTGGGTAATGAGAAACCCGTGCAGCCCAATGAAAGACTTTACGACAAATTTGGATGGCAAGGAAAAGAGGCCTGGAACCTCGGGTTGAACTATGAATGGCTGTTTAAGGATTTTTATTTCTTTGGAGAGCTGGGCTATAGCCATACTGGAGCCCTCGCCACGGTCAATGGCCTGTTGCTCAACTTGCCATCCGGTTTTAAGCTAGGGGCTGTTTACCGTAATTATCCCAAAGATTATGTGGCGCCTTTTGCCAATGCATTCCGCGAAAGTGGGCAAGTGCGCAATGAAGAAGGACTATTCCTAACTGCGGCTTTCTCCCCTTTTGATGACTGGAAACTCAACAGTTATTTTGACCGGTATCGCTTCCCCTGGTTGAAATTCAGGACTGATCGCCCTTCCGCCGGTTATAATTATGCCAACACCCTTACCTATGATCCTAACGGATACACCACCTATGTTCGCTTTAGTGGCGAAAAAGGTATCCAGAATCAGCCCTCTGAAATCGAAACAGAAACTATTAGCCGTACGATGCCGTACCATCAGTGGAAATTCCGTTGGAACATGGAATTCCGGGCTAATCAACATTGGTCTTTTCAATCGCGGGTGTCTCGTACCTATTTTCAGCGCCAGAACAGAGGGCCGGAGAAAGGCTGGATGGCCTTTCAGGATGCCAAGTACGAGACTAAAAGCGGGGACTTTTACATAGTGGCGCGGTATGGTTTGTTTGATATAGATGATTATCGGGCCCGCATCTTTACCTATGAGAATGACCTCCTATACACCTTTAGCATACCATTTTTTCAGGATAAGGGAATGCGGTATTACATGCTGGCCAGGTTGAATGCCTTTGGTAGCATGAGTTTCTGGTTAAAATTCGGGCAGACGCGTTATTTTAATCGTTCAACAGTGGGCTCCGGGCTTCAGACGATTGACGGAAACACTGAAACAACCTTGAAAGCCCAGTTGCGGTATCAGTTTTAGCATTTCGCGTAAGCCTTGGAAGCTTACAAAGGCTTTTTCAGCATGAATTTTTAGCTTTGTCACTCAATTTTCAACCGACTGATACCCATGGGAAACCGTGTTGTCGAAATCGTTACCAAAGTTTTTTTAATAGTGGTCGCGGCTTCCATTATTTATTACTTGGTAGATATCATCCGTGATCCAATAATGGCCATGCGCAAAATGCGCGAACGTAAGAAAATGGTGATCAACCGATTAGAAAAATCCCGTAAGCTCCAAAAAGAATATAAGAATGCGCATGGGAAGTATGTCGGAAGTTGGGATAGCCTGATGCATTTTGCTAAGCGGGATTCCCTTCAGGTCATAAAAACCATTGGAGACCCTAATGATACAGCGCAGCGAGTCCGCCGGGATACTGCCATGGTACTCGTTAAAAAATCGCTGTTTCCTAATTATCCCGTTGATAGTATCCAGTATGCCCCCTATACTGGTAAGCGTTTCAAAATCGATGGGGGTACCGTAAAATTAAGGGGTGTTAAAGTCCCGGTTTTTGAAATCAAAGACGTCCGCAAAATGAACGGGAAAGTGCTGAAAGTTGGATCCATGAAGAAAGGTACGACTACTGGTAATTGGTAGGTCATGGGTATTGAAATAATTGTGAAGGATAACCATGGAGCGGGAAGCAGTGCTGGAGCGAACAATCCAAGATCCCTCTATTTCTACTGGGGCTAAAGAAGGCGATCAACTTTTTATCAGCCTTTTTGACTCCTTTGCCTGCCTTCATGTTCTGGATAATCAGAATACCCTTTGCTACCTTCATAGCAAACCTTTCCATGATCAGGAGTCTTTAAAGGAGCTTTTACCCTTAGATAACTGGCTAGAAACAGGGTTGCGGCCCCAATTAGTCCTGGATACCAATGATGTAACCCTTATACCAGCTGCCCTTTATCACAGCGATCTTGCTGCTGCTTATGCAACGTTAAATTTCGGCACCTTGAATGACCAGGTAATTGAGGTTAATTACCTTCCACAAGCGGAAGCCTACGTGCTCTTTACTGTTAATGCCTCCTGGCTAAGCACCTATCAGCAGTCTCCATGGCTGCCGAATCCATTTCACGTAGCAACTCCTTGGCTAGCCAGCTTATTAGTGCAGTTCCAAAAGCAGGCTCAACCGGTTTTATGTTTTGATGTTACAGATTCCCATTTGCGGGTAGCGGTTATAAAAGCGGGTAATCTTCAGCTTTTCAATACTTTCACAATCCACCGGGATGCGGATCTTCTGTATTATTTAGCCGCAACGGCCAAAGCTACAGGTCTGGATCTGCATCAGCACGCTGTATATGCGTCCGGTATGGTTTTCAAGCATTCGAAACGGTTCCAGCAGCTTTACCGGTATATTCGTTATCCCCGCTTCCTTAGCCGGATAAGCACCCTCAATTATGCCCATGAGCTGGATAAAGTCCCTGAACATTTATTTTACAACATTTTAGGCTTGCCCTTATGCGAATAATAGGAGGACGTAAAAAAGGGACCGCGCTCAGGCCGCTTAAAGGAATGGACCTGCGGCCAATGAAGGACAACAGCCGTGAAAACATCTTCAACATCATTGGTAACTATTTTGATTTTGAAGATACCCGGGCTTTGGATCTGTTCAGCGGAACCGGGAGTGTAAGTTATGAATTGGCTTCACGCGGAGTACCGGATGTGGTTGCGGTAGACCAACACGCAGCTTCTGTGGCTTTCATCGAAGAAGAAAAAAACCGCGTGGGCCTTGAGGAGATCGAAGTCTTGAGAATGGATGTATTCGATTACGTCAGGATCACGGAAAGCCAATTTGATCTGATCATTATCGACCCCCCTTTTGCGATGGAAGGGAAACAGCACTTGGTGGACCTCATCTTAGACCGTCATGTATTAGCCCCGAAGGGATGGATCATCATGGAGCATTTCAAAAAGGAAGGGTTTGAAAGCCATTCCAACCTCCGGCGAACCCGCAAATACGGCAAGTCGATCTTTAGTTTTTTTGGCTATACCAATGATAAACCTACACCTTAAGCCAACCTTCGGATAGGTGCTGCTTCATCATCTTAGGCGGAAATTCCACGGGATCCACCACTAATTGAGCTTGTAAGTATTGAAGCATCCGTTCCTGCAGTTTCTGGTGAACAAATTGCTCAAGGGCTTTGGGCCGCATATCCTTCAGAAGCGGGCGTTTTTGTTGGTCTTTTTTTAGCCGCTTGACTAGTTTTTCAGGTGGCATCTTCAGGTAAATGGTAACGCCTTGTTCCTGCATCCAGCTAAGGTTCTCATAAAAGCAGGGAGTACCACCACCGGTAGCAATAACCGTATGCTTAAGATGGGCTGTTTCGTAAAGGGCTTGCTGTTCCCATTCCCGGAAGACGTCTTCGCCATATTGCTCAAAAATGGCCAGAAGGGTTAATCCTGCTTGATCCTCAACTTGCGTGTCCAGGTCAAGGAAATCATAATTAAGCTTTTGCGCTAATTGCCGCCCGTAAGCAGATTTGCCCACGCCCATGAAACCCAGTAAGTATATTTTCATAAAGCTATACTTAACGAACCCTTGCACGCGGATCCAAAACCCCGTACATGATATCCACCAACAAATTAACAACAATGAAAATCACAGCAATCAGCAACACGGCTCCCATCACTACGGGAAAATCATTTTTGTTCAGCGCATCAATGGTGACTTTCCCAACTCCCTTCCAATCAAATATGTATTCTACAAAAAAAGCCCCACCAAGCAAAGAAGCGAGCCAACCTGAGACAGCCGTCATTACAGGATTCAATGCATTTCTCAAAGCATGCTTAACAATAACAGCTCGTTGTTTCATCCCCTTGGCAACTGCTGTGCGAACATAATCCATGCTCATGACATCCAGCATGGAGCTGCGTGTAAGTTGCGTAACGATGGCTAGCGGACGAATGCCCAGGGTTAAGGCGGGCAGGATAAGGTTTTTAAGCATGATCACCTGTCCTTCAAAGGGGTGATAGTCGTAAAGACCGCCAAACATGTTAAGGTGAGTGGTATCGGATAAGACATACCCAAAAATCCAGGAAAACAGGATGGCTGAGAAGAAAGAAGGCGTTCCGATCCCTACAATCGCCATGATCATCAATGTATGGTCACGCCATGAATAGCGGTAAAGGGCAGAAAGCACCCCGAAAATCACCCCTACGATAGAAGCAAAACATAAAGCCGTAAAAGCCAGGATAGCCGTCTGCGGAAAGGCCCCTTTAAGAATGGCACTCACCGGCCGCCTGCTCTGGTATGACCTCCTGAGATAAGGCGCTTTGGCTACCAATACCTTACCAGAGCCCACCTCAAGAAGCGATAAATAGCCGTATTTATCCTGGTTAGCTTGGGTTGCTTGATGAAGGGAAAGTGGGGACAGGTCATTCAGGTAAGCAAAATATTGGCTATATAGGGGTTTATCCAAACCGAACTCGGCTCTGACTGCTTCCAGGGTAGCCTCATCAGCCCGTTGCCCTAGCGCTTGACGAGCCGGATCGCCTGGCAGCACATTGAACATCAAGAAAACCGCGGTCACCACACCAAATAGTACGAGAATACCATAAAACAACCGGCGCAGGACAAAATTCAGCATAAAGCACGGTTAGTTACCGATCAGCTTCCGTAGGCTCCGAGATATCCATGAGCTGCTGCACTTCCTGGAAATTCGGAATATTCAGGGCGGACCATTTAGCCTTCACAACGTTACCTTTCATTAGTAGCACGCCAGGATTGGAGCGAATAATGGTTTTGAGGGTCGTCCTATCCATCAGGAAATAGCGGTAATTTAAACCGGTCTCCTCCTTGAACTTTTCAAAGACCTCAGGGCTGGAGGAGGTCAAGCCCCAAATATTGATGTGCCGGTTGCCCTTTACCTTTTTAGCCAACTTATTCAAATCTTCCTGTGCTTGCTTATTAGCCGTTTTCAGGTTTTTATGCACAACGACAATGCGATAACCTTTCTGGCTTAAGAAGTCATTGGTGTAATTGTATCCATCAAAGCTTTGGAGAGAGAAATCATGAATCGGAGGTTGATAACCTTTTTGAATAAGTTTATTTTTCGTTGTATCCCACTTCCATCGTGTTGTATCTGTCGGAATGTTAGCAGTTTTAAATGCTTTTTTATTTCCGGTTTTTTTGTTTTGGTAGATATGCCGTGTCTTATATTTAGCTTCAGGCGCATCTTCTGGAACCTTCATCAGCTCAGCAATATTGTTTCCGACTTCATAAGGTCGGAAATCCCAAACCGGCAGGAAATTATAGGTGTAGAGTGGAAATAAGATCGTTAAACCCAGTCCTGTAATGCCGATCTGCTTGGTCAGCTGCTTTGAAAACAAGGGATTGATCAAATACCGAAGACGGATCAGAATTACCGCTAATACAAAAAGCGCCACATTTTTGTAAAAAGATTCCCAGGGTGTCATTTTGAGCAGATCCCCAAAGCATCCGCAATCCTGAACCACCTGGAAATAGGCAGAATAAAAGGTTAAAAAGCCAAAAAACACGACCATCAGCATCAGGAGTGTCAGGGATAAATTCCGCCAAAGGCCTAATAACAGCAATATCCCCACAAACACTTCTACTACACAGGCTAGAATAGCCAGATAGGGTGCCACAGGATCCAGCCAACTCATTCCAAATACGGTGAAATATTCCTCCAATTTGTAAGTAAACCCCATCGGATCGTTGGCCTTTACCACTCCGGAAAAAACAAAAAGCCCTCCAACGAGGAGGCGACTAAGACCCGTTATTATCGCTTTCATGCTGCTCATTTATTTTTATAAGGGCAAAAACACTGTAATTGATGATATCGTAAAGGTTGGCATCGATACCCTCGGACTGAACATGCTCTGCTTCTTGTGTTAAAAGTTTTCGAATCCGCAAAAGTTTCATCAGGATCAAATCCGTGAGAGAAGTTATCCACATTTGCCGCCAAGCCTCTCCATAATCCGTGTTCTTTTTAGTCATCAATTCCCATGCCTCGTTGATCACCGCATCATAATGATCCACAACCTTCTGAAAAGGGAGTTCAAGTTCTGCATCAGCTGATAATTGATCCTGGATAAGGGCTAGTGCTGCGTAATTGATCAATCCTATGTATTCAGATTCAACCCCCTCATCCACAGCTGATTGATGGTTTTCTTCAATGCTACGAATACGCCGGGCTTTAATGAATAGCTGGTCAACCAAAGAACTAATGCGCAAAATGCGCCAAGCCGTGCCATAATCCTGATTCTTGGAAATGAAAGTTTGGCGGGCTTTGCCAATGGCTGCCCGGTATTGCTCATGGGTATTGCTGGCCACAGGCGCAGATTTTTTATTTTTCCAGTTTAGAACTGGCATTTTAACAAAGCTAAAAATGACTACTCAAAATACACCGTTTGCCTCCGATTACGCTTTGATCAATTGCAAGGGTCAACTTATAGACCTGCAAAAACCCAGGGTTATGGGCATCATTAACACCACGCCCAATTCTTTTTACAAAGGTAGCCGGTTCCAGGAGAAAGATGCCGTGCTAACCCAGGTTGAGCAGTTCCTACAAGAAGGTGCTGATTTCATTGATATCGGGGGGCATTCTACCAAACCGGGAGCAGAGTGGGTGCCCGAAGCTGAAGAACGCAACCGGACCATACCGTTCATAGAAGCGATTTTAGAACGGTTCCCAGATACTTTCATCTCCATTGATACATTTCGGAGTACCATAGCAGAGGAATCAGTACAGGCAGGCGCGGCTATCATTAATGACGTTAGCGGAGGAAACCTGGATGATACCATGTTTGAAACGGTTGCCCGTCTCCAGGTCCCCTATATCCTAATGCATATGCAGGGCAATCCACAAACCATGCAGCAAAATCCTACTTATGATGATGTGACACAAGAGATCATAAGGGAGCTATCCAGTAAAATTGAAAACCTCAAAAAACGCCATTTACCGGATGTGATCGTGGATCCGGGTTTTGGTTTCGGTAAAACGCTAGGGCATAATTACCAATTGCTTCGCCAGCTATACGTATTTCGCGAGCTCGGCCTCCCTTTGCTGGTGGGGCTGTCCCGTAAAAGCATGATCAAAAAGACCCTCAATATTCCGCCTGAGGAAGGCGGTAATGCCACAACTGTTCTCAATACACTGGCTTTGGAGCAAGGCGCTCAGATCCTACGTGTGCACGATGTTAAACCTGCTGTAGAAGCTGTAACGCTCTGGCAACATTACCAATCCACACCGGTTGACCAGCCGATAAGCACGGCTAATAGCTGATGAATCACTGATATGGAACTTCTGGATTTCCTCAAAATCCGCATCCTGGATATCCTCGATATCCTTTTAGTTGGCCTGCTCTTGTACACGCTTTACAAGCTGGTAAGAGGCACCGTTGCCTTTAACATATTCCTGGGGCTGCTCTTTGTGTTTTTGATATGGCTTGCGGTCAAAGCGTTGGATATGCGCTTGCTGGAGACCATTCTGGGGCAATTCTGGGGTGCAGGCGTACTGGCCATTCTGATCGTATTCCAGCAGGAGATCCGCCGGTATTTGCTGATGATCGGCCGGAACAGTATTTATTTCAATCAGCAATTTTCCTGGCGAAAGCTTTTCCCCTGGCAATGGGATTTTGAATCCGAGCTCAAAGAGCTCAATTACAGCGAGGTTGTGAGTGCCTGCCGCAATTTATCCCGCCATTATACCGGAGCTTTAATCGTTCTGGCTAAAACTTCCGAACTCAAAAATTATTCGGCCTCAGGTGTTGAGCTGAAAGCGCGGGTCAGCGGTAAGCTTTTAGAAACGATATTCAATAAAACCAGCCCCTTACATGATGGCGCTGTGATTATAGCCAATAATGAAGTCAAAGCGGCTTCCTGTATTCTACCAGTTTCAGAAAATGATGAGATCTCCCGGGACCTGGGCATGCGCCATCGTTCGGCTTTAGGGATCAGCGAGCAGACTGATTCCATTACCATCATTATTTCAGAAGAAAATGGCTCAATGGGCCTGGCTCATCAGGGGAGTTTGGAACTAGGCCTGAGCGCTCGCCGGCTGACGAATTACCTGAAAGACCATTTTTACGATCCTTCCCTTAGCTAAAACCACATTGACCCATGTATGCTTTCCGAACATTGGCGGATCAGCTCTATGGCACTTGGCTAAGCCAGCCTACTGCTAACCCCGAGATTGTAAACCTCAGCGTGGATACCCGTCAACTGCAACAAGCCGGAAATACTATCTTCTTCGCTATCAAAGGGGCTCACGCGGATGGCCATCAATACCTGAAAGAGGCTTATCAAAAAGGCTGCCGGAGCTTTATTGTAGAGCAGGATCCTAATCATATACTGGATAAAGCGGCTTTTGCCCATTCTCATATCTTGAAGGTGGATAAAGCCATAACTGCCCTTCAACAATTAGCCCTTTTTCATCGCCGGCATTTTGACCTGCCGGTGATAGGCATTACCGGTAGCAACGGGAAGACCATTGTGAAAGAATGGCTTTACCAGTTGCTTTACCACGATTACCGGATTGTCAAAAGCCCCCGAAGCTATAATTCCCAGATCGGTGTGCCCTTATCCATTTGGCAGATCCGGCCAGACCATGAGCTGGGGATCTTTGAAGCCGGGATCTCCAAACCAAGGGAAATGGCGAACCTTACCCCTCTTATCCAGCCGTCCATTGGCGTATTTACGAACCTGGGAGAAGCCCATCAAGCCAATTTTGAAACCTACGAAGAAAAAGCTGCTGAAAAGCTAACCCTTTTTCAGGATGCCCAGAGGCTGATCTATCCAGCCGGCTACCCCGCCTTAACGGCTAAGCTTGATGAGCAAATTCAGCAAGGGTATTTCCGGCATCAGGGTTTTGAAAGCTGGAGCTGGACGTTTAGCCGAGACCATTCACCGGCAAGGTTTGCTTTCTCTCAAATCCGCGATGAGCAGAATATTACACTGAAAGCTGACTATGCGGAGGCTCAACTAACCCTACCGTTTTCAGATCAGGCCTCTGTTGAGAATGCGGCCAATAGTTGGTTGACCACCCAGGCGCTAGGTTATCAGCCATCAGCCCTCCAGGAGCGGTACCGGCACCTGACCCCAGTAGCCATGCGGTTAGAACTGAAGCAGGGCATCAACCGCTGCACCCTTATAAACGATACTTACAATGCGGATCTGCCCTCTTTACGCATAGCACTGGACGAGCTGAAACGGCAACAACAACATGCTAAGAAAGCCATCATCCTCTCGGACCTCTTGGAAAGCAGTGCCAACGAAGAAAGGCTTTATCAAGCAATTGGGGAACTCCTGCAGCGGCAGGCTTTAGACCGTATCATCGGGATCGGGCCGGCCCTAAAACGGCAAAAGCATAAGTTGCCTGACTTTACTGATGTGTATGAAAGTACTGAGGGTTTCCTTTCGGCCTTGCCATCTTACCATTTTGCGGATGAAGCACTCCTTCTCAAGGGTTCCCGGCAATTTGGTTTTGAGCAAATCAGCCGGGAGTTGGAACAAGCCAGCCACCGGACTGTCCTTGAAGTGAACCTCAATGCCCTGGTTCAAAACCTGAACGCCTACCGAAGGCGCCTGAAGCCAGGCGTTCAGACTATGGTTATGGTGAAGTCCTTCTCCTACGGGAGCGGTACTTATGAGGTGGCTAACCTCTTAGCGCATCACCGTGTAAGTTACCTTGGTGTCGCTTATGCGGATGAGGGTGTGGCTCTCCGGAAAGCAGGAGTTCAAATGCCGATAATGGTTTTGAACCCGGAAGCTCGCGCATTTCCAGACATCCTGGCTTACCAACTAGAACCCGAGATCTACAGTGTAGCCCATCTACAGCAGCTACAAGAAGCTTTGGAACAAATGCAACCGGGCCACTCGGTATCCCTTCATTTGATGCTGGACACCGGTATGCACCGTTTAGGGGTGGAAGAGGATGAACTCCCCGCCTTTATACAAGCCTTTCAGAATAAGCCTTACCTGAAGCTGGCAAGCGTGTTCTCTCACCTTGCTGCATCTGATGATCCCTCCGAAGATGCCTTTACCCATGCGCAGATCACTCAGTTTGACCACATGGCCAAGGTGGTACAGGAAGCCGTGGGGTATCCATTTCCCCGCCATATCCTAAATACCAATGGCGTCTTAAGGTTCCCCGAAGCGCATTACGAAATGGTACGGTTAGGCATTGGTTTTTACGGGGTTGATCGAACAGGAATGCTCAATGAAGAGCTGGCAACGCCGGCTACCTTGTCCACGCAGATCTCCCAGATCAAGCACCTGAAACCAGGCGACACCGTTGGCTATGGCAGGAAAGGGCAGATCCATGAACTCACTACCATAGCCACCCTTGCTATTGGTTATGCGGACGGTTTTAGCCGTCAATTGAGCAATGGCCGGGGATATGTAAAAATTCACGGACACTACGCTCCCGTTATCGGGGATGTTTGCATGGATATGACCATGGTTAACGTCACAGGAATACCAGCACAGGAAGGAGATCAGGCTGTTGTATTCGGGCAGGACCCCACCATTGAGGAAATGGCCCGGCTTTCCGAAACTATCCCTTACGAGATCCTGACCAGTGTTTCCCAACGAGTTAAGCGGGTGTATTATCAGGAATAGCGGGCGGTCATTTTTTAAGTATGGCCAAAATTTGAACCTTTGTCAGGGATTAAAAGTCAATAGACATGAAATGTAACGCTAGCGTACTTATCATTTTTATGACCTTCATGGGGTTTTTCCTTCAGGATACGGCTAAAGGGCAGGAAACCTTCGAAGGGTCATTGACTTATGAAATAGCTATGCAGCCGTCCGATGAGGATTCCCAAGGCATAAAGAATGAGGTGGACTTTTACATAAAAGGGTCTAAAACCTTGATCAAAAATGAAAGGGCCAATAAGGAGTACAATTTTAAAATGCTTATCGAAAGTAAAGATGAAGTTTTTTATATCCTGCTGGAACGTAGCGACCGGCAAGTTGCCATGAAACAGGACCTGGGCGCTATCCAGACTTGGAATAAATCCGGTAAGCAATCCCAGGAACAAGTGGAATTTAAAAAAACCAATGAGCAGAAGAAGATCAAGGGTTATGAGTGCACCCGCTATAAGGTCAACCAGGAAGAGTTCATCGGCAGCGCCTGGATCACAAAGGAACTAGCCCTAAAACAAGAAATGGAAGCGGTCTTTGGGATCATGAAGCAACATCCCAAAAATAAGCAAGGGACCGGCGCCATTTCTGCTTCTGATTACCCGGAAGAAGGTGTCGTTATGGCTTCATCGCTGGAATCTAAAAACAGTGACCGCTTGATCAAGACCCGGATGAAGGCGGTAGAGGAAAAACCCGTTAAGGCTAAGCGTTTTGACATCAGCCAGTACAACATCATGAACATGGCTGGTAGCTCCGGGGCTTTTGGAAAATAATGGCCAAGAGGAGAAATAACTTAGCCCGCTTTACAACCATTCAATTCCTCCAGCAAGTCTGGTGTTTTTAGCCTTAGTTCCTTACTGGTGCCTGTTTTAACCAGTAATGAGGTGGTAGTTTACCTTTATTCAGCTGTTACCGGATATACATGGTTTGGCAGGTTTTTTACTATTAGGGCATCTCCAAAGGCATAAACCGCATAGTTGAAGAGCAGGCTGCTTTAACGTATCATGGACTCAGCATTCGTGCTTTTGAAGAGCATTTTGGAATGATAGCGATCCATGATCTTTATCAAAAAAAATCAATTGCTAAAGAGTTGCTTCCCCGTTGCACGGTCCACGTTCAGACCTTCCGGCTTTGCGTGAAAAAGGGAGACACAAAGCTAGCGGAATAAGATCACCTTTAGTTTGCAGGCAATGCAGGAAAAGTATCCCTCATGACAAACCTGAAAAGCTTTTAAAAAAAAGCACCAAAAATCGGGGCTTAGAGCCTCAGCAGTTCAAACCTCGGCTCGCTTAAAGCCTACCGCCCTACAAAAGCCGTTTATAGCTTTACCATTTTAAACTTTCCAAAACCATTTACCTCGCTTAATAACCGTGACCAATTGATTTTAGGAAACGGCTTGATAGATCTTGACCTCATATCTCAGTACTTAGAACGCTTCGCCGGGTTTTGACAACGCTTTCCCCCTATGCCGCACATCCTTTTACAATTTACACTTCTTTGCCAATATTTTTTCTGACAATTGCTGTGTAAATTAAAGCGTAAGTTCTTTTAGCCGCATTAGCATTGATTTCAGGCAACGCTCACTAACTACCTCCCCTCTACTTGAAAGTCAATACTACGCAATGCCGCGGAGTTGATTTCCCTTACCTTTTTCCTGAAAGTTTATTCAAAAAGCCTGATTCATAAAGGCAACATTATGTGGTTCCTAAAAAAAGATGGTTACAACCTAATTTTGCCCTATATTGTAAGAACGAACGTTAACAAGTTTTATGGGAAAATATCTTTTAAAAGTTTTTGTTATAGAAGATGATGAACTATATTCATCCCTGATCAAAAAGAGCTTGGAAGATGATGAGCGTATTGATGTAACCGTATTTCATGATGGAACATCATTCCTTGAACATTTAAGTGAGGAGCCGGATATCGTAACAATCGATCATTATTTACCGGATCTTGAAGGCCTTGAAGTACTGCGGAAAGTACGTGAGCACAATGAAAACATCATTCCCATCATTGTATCCGGGCAGGAAGAGGTGGAGGTTGTGGTACAGGCTTATCGGCTAGGAGCCCGGGATTACGTAATCAAAAGAGACAACTCTGTAAGGGAGTTAGTAGAATCTATCAAAAATTTCAGCAGCACCGTATCCCTGTTGAAAGAAGTAGAGGATCTACGGGCTAAGATCCTGGATCGGGAGAAGTACAACGAGATCATTGGGGAAAGCAAGCCCATCCTGGAAGTGCTAAGGCTGCTCCAGAAAGTAGAAAAAACGGATGCCATGGTCCTTATTACCGGAGAAAGCGGTACGGGTAAGGAAGTTGTTGCTAAAAACATCCACTACAATTCAGCCCGGCGGAAAAAGCCGATGGTGACCGTTAACGTGCCTGCTATCCCTGAGGAATTGGTGGAAAGCGAGTTATTCGGCCATGAAAAAGGCGCTTTTACAGGCGCCAATTCTCGGCACATTGGGAAATTTGAGGAAGCTGACGGAGGCACCATCTTTCTGGATGAGATCGGGGAATTGAGTTTTGACTTGCAGGCCAAATTTTTACGCGTTCTAGAAGACAAATCGATCACGCGAGTTGGTGGCAATAAAGAAATCAAGTTGGATGTGCGGGTGATCGCGGCCACCAACCAAGACCTTTCCCAGATGGTAAAGGAGAGAAAATTCCGCGAGGACCTGTATTATCGTTTGCAGGGTTTCCTCTTGCACCTGCCCCCCTTGCGGGATCGGGGCAACGACATCATCCTCCTGGCCAAATATTTCCTCAATGCCTATGTGAAAACTCAGAAACTCAATGTTCAAGGGTTTTCCAAAGAAGCTTTAGAAGCATTGTTAGAACACAAATGGCCAGGCAATGTCCGCGAGCTGAAAGCGGTAGTGGAACGGGCTGTACTGATCACTGATTATGAAATGATCCAAGCGGATGACCTGATCTTTTCCCAAATGCCTACTTCAAGCTAAAAAGGCTTATACTGTAAAGGATCAGTCTTTTCCCCCCATACCATTGATCAAAGGCGAAACCCCATTCGGCCAAATATAGCTGGACCGGGTTTTTTCGTTTATCAAATAATAGCCATTTTTGATAGTATCAAGAGATAATTCTAAAAGGATATGAACGACAAAAACCCCATGGCAGTTATTCAGGATTCTGAACCGAATAGTTTTGGTGTCATTCGTATCCTTATAGGATTTCCGTGCAATGGCGTTCATCCTTGTAGTGTTGGCTTCTGAATAACATCAAACTGGCCTTGAACCGTGAATCCAAACGTCCATACACGAAGCATTGACTTCCCCTAATTTTATTTTTGGCTTTTGAAGTTGATTCACCTTGCTGGCCTTTACTTGGAAACAACTGGTAGAACCATCAAAATCTGTTTGTCCGACCTTTTAATAACAGGTTCCATTTTTCAATACTTCATCAGGGTGTATGCAAGAATGCCTGTTAGTTTTAGTCCCTTGTCCTTTATGATAGGCAAAGGTTTTAAACGGTTTGTTATCAAAATTTCCAAAAAAAATTATTGTTGGTTTCATAAGCCGATTGCCGGTTGATATATCCTTTCTTATCAGCCTTTTTTTTCAACATTAAAAACCATAAGCTATACCGGTCAGGCATCTGTTCATCCGGAGGCGATCGTATAAGGACCCGAAAGGAGGTATTGTCGAAGATATACTTTATATAAATAATTTAATATAATTATTGGATCATACAGTAGTAAATTTTGATTTGAATGACCTATTTATAAAATTGGATATATACCTATACTGTTTCTAGTTATTTAAGGACTAGTAGCAAACCAGTTTGAACCTAAACCACCTATAGCCGCTAAAAAAGACTGGTGTTTGTTAAACAAATGCTGGTAAATACGCTCAAATACCGCGGCACTTGACCTTGATTGGTTGCTATCATTTAGCTGCTTTTTTGAGGAGGTCTTTGCGGGCTTATATGTTGCCGGCTGTGATACTAAGTTAAAAAGCCTGAAGTCACTTCAAGCAGGGATTTACAATCACTAATAAGCGCGTAAAGCATAGGAATAAGATGGTCGCATATATTAAAGGATTGACAATAGGTGTCAGATCCAAAATCCTTGGCAATGCTCTTTACATCCTGCTTTGAAGTAAGAGCTAAAAGTTGGGATAGGATAGGTTGTCAGATATAACTATTAGTTACGCTCATCGTTTTTGTTTTATAATAATCGCTACTCTCGCGATCCAAAGCTGTATGCAAAAGACCAGACTTTATTTTCTCATAATAGGGCTAAATGTGATCTACTTTTGGTTATACTTTTATAGTTACTTTTTCAAAAATTCGTGCTATAACATTAAACCAATTATGCCTTGAAACAGCTTGGTAAATGCTCTGCGCTCGTGGTTTTAGCTTGTCTCACCAGTTGTGCCCAACACTATGGCCCAGCGATGTTTGGTACACAGAATACCAACATGGCTAAGCCTCAATACGATACCGGAACAGCTAATAGAAAGAGCTACGCGGGATTGGAATTCTCCGGGAATAATGGCTACAACAGCTCCAAGTATAACTATTCCCTCATGCCTAGCTATCACAGGGCTCATGCTTTCTCGTTTTTGGATGTGGCTTACGGTGGCTTTGGTTACGCAGGATTGTATCGGGTAAGTAATATAAAGCCTGAAAATGGCATCAAGTATTTTGCAGGCTTAGGGGGAAGGGCCTCTGCCAACGTCAATCTCCGCCTTGAAAACTTTAACTGGCGTATAATTGGGGTTGATGCGGCTTATTCCAAGGAATTCGGAAGTTATCGTCAAATGCGCTCTGACTTCAACAATAATTCTAATGACAGTATAATTATGTATCATACTAAAGGGCATTCGGCATCTATTGGCCTATTTACCGAATTCGTTTTCCGACAGGATGATGATGAATATTGGTCTATAAAACTAAGTGCAGGTAAACAGCCCAGTTTTGGTAACAATAATGCAGATCAAGGCTCCGATGTAGTTGGTAACTATTTTAGAGCTGGGGCTACCACAAAAGTAGGTCCCGCTGTAATAGGTTATAGTTATTTCTTGACCGTAGGCTACAGCAGTAAACTCTTTCGCCAAGGATTTATCCTTAGCGCCCAACTTTCCATACAGGAAGCATTCCAAGAGAATAAGGAATTTAAGCCTTTCAATTAAAGTACTGACACGCTTTTGCCGTTAGCGATGGGTTTACAACCATGAAAGCCCTTCAAAAATTCTATCACTGGTGGGCTAAGAAGCACACCTTTTTTATCATTGCATCCTGGATCAATAACGGAGTTAACAGGTGAGGGCAACTACTAGGAAAGGGGCAGCTGGTTGGCTAATTTTAACCTTAATACTTTTAAGCCTTAATGGATGCCATTATGCCCGCATGCTCAAATGGCAGCATGCGGATGTAGAGGATTATCAAAAATTCCCTGAGACTGTAGTAAAAACCGATACAACAAGAGAACAACAGTTCAGCTTTGCAGAAGCTTCACCTGACACAGCAAACCATATTGCCCCCAAAACCGTAACCCTGAATGAGGAGCAAGTGCCCTTTTACCAGGTACTGAAGGAGACCAAGACCACAGCTTTCCTCATCATCCGCCAGGATACCATTTTTTATGAAAAGTATTTGAGCGGCTATACCCGTTCAAACCATGTCACTACTTTCTCCGTGGCTAAAAGCTGGGTTTCCGCCTTAATCGGACGGGCTATCAAACAAGGTCATATTCAATCCATTCAGGATTCCGTCACCCGTTACATTCCCTCATTGGCTGATCAGGGCTTTGATAGTGTAACCCTTCGTAATCTGCTCAACATGCGGTCTGGCATCCGTTTTTCCGAAGGATATGGAAGTCCTTTTACCACGGTTGCCAAGTACTATTATGGCAATAAGCTCAACCAATACCTGCAGGACCTCGAAATTGTAAGACCTGTAGGGGATACGTTTATCTATCAAAGTGGGAACACGCAGTTGCTTGGGCACATCCTTACCAAAGCTACCGATACATCGCTAGCCGCTTATCTTAGTGAGGCATTGTGGCAACCTATGGGGATGAACCATTCTGCCACCTGGAGCTTAGACCGTGAGGATGGGTCGGCCAAAGCTTTTTGTTGCTTGAATGCCCATGCTAGGGACCTGGCAAGATTAGGCAGACTTTATTTACAAAAGGGTCAATGGGATACGCAACAGCTTTTGTCCGAATCATGGGTCCAACGGGCCACCTATCCTCAGAAACGTTCCCTGAATTATGATTACTACCACCACTGGTGGCATGTCGTGGAAAGGCGTCAAGTAGATAGCAACTATAAGCCTTTCATGGCACCTATGCCTCATAAACTTGTTACCCAGCGCAGTAAAAAAGGGGTAAAACAACGCTATGTGCTGGATCCTACCGGGGATTTCTTTGCCCGTGGCTTGTATGGACAATACCTTTATGTGGCTCCTAAGCAAAACCTTTTAATATTACGATTTGGCCGCGAAACAGGCGAATTTCCATGGGAAACCTTTTTCCGCTCCTACGCCAGAAGCTTCAACGACCAGCTTTAAGTCTACCAGTGCTGTTGGAGATTTCTGAGCCACCGATCCGGTAATTGGTCCTGGGTGGCTGCCAGGTAGTCCTCGTAGGTACATGGAACGATAGGCCCATAGGTGCTGCTATTCCCCTCAGCCGGCAATTCCATCCACCACCTTCCGGTGCTCTTACTTTTAAAAAATACCAATTGGTAAGTGCTACTGGTAACGGCAGTCGTATATTTAAAGAAGGCCTTCTCGTCAAGCAACGGGTGTTCGTTGTAACGCTCAGCATGGCCTTCCAGGAAATACCAGATCGCTTGGGCAATAAGGTTAGCAGTTTGCCCATTTTTGTCGAAAGCGGAATTAAACTCGTAAAATCCGCAGCATTGTATACCCGAACCCAGGCCAGCCAGTTTTGCAAGGCGACAGGCCTCCTCTGCAAAAAGGCCACTGGGCAAAGGATGATGGCTACCCGGAGCATCCGATTGCCGAATACTTCCTACATCAAAACTAAACAGATGACTGGCTCGCAAAGCCGGTTCCACGCCTTCAAAATGGTTACGCAGATCTGATAGGCGGCAAAGTTCAAAATGGCTTTTCTTCAACCTGTCGATGGTATGATCGCTGACCAAGGGAAACTGGTAAGCCAGTAAGCTCAGGTCTTTCGGAGCTGTTGCACTCCGCTCAAGAATATGACTGAGAAAAGTGTGAGACTGTAGCGCATAATCTTTTTTAATCGCAATATCCGGATAAGCATCAACAAGAACTAAGCGCGTTGCAATACCCTTATTGATCATGGCCTCGTATTGGACTTTAGTAATTTCTTGTCCACCTCCGAGCACCATAATGGTAGCCCCCTGTCCTAAAAGTTCCTCAAAAGCCGATTGTAAATGAGCCTGAATCGTTGTATCATGCTTATCCCAGTTGAAATCGCCTGCATCAATCAGCCTTTCATGATCAGGTTCCGCTTTTAAAGCATACAGGTGATGACGAATCCAATCAGGAGCATCATCCTCAGGAGAGGTTTTAACGCCAAACATGACAACATCTCCGCTTCTCGGTTCTGGCGAGACTGAGGTGGTGTGCTGGGTAAGCTGGCCACCGAGCTGATCGGGACGGGCTTTCCTAGCTCGGTTAAGGACATACCTTCCAACCGGCCTGAAAAAATGGGACAGGTCCATAGCCTCTTTTATCTTAGCGGTCTACAAAAATAAACAGAAAATTAAAGGCCCCTCTTGCTATAGCACCCAAACCGAGACCTTTAACAGCTTATCGTCCAGAATTGGTACGCTAGCCAAACCGTTAGCAAGCATGTCCGTTGCTGGTATTGAAAAGGCTTTAACCCGTTGTCTCCAACTATGAATATTTTCCTCACAGGTGGCACTGGATTTTTAGGCGCTTACCTCCTGTATGAGCTCCTCCAGACTGATCATGCCATTAAAGCCTTGAAGCGCCCTGAAAGCGACCTTACTCATCTAAGGCTGGTTTTCCACTTCCTGGCAGCGCAGAATGGTCGTCCACCGCGAGAGGCTGAGGCAGACCTGGAAGCTATTTACTGGGTTGAAGGAGAACTTTTAGACACCAAGGGAATCCGTGAGGCGTTACATGACATAAACGCCATTTACCACACGGCAGCTTACGTCTCTTTTGATCGCCAGGAGCGTGAGGTCATCATGGATACCAACCTCCATGGTACGACCAACATGGTAAACCTGGCGCTTGAGTGCGGGGTACCTTACTTTTACCACGTTAGCTCAGTAGCTGCATTGCAGCAACAGCCGGGAAAGCCGGTAGATGAGGAAATTCATGAGTTTCCAAAAAGCTTTCCTACTACCTATGCAGAAAGTAAGTTTCGTGCAGAACGAGAGGTTTGGCGGGGCTTTGCAGAAGGTTTATCAGGATTTATTGTCAATCCGGGGGTCATCCTTGGCCCAGGAACTTTTGATAGGGGCGCTAACCTTATCTTTAAAAAGGTACTTCAGGGCCTGCGTTTTTATCCGCTGGGAAGTAGTGCCTACGTGGATGCGCGGGATGTTGTTCAAATGATGCTGAAGCTACAGGATCAACCCCAAAGCTACCAGAATCGCTTTCTTTTAGTGGATAAAACCTTACCGGTTCGGGAAGTCCTGAACCAGATCGCCCGCTTATTTGGTCTGAAGCCACCCCCTATTGCTGCTAATCCTACTTTAAGCCTGATACTAGGATATTGGGAAGAATTTCAAAGCCGGCTAGTTGGTAAGCGACCACTGATAACCCCGGAGCTAGCCCAGTTAAGTAACCGCCGGGTAGCTTATGACAACAGCAAAATAAAGAGCTACCTGGATATGGATTTCCAACCGGTAGAGGATACCATTGCATTGACCTGCAAGTTTATTCAGGAACAAGGACTCAATGAACCTTATCGCAAACTAACCCTTACTGATTAAGTTTTGTATTTATAGGAAAAAGGCTGATATGGAATTCAAACTACATGCGGAGTACGAGCCCAAGGGAGATCAGCCACAGGCCATTGATGAGCTGAAAGCGGGAATTGATCGCGGTGATCCTTATCAAGTGCTATTAGGGGTTACCGGATCCGGTAAAACTTTTACCATGGCCAACGTGATCCAACAGCTGAATAGGCCAACCCTTGTGCTTACTCACAACAAAACTTTAACTGCTCAACTATATGGTGAATTCCAACAGTTCTTCCCTGAAAATGCCGTAGAGTATTTTGTCTCCTACTATGATTATTACCAGCCTGAAGCTTTCATTCCTTCATCCAATACTTACATAGAGAAAGAACTCAGCATTAATGATGAAATTGAACGCCTGCGATTAAGGGCCACCTCTGCCCTCTTATCCGGGAGACGGGATGTCGTTATTGTTTCATCGGTATCCTGCATTTACGGTATGGGAAACCCGGAAAGCTTCAAGCGAGTAACTGTCCCTTTGGAAGTAGGTCAGGAATACAACCGTAATCAGCTCCTTTTCAAGTTTGTGGAAGGGCTTTATTCCCGCACCAAAACCGACTTGGATCGAGGTCAATTCAGGGTTTCAGGAGATACCATAGAGGTTTTTCCGCCCTATGCAGATGATTTTGCTTACCGGATAAGTTTCTGGGGCGATGAGATTGAGGAGATAGAAATGATCCAGCCCGATACGGGCAAAACCCTGGAATCCCGCCAAAGCGTGATGATTTTTCCTGCTAACCTTTTTGTTACGCCACCTGAAACACAGCGACAAGCCATCACGGAAATAGAGCAAGACCTGGAAAAACAGGTAGCCTTTTTCCAATCAGAGGGTCATACCATTGAAGCCAAGCGCCTGGAAGAGCGGGTTAATTACGACCTGGAAATGATCCGGGAACTAGGCTATTGCTCGGGTATTGAGAACTATTCACGCTACTTTGACAGGCGGGATCCCGGAAAGCGACCTTTCTGTTTGTTGGATTACTTCCCGGATGATTATTTGATGTTCATAGACGAAAGCCACGTAACTATGCCCCAGGTTCAAGGTATGTATGCCGGGGACCGGGCGCGTAAGAACGTTTTGGTAGAACATGGTTTTCGCCTGCCAGCAGCCCTGGATAACCGTCCGCTTGGGGCAGCTGAATTTGAAGATCAGATCCACCAAGCCGTTTTCGTTAGCGCAACCCCGGCTAAATACGAAATGCAGAAAACGGAAGGGGTTTTTGTAGAGCAGGTTGTTCGACCAACGGGCTTATTGGATCCGGAAATTGAGGTGCGACCCATCCAGAACCAAGTGGATGACTTGATGGCTGAGATTAACGAAAAAGTACGCAATGATCAGCGCGTGCTCGTCACCACCCTCACTAAGCGCATGGCTGAAGAATTGACCGATTATTTAACGGCTTACAATGTCAACTGCCGTTACCTGCATTCGGATATCGATACCATCAACCGCGTTGAGATCTTAAGAGAGCTCAGGCTGGGTAATTTTGATGTACTGATAGGCATCAACCTTTTGCGGGAAGGCTTGGACCTGCCTGAGGTTAGTTTAGTTGCGATTCTGGATGCCGATAAAGAGGGTTACTTGCGTTCAGAAACTTCCCTCACCCAGACGGCAGGGCGGGCAGCTCGCAATGTCAACGGGCAAGTTATCATGTATGCGGATAAGGTCACGGATTCCATGCAGCGAACTATTGATGAAACCTACCGCAGGCGTGCTAAACAAATTGAATTTAATCAAGAGCATAACATCACTCCTGCCACTATTAAGCGCTCTAGGGATCAAATATTACGGCAAACCTCCGTGGCAGATAATCGCAAAGAAGCCGATCCCTATCTCACAGAAGAACAACAAGAACAAGCCCAGCAAGCTGTGGCCGCTGATCCTGTTACCGAGTACATGAGCAAAGGGGACATGGAACAGATGATTCGGGATACGCACAGTAAAATGATGAAGGCTGCCCAGGAAACGCAGTTCATGGAAGCAGCACGGTTAAGGGATGAGATGTACCAACTGAAAGAGCAGTACAAGGAGAAATTCGGGGAGGAATACGAAGCAGAAAAATCTTCCTGATCCGTTTAAGCCTTTCCCCACAACAACTGCCAATAAAAGCGGGGCTTGGTAAGTAACTGTTTGTGGTCTACATGCTCTAAGGCCTTACTAAGGTATTGCTGCAGGCGAGCACTCTGGCGGGCTTTGTTTACAACGAAATTGAAGACCCTCGGATAAGCCGACATGCGCTGGATGGTATGGCTGACGCGGAATTCTTTTCGCATTTGCCCATAGATGCGTTCATCATATTGTTGAAGGGTATTTGCGCTGAAATCATTTTGCTCATAGGCTTCAAGCAGGCAATTAGCCGCAGTCCGGCCACTACGGATAGCATTGCCAATGCCCTCTCCTGAAAAAGGATCAATTAATCCGGCTGCATCTCCCGCTAATAGAAAGCGGTCACCAGAAATTGAGCGTTTTTTAGACCCAAGGGGCAACCCCATTCCTTTTGGGTTTTCCAAAGGCTCAGCATTGGCAAAACGATCTTTTAAAGCAGGGTGGGTGGTTAGCAGTTCATGCAGCTTGCGTTTAAGGTTAAGCTTTTTATTGGTGATAGCTGATGATAAAATCCCCATCCCAACGTTGGCCTGATTATTCTTCAAAGGGAATACCCACAAATACCCCGGAAGGATATCCTTGAAAAAGTAAAGCTCGATGTAATGACCGTCACTAAAATTGTTAACATTGTTGTAATAAGCCCTTATACCCGCGCTATGGGCCTTTTTATCAAGCTGGTTTGTTCCCATGAAACGGTTTACAATCGAATGGGCCCCGTCAGCCCCAACAACACATGAACTCTCAAGCGACCAAGTTTTACCTTGAACTTGCACACTGTTTCCATTGGGGTTAATTTGTTTGACTGCTTCCCCGGTAAAGTCTTCAACGCCGGATTTGGATGCAGCATGCTGATAAATAATATTATCAAAATCATACCTGGGCAAAAGATAAACGCACTCAGGATTACCCCGGTAGTAAAACGGTATATCAACAGTTTTTTGATTGGGGGCACCAATGGTCACCCCATAGGAAGGCATCTTTGATCCAGCCTGCTGAAATTCTGAGGAGAGCGCAGTAGAAACCTTTTGAAGTTGGTTTACTACGTCTAAGCTAAGCGCATCGCCACATATCTTATCCCTGGGAAATGTAGCTTTATCAATTAAAGCAACCTTAAGCCCTTGATTTGCCAATTGAATAGCACAGGTGCTACCGGCAGGACCAGCGCCTACAATGGCTACATCATAAAGGTAATTAGCCGCCGGCATGAGGTTTAATTATTTTGAAATATTAGCCTTCCATTTCTACTTTAAAACCCTTAAAGGCTCTTGACCGGATTGCCTTTTCATTTGGTTATAAACCTTTAGCAAGTTATCCGCTTCACCACCCATATGCATCATACGAAGGTAGTTAACAGCTTTTCTTAAACGATGCTTTTGGTTGCTGCTAAACTTATAAGCTTGGTCAGGGATTTTATAAGCTTTGTCGCCCGCTTTATCCAATTCATTAAAAACTAAATTGAAAATGAGGCCAGCTTTGCGGTTTTTATGAAGGTAATCTTCTAGGCGGCTTACAAGGAGACCCTTATTTCTACTATCGGTATTGTTCAAAACAGCGAGGCTAATGTTGTCCTCTACATAACGCTTCAAGCTGGATCGGAAACCGTGCCAGAGGCCGTTGTGGTAAACCACTTTTTTGTTCTCGTGTTGTTCAAGCCGAAAACCATATCCATATTGAATTTTTCTACTATTTTTCAAGATGGTTGGTTTAAAAGCTTGTTTCATCAGGCTATCACTAATCAGCTCGCCCTTGTAAAGTGCTTGATCCCATTTGTAAAGGTCGGATGGGGTTGCGTAGATCCCTTTATCACCAACTGGCCCGTTTAAAGCATTGTCCTCAACCCTATAACTTTGGTAACCATTGCCTTTGTAACCCTTTAGCCGCTCAGGAAATTGTTTGTCCCAACACTTACTGTACACAAAGGATCCTTGCATATTGAGGGGGTCAAAAATCCGTTCCTGTAAAAATTGGTCATACCGCTTTCCGCTAACCTTTTCAACGAGGTGAGCAAGGGTAATATAACCGCTATTGGCATAAAAAAATCGGGTGCCGGGAGTAAAATACAGGTTAAGGTCGAGAGAATCCATCATTTTCAACACCTCATCGTTATAGGGTGCTCTTTCCCGATCCCAATGATGTTCAATTGCCCACATGTAATTCGGCAAACCGGCTGTATGGGTCATCACCTGTTTTACCGTAATATCTTCATAGGGGAAATAAGAGATATGCCGCTGAACGGTATCAGAAAGATCCAGCTTTCCTTTATCCACCAACATCAGGGTAGCCATAGCCGTAAACTGCTTGCTAACGGATGCTAATTGGAACGAGTGCGTGGAATGTAGAGGCTTTTTGCCGCCCGGGCGCATCGAGCCGTAAGCTTTATCAAATATTTTATGGCCCTTGTAATTCACCATGATAGAGGCATTAAGGCCATATTGCTTATTAAATAGGGAAGCAATTGAGTCAATACCCTCAACAAGTTCGGGTTTCAGGCGCTTCGCAAGCTGAACTTTTTCAGTTTTGGATAGGGTCCGATGAGAAAAAGGATCAGCTATCTTCATGGAAGCAATGTAACTCTGGGAAAAATTTACTACAGCGGCCAGTAATAAACTTATCCCCAGCTTTGTTTTAAAGTTCATGTTTGCGTTGAGGGAATTTTCATTTTTATGATTGTTAAAAACAGGAAGCCTTTGAATTTTAAAGCTTCCTGTTACCATTATCCTTTTTGTAGGGTTTTAGGAATCAAGATCAGCATCAACAGTGATCTTAGTGCCAGCCAAGGCCTTAGAGACCGGACAGTTATTTTTGGCTGTTTCCGTATGCTCTAAAAATTTTTGCTTATCAATTTGAGGCACCTTAGCTCGCGTAACTAAATGAATGTTGGTTATAGCAAATCCATCTTCTACTTGGTCCTCAGTTACATTTGCCTCGGTATTGATGTAATCAGGGGTATAACCGTCAGCCTCTAAACCTGCTGAGAGTGCCATTGAGTAACACGATGCATGAGCCGCACCAATTAACTCTTCAGGATTGGTTCCGCCATTCCCGTCCCCAAAACGAGAGTTGAAATGGTATTGTCCATCAACCTGAGAGGTTTCGGTTTTAACACTTCCATTACCACTTTTTAACCCTCCTTTCCAATTAGCGCTGGCATTTCTTGTCGGCATAAAGCTGCTTTTTAAATTGTTTGAAAAATTATATAGACAACTGCTTTGTAAACATCAAAGGTAGCGTTTAACGTTCATTTTATCAGTTAAAATATGACGATCATCTTTACCAGGCAATAAGCTTGATGCTAAATAGGGTGCTTGTAACACCCCCTTACTTCCTAATCCATTCAATATTCCAATTTGCGGATTAGAGGGATGCCAACCCGCCACTGGAAGGCTATCCGGCATGGTTGGCCGCACCCCACTCTCTCGCTGTAAAACCTTATAGGGCACCTTTAAAAACCGGTTAAGCTGGTCAGTAAGCTGTTGGTAAGCTTCAGCAGAAGGCTCGACAGCAGGGAGCTCATGCTCATAAGTGGCTCCAACTCTAAATTCATGTTCGCCAACTGGTATCATCCAGAAACCTTTGTTTATGACTTGTTCCGTTGGCAAATCGACTGCGTCAACAGTAAGCACTTGTCCTTTGACCGGTTTAAGCGGCAGGGAATGGAAATACGGATTTTGGGGAAGTTGCCACCCCTCACAGGCGATTACATACCTGGCTTGAAGACCTTCCCATTCCCAAAGGCCATGATGAAAGGTTAATTGGCTGTAATTAAAATTGGCGGTTTTCAGCAGCCCTTTTTGGCTAAAGTGTTCACGGGACTTCTGCAAATATAGCTTTGTATTCAGGAACCCTCCTCGGTTTAATACCACCCCCCCATATTCAGCGTGGCAAGTCTTGTCTATGTCAGGGGGTAACGTTTCTGATTGGACGTAAGTATAGTATTCCTGTTGTGGTCTGCGTTTTTTGTACCATTGTCCCTTTTGCTGTTCATCTTTAAAGATCCGGGCGATCGGTTTTTGGAAATAAAAACGCTCTTGTACAATATCTTCATGAGCTCGGTAAGTTTCTTCAGCATAGGGTATGAGGGTCTCAGCGCCCCAAGTTTTGGTTAGCCTCCTTCCGGTAACGGGATTCACCAAGCCACCGGCCACTTGAGAAGCAGCACCTGGCTTAGGCTGATCAATCACCAAGGGCCATTCACCTCTTTTTAAGGCCTGCCAAGCCAAATGGGTACCCGCTAAGCCTTGCCCTATTATAAGATAATCGCACACCATGAAAGGATCTTCTATTCCCGCCTTTGAGCCTTAATAAACCAAATAGCTAAGTAAGCGGCATTCCAGCTTCCCATTGAAGAAAGTTGTGCGGCTATTGGTTTTAAGCCCAATGTGTTTGGCCAATTGTTGATTACCCGTAAAAACGCAAGCCTGATAGCCTTTGGCATAATTCTTCAAATAATCACCGATTTGCTTGTATTGATCAGCCAACACAGCAGCTTCTCCCATTCTTGTGCCATAAGGTGGGTTCATCATGATAACGCCCGGATTGTTTGGCAGGGGCGTATCCTGAAGTGAAGTCGTATGCAGGGAAAGGTACTTCAAAACACCGGCCCTGCGTGCATTATCCTGTGTCACTTTGATGGCCTGCGGATCATGATCTGCAGCTATAATGGTAGGCTGAGCTTGGGTTTTCACCTGCTGCTTAGCTGCCTCCCTAAGCTCATGCCATAACTCATTTTGATACCCTTTGAGGTACATGAAACCAAAATATTCCCGCATTAACCCTGGTGGCCTGTTAATGGCCATCATTGCCGCCTCTATAGCCAACGTACCCGAACCACACATGGGATTTACGAACGGCTGGTCCGGATTCCATTGACTGCTTAAAACCAGGGCTGCTGCCAAGGCTTCTGACAAGGGCGCCTCTACTCTTCTTTTCCGGTAACCATGCCGGGAAAGCGGCTGTCCGGATGTATCCAAGTAGATCATCGCATCTGCTCCCTTCCAGAACAAGAAAACAACCGCTTGGTCCTTTTCCGAACGGCTGTCGGGGCGTTTACCCGTCACCTGTTGAAAGCGGTCCGCAATCGCATCTTTCACTTTTAAATTAGCAAATCGGGTGTCCTTGATATGGGCATTCTCGGTCACATTTTCTATCGTAAAATGAGCTTTTAGGGTTAAGTAGCTTTCCCAGGGAATTTTGACCAGGGTCCGGTAAAGTTCGTCCGGATCATTGGCCTGGAAGGCCTGTAACTGATAGAGCACCTTATGGCAGCATCGCAAATGCAGGTTTAAGTATATGCAATCTTTTAAATTGCCGTGAACGGTTATGCCTGTATAGTTGCTGCTATCCACTGAGTATCCAAGGTCCGCCACTTCAGTTTTGAGCACTTCAGCCATCCCTTTGGGGCAGGTACAACGAATAGAACTATAGGCCGTTTTAAAATCCACCATGGGTACCGATCCTCCTTTTGAAGCATTCTTGATCAAAGGATTGGTGGCAAAAGTACAGTATAAGCCAACAAACCTGGCTTTCTAAAAGCTTATAATCCAGTTTTAATGGTTCATAGCACCAAAAGCCGTGAGGATTTGTTTTTATTTTGCAGATCAAAAAAGTGGCCGAAAGGAATTTAAGATCCCGATAGAGCCCTCCATTCATGACTGAGCCTAACAATCAGACCAACGATGGAACTGCTACTTTCCTGGATCACCTAGACACCCTGCGTTGGCATTTAATCCGCTCCTTTGCGGTTATCCTGGTCATGGCAATCGTGGCTTTCATCAACAAAACCTTTGTTTTTGATGGTCTGGTGCTAGCTCCAGCCCGCAGTACTTTTTGGACCTATCAAGCCCTTTGCTGGCTCTCTGAACAGTTAAACCTAGGAGAAAATCTTTGTATCAAAGAAATGGGCTTTAAACTTTCAAATATCCACATGGCGGGCCAGTTTACTCAGCACCTGTTTGTATCCTTTATGCTGGGTATAATTGCAGGCTTCCCCTACCTCATATTTGAGCTTTGGCGTTTCATAAAGCCTGCATTGAACGGCAGTGAGCGTAAGTACAGTATCTTTATGCTATTTTTTATTTTTATCCTGTTTGCGTTAGGGATTTTGTTTGGTTACTACATGCTTAGCCCAATGTCCATCCAGTTTTTGGGTAGCTATCGGGTTACTGAGGATATTCAAAACGTTATAACGCTTCGCAGCTTTATATCCACTTTGGCATCCGTGGTTTTTGCCGCAGCCGTCATTTTTGAGATTCCGGTTATAGCTTACGTTTTATCAAAGCTAGATTTAATTACGCCGGAAATTTTAAAAGCCTACCGAAGGCACGCTATCATTGTAGTGTTGATCATATCAGCTATTTTGACTCCTCCTGATTTTACAAGTCAAATTATTCTATGCATCCCTTTTTTCCTTTTGTATGAGCTCAGTATTAAGATCAGCCGCAGGATTAAACGTCAGAAAGACCGCGCTTTTGAAGAGCTGGCGTAGTCAATCCTTGCTTTCATTTTGGGTAATAAGCACTTTCCTTCTATTGGTAAGCTTCGCTAATCCTGTTAATTCATGGGGTCAGGTTTTGCCTTCAAAGAGAGCTGTTGACTGGTCAAATGGTGGTTTAACCAAAAATGCTGGGCTGAATAAGCCTGATACGGTTAATTTTAGAGCCTATACAAGCGCTAACGATACCATTTATAGCGCTGACACGGTTTTCAGCAATATATTGGCTGATCAGGCAGGGCAACCAACGGTCATTTCCCTTCCAACAGGCACATACTACTTCAGCAATGGCATCAGCCTACCGGATAGTACAATCCTTAGCGGAGCGGGAAGTGATCAAACAACCCTCATATTTGAGCAAACGGTTAAAGCTGACCTTATCAGCATTAAAGGGCGGGCTGGTCAAATCCTTGACACCCTTCCCACACAATCCCGCAATCAGGAGCAATTACAATTTCCAGGTGCCAAAGCCTACCAGGCTGATCAACATCTGGCATTTATCCAGGATAATGGTAAACTAGCAACTTCCGATTGGGCCCAAGGGAGCCTTGGCCATTTTCTAACCATCAGGGATCAGAAGCAGGGAAGCCTAACCTTAGACAAGCCATTACGAATGGAATTTGATAGCAGTCTCAATCCCCGCCTCCGCAGCGTAAAATGGAAAAGCCATGTAGGAATTGGTTGTTTAAAGCTTATTAGAAAAGGAAAAACGGAAGAACAGACCAGCAACATTGCTTTCAGGTATGCCCGTAATTGTTGGGTTCGTGGTGTTGAGAGCTACAAGTGCAACTTTTCCCATGTGGAAGTGGCTAAAAGCCAGCATATATCGGTTACAGGATCCTACTTCCACCACGCTTTTAATTACGGTGGCGGAGGAAAGGCTTATGGGATGACGTTACATTTAACCACCGGTCAATGCCACATAGCCAACAACATTTTTGAGCATCTTCGCCATGGAATGCTTTTACAAGCTTCTGCCAATGCCAATGTCCTGGCCTATAATTATTCGCTTGACCCTTATAAATCCGGTTTTCCTAGTGACTTTACGGGAGACCTGGTATTGCATGGTAATTATCCCTATGCCAATCTTTTTGAGGGTAATACCGTACAAACCATTACCATTGATAAATCCCATGACATCAATGGCCCCTACAACACCTTCTTTCGGAACAGGGCCCTTCTTTATGGGCTTTACATGAGCAATAATCCGGCTTCGGATCAGCAAAATATCATGGGGCTTGAAATTCCAAACCCCGATGGCCAGTATTTGGTAAATGGTGAGCGTCACTTCATGAGTAGCAACAATTACCAGGGAAAACTGCTAGCTGATAGCGGCCAAGGGCTGAAAGAGAATAGCTATTACCTCGACAAAAAAAGACCGGGCTATTGGACCGACAGTTTTCAATGGCCTGCCTATAATCCTGCCCATTCCCTGCAAGAAGAAGAACTGCCGGCATTAAAGCGCTACAACAGGAATAATTATACGGTCTGCCAGCGTTTTACACCGGATACTTTTTCACAACCCGATACAAATCAAACCCAACAACCGTCTATTAAAAAGCCCAATGGGATATCCCTTTCCCCTAATCCTGCAAGTCGTTTCGTTAAAATTCAGGGGGAGGCTTTAGCTAATCTTCAAGCACCAATTCTTAAGCTATATGGAAATGCCGGCCAGCTTTCGTATAAATCTCAACTTCAAGGAGATTCCGATTCGTTCTGGTTTTCGGTCGAAAATTTATCCGCCGGCTTTTACCATGTGGTCATTAAGGGTGCAAATGGCGAACAGCTACATGCCAACTTGATTGTTCAATAGAAGCATTGCTATGGAAATTAAGACAGAAGTTATCAGCTTTCAAACCGAAGGTTATACAAGTATTATTAACCTCTCGGACGAGGTATCCCGTATTATACGCGAAAGTGGGCTTCAAGAAGGCCAAGCCAGCGTTTACGGCATTGGCGCTACCACTGGTATTACAACGCTGGAATATGAGCCGGGCCTGGTAAATAAAGATGTGGATCAAATGCTGGGTAAATTGGCTCCTTACGGCCACGGCTACGCGCACAATCAAACATGGGGTGATGACAATGGTGCATCCCATCTAAGATCAGCCCTGATCGGAACTACTCAGGCTTTTCCGTTCCAGAATAAGCGCTTACTGACCGGTACCTGGCAGCAGATTGTGTTCCTGGATTTTGATACCCGGGCCCGGAAACGGGAAGTAGTGGTCCAGCTTATGGGCCAATGAGGAGCTAGCCCTTAGCTAGAACAGCCTCAGCTGCTTGCCTTCCGGATGCCATAGCGCCGTTCTGCGAGGGCGTCACCAAGTGATCACCACAGATAAAATGGTTATCAGCAAGGTTTAATGCAGAAGGATTTTTCAAAAAGTTGCCAGGCGATTTATCCGGTAGGCCATAGGGAACCTCATAAGTGGCTAAGTGCTCCCATTGATCAATATAAGACGGATTATACCAATCTTTGAGCTGTGCTACTACCTGATCCTTTTTATCGGATTTTGCCGCACCCACCAAAGACACCGCAACCAGGTGTTTACCTTTGGGCGCATAATTGCCGGCTACCTGGCTCATCACAGCAATCGAATTGATAGGACCATCGCTACTGCCATTCAGTACGAGTAGCGGTTCTTTTGTAGGCGGTTCTCCTTCTATGCTAAAATAGAGGCAAGTGGTGCTGTTTTGTCCAACGTCAAGGCCGGGTAAATTCAGTAAATGCGCCGCTTGTGGTGCCTCGGTAGCCAGCACAATGTTATCCGCGGAAAGTTCTTCTCCATTCGCCAGCCTAACCGCTTCGGAGGTGATTTGCTTCACGGACTGGTTATAGATAATCTTACTTCCAGGGATGGTTTCGGCCATTTGCAAAGGAATCGCCTGGATACCAGTAGTCGGTACACAAGTATCACCTTCAGAAAACATTCGGAAAACAAATTCCAGCATTTGGGAGGACGTTTCAAGCTCTCGGCTCAAATAAACACCCCCCAAAAAAGGCCTAAAAAGCCGATCGATGATCTTTTCAGAAAATCCTTGTTGCTTGAGGTATTGGTAGGTGCTTAAGCCCTTTTGCTCCTTAAAAATGGTTTCTGGAGGCTTATTCATGATCCTGCTGCGAAGTGAAGCAAGCTTAAACTTATCCTTGATACTGCCAACGGGCGCAAATAGCGATCCCAGCGCTTTTAGTGGTTGATTGGCAGGATCTACAAGCTTTTGAAAACTGTCATTGATGCGTATAATGGACCCGGGCAAAAAAGCCTGCAGATTCAAACGCTCGTAGTCCAGGGTCTGCATGGCCTCGGGATAAGCAGATAAAAAGACCTGAAAACCATGATCCAGGAGAAATCCTTTGTATTTGTCGGTTTTCATCCGGCCACCAAGGGTATCAGTAGCTTCGATAAGCCGGTAATCATAACCCGCCCTTTCCAGATAACGAGCACAGTTGATCCCGGAAAGACCACCGCCAATAACTATGGTTGAGGTATGTACCATTCAAAGCGATTTATAGTGTAACCCTTGAAAGCTCATAAACAACTAGCAGCATCCAAATTACTTTTACCATCAGGAATGGCTTTAACAGGATAGGGTTTAAGGAATTGCCAAAGGCCGCGGGCTAATGCGCTTCCAACCAATTAGGTCCCACACCAATTTCTACCTCCAGCGGAACATGTAGGCTGAGCACATTTTGCATCTTATCGGCAATAAGTGTTCGCAATTGGTACAGCTCTGTATCAAGTGCATCGAAAATAAGCTCGTCATGCACCTGCATCGTCATCTTAGAATGATACTGTTGTTGTTGGAGCTCATGGTGGATATTTACCATCGCTTTTTTGATAAGGTCAGCCGCTGTCCCTTGAATAGGGCTATTGATGGCGTTGCGTTCCGCGAAACCCCTTTGAGTAGAATTCCCGGAGTTGATATCACGTAGCGTTCGCTGACGACCAAAGAGCGTTTTAACGTGACCGTGTTTTCTGGCATAAGACACTTGACTGTCCATGTAGGTTTTCACTTGCGGGTATTCATTGAAGTAGCTATCGATAACCTCAGAGGCTTCAGCCCTGGCGATGTTTAGCCTTTGAGAGAGCCCATAAGCTGAGATCCCATAAATGATCCCAAAATTGACGGTTTTGGCATTGCGGCGCATTTCATCCGTCACTTTTTCCTGCGGGACTTTGTAAATCTTAGCGGCTGTGGCAGCGTGGATGTCCTCTCCATTTTTAAAAGCCTGGATAAGCGATGGATCCTCACTCATAGAAGCCATTAAGCGTAGTTCTATCTGCGAATAATCAGCCGCCAGCAAGGAATATCCCTCTTCACGAGGAATGAAAGCTTCACGGATCTTTCGACCCTTTTCAGTACGGATAGGTATGTTCTGAAGATTGGGATTGGTGGAGCTTAACCGCCCAGTGGCGGCAACAGCCTGTTGATAAGAGGTATGTACACGGCCCGTTTGCGGGTTGATCAGATCAGGTAAAGCATCTACATAAGTGGATTTCAGCTTTTGGATAGAACGGTAATCAAGGACTTTCTGGGCGATAGGATGATGCTGAGCCAAGCGGGACAACACCTCTTCATTGGTGGAATATTGTTGACTTTTCTGGTTTTTCGTGGCTTTAGGGTCCAGCTGGAGTTTCTCAAATAGCAGATCACCGAGTTGCTTTGGGGAGTTTATATTGAAACGAACACCAGCCATCTGGTAAATTTCTTCCTGGTATCCTTCAAGCTCCTCACCTAGTTCGTTCGAGTAATGGTTGAGCTGTTCTTGATCTACCTTAACGCCTTCCCTTTCCATCTCATCCAGCACATAAATCAGGGGCCCTTCAATGTTTTGGTAAAGCTTTTTGTAATCGTATTCACCCAATTGCTTATCAAAAAGCTGGTAAAGCTGATAAGTAATATCAGCATCTTCACAGGCGTAGTCCTTAATAGTGGAGGGTTTCAGATCACCCATGCTGGCTTGCCCTTTACCTTTCTTACCGATCAACTGCTCAATGGGCACTGGCCGGTAATTTAAATATTGTTCAGACAGGTAATCCATGTTGTGGCGGAGCTCTGGTTCCAGCAGGTAGTGAGCGATCATCGTATCAAAAAGCTGACCTTTGACCTCTAAATCATAGCGTTCCAACACTAGCAGATCATACTTAATATTTTGTCCGATCTTGGTGATTTGAGAATTCGCCATCACGGGCTGAAGGGCTTTCAAAACGGCCTCAAGGGATGCTTGATCATGGGTAGGAAGGTAATAGCCTTCTTTGGCTTGGGTGGCTATGCTGATACCTACTAATTCAGCGGTGTGAGGATTCAAACTAGAGGTTTCGGTATCAATTGCAAACCCATCAACTTGGGACAGCTTTTCCATGAGGTCCTGCCGTTCCCTTTCATTAGCCACCAACTTGTAATTAGCCTCAGCATTTTCCAGCGTAGTAAAACTGGACTGGTCGGATTCCTCGTTAGAAGAAGCCTCCTGCTTGAAAAGATCACCTTGCCCATCAGCTTGACCATTGCCTTCCTCACCCCCATAAAGCTTACGCCAGATAGACCTGAATTCCAATTCCTGTAACAATGCTTTTAAGGAATCATCATCCGGACCTTCTCTTTTCAGGGCCTCCTGATCAAAGTTAATTGGGGCCTGCGTGTCAATAGTGGCTAAACGCTTAGACTGCAGTGCTTGGTCCTTATACTCTTCAATTTTCGTCTTTTGCTTACCCTTTAGTTGATCGGTGGAGTTGATCAGCGTTTCTACATCGCCAAATTGCTGTATAAGCTTAGCTGCGGTCTTGGGCCCAATGCCTTCCACACCAGGGATGTTATCAACACTGTCACCTGTTAACCCCTGGATATCCACCACCTGGCTTACCTGCTCAATGCCAAATTCCTCGCGGACTTTATCCCTATCCCATAGCTCCCCGGGTTTACCGCTGCGGGCCGGCTTCATGAGGTAGATGTTAGGCTCCACAACCTGCGCAAAATCTTTATCAGGGGTTACCATGTACACTTCAAAACCATCCCTCGCTGCCTGCTTGGCAAGGGTTCCGATAAGGTCATCAGCCTCATAACCCGGCTTTTCGAGGACTGGAATCCGAAAAGCCTGGGCCAATTGTTTTATAACAGGCGTGGCAACTTGAATATCCTCTGGTTGCTCCTCTCGATTGGCTTTATAAGCCGGAAACTCCTGCTCTCTAAAAGTAGGCTCACTGGTATCAAAAGCAATCCCAATGTGGGTTGGGTTTTCCTTTTCTAAAAGATCCAGTAGGGTGTTGGTAAAACCAAAAAGGGCTGATGTATTCATGCCCTTGGAATTATACATCGGATTACGAATAAAAGCAAAATGCGCCCGGAAGATCAGCGCCATGGCATCTAACAGGAAAAGCCGCTTATCATTATTAGCAGAGACCATTATTCTAGCATTTCAGTTTCAACTTGTATGGTCACGATCAAAATTACACTACCTCTATAACCAGGGTATAGCCGTCCTTCAGACTTGTTCCCCAAAGCTTAACGGTTCGGTTTGCGGTTGATCAGTTATAACGCCATTTTGAAAGGCAAGTTGACCATTGACAAAAGTATGGGTAATGCTTGAAGGAAATACCATATCCTGGAAAGGCGACCATTGAGCTTTCGAGAACAAATTGGATGTTCGGACCCTTTGTGGCCGATCTAATTCCACTAAAACACCATCGGCTTTGTAACCTTCCCTTAAAAATCCGCGCTCCTGGACCTTGTAAGTTCTAGCCGGGTTATGAGCCATTTTTTCTACCACCTCGGTTAGCGCTAATTCGTTCTGCTTGTAGAACGCCAACATGGCTGGAAGGTTGTGCTGAACCATGGGTATGCCACCAGGAGCATCTGAATATCCACGCTGCTTTTCAAGTAGGGTATGTGGGGCATGGTCTGAAGCTATCTGGTCAATTTGGCCACTCTTTAAGCCTGCTAATAAAGCTTTTTGATGTTGAGCATCTTTTATAGCTGGATAGCACTTGAGTTTATTACCCCAACGAGCGTAATTGTCACTACTAAACCACAGGTGGTGTACGCAGGCCTCCGTGGTAATTTTTTTCTGATGCACCGGCCTTTTTGCATCAAATAGCGGCACCTCCTCGCTTGAAGTTAAATGCAAGATATGCAGACGTGCTCCCTTTTCCCGGGCCATGTTCATAATCAGCTTGCTGGCATCATAACAAGCTTGCCCATCCCGGATGACGGGATGCATTTCAATGGGCAGGCCACCGGTATACTTTTCACTAAATTTTTCTGATCGCTCCTGAATGCGCTGCTCGTTTTCTGCGTGAACAGCTATTAAATGACGAGATTCCTCTAAAATTTTCCCCAATACTTCAGGATCATCCACGAGCATATTTCCAGTAGAGGATCCCATGAAGATCTTTACGCCACAGATATTGGCCTCGTTGGCTTGCTTGATCACCTCCAGGTTATCCAGCGTAGCTCCCAGGTAAAATGCGTGATTGGTCCAGGATGTAGCTGCTCCTCTTTGGTATTTGTCATTTAGGGCCTCATGATCAATCGTCTGAGGCTTTGTATTGGGCATCTCCATAGTAGCGGTCACTCCGCCTGCAATTGCAGCCTTGGATTCCGTTTGGATGGTGCCCTTATGGGTTAATCCAGGCTCCCGGAAATGCACGTGGTTATCAATAACCCCTGGAAGAAGGTATTGGGCCTCAGCTTGAATTTCCAGGTAATTTTCCTGGGGTGGAGCAATGTTGTCATCAATCCGGTAAATCCGCCCGTCTTTAAACAAAACGTCTGCTTTATTAACCGACCCCTCATTGACTACAAAGGGCTGTTTAAGCAGAATAGGGCGCGAGCCATGACCTGCCATCATGAGTTAAGGGCTACAATTCCTCACCTTCTTCCGTTTCCTCGGCTTCATTACTCCCCGACTCAGACTCCTGGGATTCTTCCTCTTCATCAAAATTTAGAACGATAGGCATAAGAAGCATCAGCAGATCCTCGCCCTGCTCACTTTCTGCAGGTCTCAGAATGCCGGGTCTGTTGTGTTGGGAGAGGTTAATAACCACTTCATCCGAGTCCAGGATATTGAGCATATCGATGAGGAAACGGGCATTAAACCCAATATTCATCTGCCCTCCATCGAACTCACATGAAAGGCGTTCAAAACCTTCGTTCGCAAAATCCAGATCTTGCGCTGTTAATTCTAGCTGGTTGGCATCAATTTTAAACCTGACCTGATAAGTGGTCTTATTGGAAAAGATGGCAATTCGCTTAAGGGAGTGGACTAGCTCTGTACGATTAATTCGTAAGGTATAGGGAGCTTCCGCAGGAATGGCGGCACTGTAATCAGGGAACCGTTCATCCACTAAACGGCAAATAAGCTTCACATCGCCAAATGTGAAAAGCGCATTGGTGTTGTTATATTCAACAGCAACTTGCACATCATCATCCGGAAGGGAGTTTTTCAACAAGTTCAGGGCCTTGCGGGGCAGGATAAAGCTATCGGTATTATCCGTGCGGATATCCTCCCGGCGGTATTTAACCAACTTATTGCCGTCTGTAGAAACAAACTTGAAATCTAATGGGGTCATTTCAGTGAGCAACCCCATGAGTGCGGGTCTAAGCTCATCATTACCGATTGCAAACAGCGTATTGTTAATGGCTTTATTCAGGATCTTGGCGTTCAAGGATACGGAATGGCCATTTTCCACCTCGGGGAACTTGGGGAAATCCTCAGCCCCTTCTCCTGCAATTTTATACTGGCCGTTATCGGAAGTTAATTCAATGGAATTATTAGTGTTGTCAATGCTAAATGTAACGGGCTGCTCTGGGAGGGTACGAAGAATATCAATAATGAGCCGGGCCGGAACAGCTACTTGACCATCCTCTTTACTTTCTACCTCCAGGCTTGAGCGCATGGATACTTCCAAATCAGTTCCTGTAATGGTCAGCTTAGCGTCTTTGACTTCAAACAGGAAGTATTCGAGAATAGGTATTACCGCCCGGTTACTAATGACGCCATTTACCAGTTGTAATTCTTTAAGAAGCGCTGTTGTGGATGCAATAAATTTCATACAAGCTGTTTTGATAACCGTAATTGGCTACCTAGCAAAACTAATTGTTTTTTGAGGATTCGAAGTGGCTGAAACCTTTTAGCATCGGCTCAATCTGTAGATTTTGAATTAAAACAACTTGGTTTTCACGCCTGGGGGTTATTGCAAAGTAATTGTTAGGTTTTCGCGGTCTATTGGCGGTATCTTTGGCGTTGCCAAAAGCTTTGTAGACCGCTAAAGAACGTTTGTTATCCGTTTCATCCTTGACGGTTAGTCGGGCATTTGGGTTGTACTGCAATAGCGAGTCCCGTTTAGCCGAATCATTCATATCTCTCACGCAGTGGAAATCCCGGAAATTCATGAGGTACCGTTTAACTTGCTTCAGGGCATAGTTTTTTAGCGCTTTATCCCTTTTAAGATGCTTAATTGTAAAAGCATTTTCCCCTTCTTTAAGCAAGTGGAAAGGCTCCTTTTCCCCTTTGGGATAAGCCACCTTAACCTCCTGTATTGCTGCGGGGTTAAAATTCCAGATTAGTGTACTGCGCCACTCATCCGGATCACAGAAGTAGCGGGAGCTCAGGTAGCCATAAAAACCCGGAATATGAGTTACGTAGGGTTTTTTATCTTCATTGTTCATGGCCATATAAGTGCCCAGTTCACTTGGGGTCTGATGGCCTACATAATAGGAGCGTACAAGGTTGCCGTCCTGATATATATCAACTTGAACATTTTGCGTGGCTAGTGATTTAATGACATTTTCTCGAGATTCCAGGGGAACGGGTTTTTTTACTTCCACATGGTAAATCGTGTGCAGAAGCGTCTCTATTTTGGTCTGGCTAGCCTGGAACTTGTTGTTAACCATCCATTGGTGATCAGGCTGCTGCTTAAGTATGACTTCTTGCCCCTGAAGGTTGGACAAGTGAATTTCATCTATGGCAGCAGTGTCTTTTAAAGCAAATTCCGTATTGGCCGCTGTAAAAGTTGATTCGCGGCTTTTGGTGTTCAGCCAATACAAGATGACACCCAGGACAATTACTGCTAAGGTGGTTATAAGGATTGAACGCCATTTCATGGATTGGATTCTTCTTCATTCTTCAATGGGAGGGAACCTTTCGATACCGGCTGATTAAGCCTTACAAAACGCTGCCTTCTGATGAAATTGAAGATCAAGCCGAACAGGATCACAATTCCTACAGGCGCAGCCATATTCAATACACGCCAATATCGTTTTTCTTCCTCTGCTTTTTGCTTGTTCAGTAATCTGAGGTTGTAATCCTTTGCGCGCAAGGACATCAACCCGGATTCATCTAGCAGGTAGTCAATACAATTCAATGCAAAAGCCTTATTAGCAAAACTGGTTTTGGTAAAGCGATCTTTCCCAAGCTTAAAAGTCTTATCCTTAACGGGGTGTACCTGGTTACGAATAAGATCTCCATCACTCACTACGATCATCTTGGTAGTATCGCTTTGATGCTTGACATCTCCAAAATTGCCTTTCTCAAGTACTTCAGGCGAAACCCGATTCTTAAAGGCTGAAGTAAAACTGCCTTCTAAAAGAACTGCCAAATTCTGCGGCCCTGCACGGTAAAGCCGCTCTTTCATGGTCTTCCGGATGTTCTGCATATTGATACGGACCGGGTGATAAAGCGTGCGGGACCGTGGGGAGCTCCGCAAGATTACAGTCTTTTTAATACCCGGGGTTTCAATGGTATCAATGGCATTGGTAAAGCGGAACCATATCCGGCTTAAATTAGCAACAACGGGATGGTTAGTTTTAGGAGCTACTAATGGATAGTAGGGCCAAGGCAGAAATCTCTTCTGGGGCTTATTGGTGCGTCCTCTGCGAACAGTAGGGACCACATGACTTTGCATATCCTGAACCAGACTGGGGTTGACCCGAACCCCATAATTGAAAAGCTGGTCTTTAAGGCCTAGTTTGTACTCGCGACTCATGCCCACACCACGGCGGCTAAGGCTATCTATACTGGCTTGTAACCGTTCGACTAGCCAAAGGACCTTGCCACCGTGCATGATAAATTGATCGATCTTAAACCTTTCATATGGTGATAAACGCTCTGTTGGCTTCGCAATAACGGCCGCGTCAAACTTTTGCAAGGCCCCAATTTTATATTCGGGTAAATTCAACCTTTTTACTGCGTAGGTTTCGTTAAGTGAGCGCCTGATATCCCTGGTTTCAGGTTTGCCCAGTTCTCCATGACCTGCGACAAATGCAATCCTTTTCTGCTGGCCGGATCTTAGTTTTCGAACGGTATTCATGACCCCGTATTCCAGGTTCATGATTGAGTTTTGAATAACCTCTTGGGGCTTACGACCTCTCTGATCCTCTAATATTTGATAAGCTGATGTTTGGTCTTTATAGAAAAAGATTGCTCCTGGAAAAATAACTTGCTGGGCACTGCCACTTTCCTTTTGGATTTGCAGATTAACCGGTTCTAACCCCTGTTTACTGAGTTGTTTATAGCGGCTGCGCCGATCTTCGGGATCTTCAATCTTGGTCGGATCTATAAATTCATACTGTAACTTATCTCCCGCATAGGCCTTCATCTCATTGAGCATTTCCCGGGTAGAAGACTTCAGCCTTCGAAAACCGGCAGGGAGCTCCTCACTTCCCAGATAGACCTTAGCATAAACAATGTCTTCTAATCCCTTAAGCTTCTCGATAGTTTTAGGAGAGAGGGTATACCGGTTATTGGAGGTTAAATCCAATCTTTCATGGCCATATTGAGCAATCACATTGATGATTACAACAATAGCTATGAGTAGAGCAAGTTGTAAATACGATTGCAATTTTTGAGAGCGGGACTGCTTCATAGGAGGGGGAATGCCTTTCTGATTTTAAACTACCATTTTCGGCTTTCCAGAACAGTTTTAGTCATCATGAGGAAAACGAGAACAAGGCTAAGGAAATAAACAACATCCCGGGTATCAATAACTCCACGACTCATAGACCTGTAATGGGCTTGAATATTGATAGCTTTTAAAAACGGGTCTATAGCAGACCATGTAGTGTATTCTCGCAACCAGGGAACCAAGGCATATAGTATAAAACATATAAAAATAGACACAATAAAAGCTATAATCTGATTTTTTGTTACAGATGAGCCAAACAGGCCAATGGCCGTATAGCCTCCTCCCAAGAAGAGTAATCCAAGGTATGAGCCCATCGTTCCGCCTATATCCACATTACCTACCGGATCAGCGAGCATGTAAATACTGTAGAAGTAGATGAGCGTTGGAACGATAGAAAAAATTACCAGCACCAATCCCGCCAGGAACTTAGCTGTGACAATACTTCCGTCACTCAATGGTTTGGTCGTTAAAATTTCCAGGGTACCGCTACTTTGCTCTTCTGCTAAAAGGCGCATGGTTATAGCCGGGATTAGGAACATGAAAACCCACGGCGCAATATTGAACATCTCTTCAAGGGTAGCATATCCATATTGAAACACGTTCAAGCCAGGGAGTATCCAAACGAAAAGTCCAGTTGCCGTAAGAAATACGCTAATCACAATGTAGGCAATCAAAGAGCTGAAAAAGCTGTTGATCTCTTTTTGAAGAATGGTTAACATAGGCCTTCTAAAAAACGACCATTTTATTGGGTTAGCTCTTGGAAAACGTGTTCCAACGTCTCCTGGAATTTTTGAATTTCAATAATGGGATTATTCTCACGCTGGGCTAGATGAAAAACTTCTTCAGCAAAAGTCACCTCATCCTGCCCTTTTACCTCAATTAGGTAGTAATCGTCTTCATTTTGCACATCTGCCACTCCCGGCAATTGTTTTAATTGCTCAACAGGGATGTTGTGCTTGAAGCGCACACGCATAGTAAGCCCACTAGCCATCCGGTCAACAAGGTTTTGGGTATCTTCATCTACCACCAATTGGCCTTTTCGAAGGATCAATACCCGACTACACATCGCCTGCACCTCCTGCATGATGTGAGATGATAAGATGACGGTTTTCTCTTCTCCTATCTGACGAATCAGGTTACGTATCTCTTCTACCTGATTAGGGTCTAGCCCAGATGTAGGCTCGTCCAATATCAATACATCAGGATCATGGATGAGGGCTTGAGCTAAACCAACCCTTTGACGGTAACCCTTGGAGAGATCACGAATAGGCTTACGCCTTTCCGGCTCAAGCCCGGTCAAGGCAATCATTTCCCGGATGCGTTGTTTCCTGTAACTGCTTTTAAGCCCATATATCCTAGCCGAAAAACTCAGGTATTCGTCTACATATTGTTCTTCGTAGAGAGGATTATTTTCAGGAAGATAACCAATGGACTGACGGACAGATACTGGATGGGTAAGAATGCTAACATCGTTAATAAATGCGTCCCCTTCCGTAGGTGCACTGTAACCTGTTAAAATCCGCATGCAGGTAGACTTTCCAGCACCATTCGGACCCAAAAGTCCAACAACACCTCCGCTTTCTACTTGAAAGCTGAGCTGATCTAAAGCAACGTTCTCTCCGTAAACTTTGGTTAAACCTCGTGCTTCGATGGACAAAAAGCCTAGACTTTAAATTTTTAAGCGGATACAAAACAAATAAAAATCCTGAGTCACTGTCTAAGCTAGCTACAACGACACTAAATATTGGCAAATGGCATGCTTAAATGCAGTTATCCAACGGTTGAAAAGTGGCTGTCTTTACTAAGATGGGAAAAACAAGAATCAAGGTCCAAATATTGGGCAAAACAAATCAATAACCTACCTTCAGATCAGGAAGGTTTTAAATGCTATTAACCTTAATAACCCCTTAAGAAGCAAAGATCGGATTAGAGGGTTCCAGGTTGGTACCGATCATTTCTGCCACGACCTTTAAAATTCCGGATTTGTCATAAGAGCAGTATTCCATTTGGGTGCCAGGGTCGCCATGTTCAATAACTTCATCAGGAATACCAAGCTGCTGTACGGGATTTTTGTAACCGTGGTTATTCATGAATTCCAGAATGGCACTGCCAAAACCGCCTAGAATAGCCGCATCCTCAACAGTAATAATTTGCTCATGGTTTTGGAGGGCATCGTGAAGCAGGTCTTCATCCAAGGGCTTAACAAACCGCATATCGTAGTGAGCGACCTGAATACCCTGAGGTTTTAAATCACTAATCGCTTCTTGTGCAAAGTTACCCGGGTGCCCGTAAGTAACAAGGGCTATTTGTTGCCCATCACTGAGCTTTCGGCCTTTTCCAATTGGGATTTCGCTCATGGGTTGCTGCCAGTCCGGTGTCACACCTTTTCCCCGTGGATACCGGATAGCAAAAGGCCCATGGTCATTAAGTTGAGCTGTGTACATCAGGTTTCTGAGTTCGGGCTCGTTCATGGGAGCAGCCGCGGTCATATTAGGCAGAACCCTGCAATAGGCAATATCGTAGGCTCCTTGGTGCGTAGCACCATCATGCCCGACCAAACCTGCGCGATCGATGCAAAATACCACCGATAAGTTTTGTAGACAGACGTCATGCACCAATTGATCATAGGCACGCTGCAGAAAGGTAGAATAAATGGTAACAAACGGTTTTAAGCCCTGAGTGGCCATCCCTGCAGCTACCGTTACGGAATGCTGCTCTGCAATTCCTACATCTACAGCACGGTCAGGCATTTGTTCCATCATCATAGCCAGAGACGAACCCGAAGGCATGGCAGGAGTAATTCCCATGATGTCTTGGTTATGCTCTGCTAGTTCAATAATGCTTTTACCAAAAACATCCTGGTATTTAGGCGGGTCAGTAGCTTTTGCGGGTTTCTTTTTGATCTCACCTGTAATTTTATCAAAAGTTGCGCCCGGGTTATGCCACTTGGTTTGCTCTTCTTCAGCTGCTTTGAACCCCTTCCCTTTTACCGTTACGCAGTGGAGCAGTTTTGGTCCGGGTATGGTTTTCATATCCTCCAGAAGATCGGCAATATGATTCACATCATGACCGTCAACCGGGCCAAAGTATCGGAAATTCAACGATTCGAAGAAGTTAGCATGTTTTAGCAACATGGACTTCAAACTATGCTCGATCTGCGAAGCTAACTCCTGGGCTTTCGGACCGAATTTTTTGATCCGGCCCAGCACATTCCAAAGCTCATCACGGAAACGGTTATAGGTCTGGGAGGTTGTAATATCAGTCAGGTATTCATTCAAAGCCCCGACATTGGGGTCAATTGACATGCAATTGTCGTTCAATATCACCGTAAGATTACTGTCTTCCACACCTGAATGGTTCATCCCTTCAAAGGCTAAGCCCGCTGTCATAGCACCATCACCAATTACGGCCACATGTTGGCGGTCTCGTTCTCCTTTTTGACGGCTGGCAATAGCCATTCCCAAAGCTGCGGAAATGGATGTTCCTGCATGGCCTACGCCAAACGTATCATAAGGACTTTCAGCTAATTTGGGGAAGCCACTCAAGCCCTGCCATTGACGATTACTTGAAAATTGCTCGCGGCGACCGGTTAAGATTTTGTGCCCATAAGCCTGATGACCAACATCCCACACAAGCTGATCATCCGGTGTGTTAAGCACGTAGTGCAGGGCTACCGTCATTTCCACAACTCCTAGGCTTGCACCAAAATGGCCGCCATACATGGATACAACATCTATGATATAATTTCTTAGTTCTTTGGCAATCTGAGGAAGGTCTTTTTTCGAATAGCCCTTAAGGTCACTTGGGTAGTGAATTTGCGCTAGGTAGGATCCTGGTTGTACTTCCATACAGGAACTTTTTTCTTGTAATGCCTAAACGCTAAGTTTAAGGCGTAGTTCAATAAAATCAAAAGCTGGAAGATTGGAATTTCTGTTAAATTGAGCAAACAATCTGCTTTCATATTCATCTATACCCCATATATTTTAGACCATCATGTTCTACTTACAAATTGAGAGCACCACATGGACGACTAGTAGGATAAAAGCTTTAGATCCTGCTTTTGCTGAAGCATCACTAAACTTCGGAAATCCCACTTTGGAAGCTGCCAGCAATTGGCTAAAGGGCAACACTGACTTTACGCTTTACACCTCCGGATCCACAGGTGAGCCCAAACCTATAACATTTAATAGGGACCAGGTCAAAGAAAGTGCCTATCAAACTATCCGTTATTTTAATCTGCGTTCCGGCGGCATGCTGCTAAACCCGCTATCCGTATCCTATGTAGCGGGTTTTATGATGCTCATCCGAGGGCTTATCCTTGATACCCCATTGATTCAATTAAATCCCTCCCGCCAGCCAGTGCCTGATTGGCTTCTTCCTACGCCCCCGCAAATGACATCGCTGGTACCCCTTCAATTCAAAGCGATAGCTGAAGCATCGGATAAGCACCGGAATTTTTTGAGTGGCATCAACAGCATTTTATTGGGTGGCGGGCCTCTGCAGCCAGCCATTGAAAAGCTAGCCAGGGATACCGGCACTCAAGTTTATCATACTTACGGCATGACGGAAACCCTGACCCACGTGGCTGTAAGAAAAGTGAGCCCGGAGCCCCACACCTACTTCCAAGCTTTGCCCGGTAATACTTTATCAGTAGATAGTGAGGCTAAACTTATCATCCAATCCCCTCTATGGGATAATCCTATTCATACCAATGACCGTGTTAGCCTACTGGATCCTTACCATTTCTATTGGCTGGGCCGGGCTGATAGAGTAATCAATTCCGGAGGTTATAAAGTTCAGATCGAAACAGTAGAAAAGGAGGTGAGCAGGATTATTGAGCATAACAACTGGCCTTTCTCTAATTTCTTTGTTACAAGTATCCCAGATGAGAGTCTTGGTGAAAGGGTGATTTTAATCGTGGAATCCCCACACGATGAACATGACGGCTTATCGTTATCATTAACTGAGGAGCTTAAAAGAAGCCTTGCCCGCTATTCAGTACCCAAAGCAACTTATACCCTGCCCGTTTTTCCACAGACGCATACAGGCAAAATTGACCAGCTCGCCTGTTTAAAGGAACTCCAACTGGTGGGATGCTAGCTAAGCACACGCATTTTTTTTAGTTTTGTTGGGCATTAATCGGGGTGTAGCGCAGCCTGGTCAGCGCGCCACGTTCGGGACGTGGAGGCCGCTGGTTCGAATCCAGCCACCCCGACATTCTTTCAAATGTTGTTAAATCCTATTGCGATCCTTCGTAGCGTTTCCAATAAGTGGTTCGGCCAAACATGCTAACCCCAACATATCCCCTCAACTTCAGCTTGTCCTTGTTCACCATTTCCACATAGCAGTTGTAGGTCTTCCCTTTGTTTGGATCATAAATTTCCCCGTCTTCCCAAATGTCATCTTCGGCATTGTATTCAAGGCCTTTCAATAACCGGATTCCTAGAATCGTCCGATCCTGCTTTTCAGGGTCTGGATTATTAACATCTTTTTTAAGGGGTTTACCCGTTGATTTATTTCTTGTCCATATGAGCTTACCACAATAGTGACCTTTTTCACATTGTTGAATTTTGACACGGCCATCTTTTTTTCCCGTAACCCAAATGCCTGCTATACGGGATTTTTCCTGGGCATTGGCTGAAGGGCAGAACATGCAAAGGCCAGGCAGCAAAAAAGCAAGAGTAAATGCTAAACGGAGGATATTAAGGAGATTGATCATTAGCGCTCGTAGTTTTCAGGTTAATGGGAAGGAACAGGTCAGCTATAGCTTCCGGACGGATACCAGCTAGCCAAGCAAAACCCGCTAGACGAAATTCCTTAGGATCGCTACTACCTATCGGGTGGATGGTCGCATCCGGCTCATTTACGAAATGGATGGATTGGATTTCCTGCTCTTCAAAATAAACGCGGATCTTGCTGGATTTTATCTCATTAATACCCACATAATGATCGGACTTATCCTTAGGAAAATAGATCGCTTCTGCACTTCCGGCAATTAGCATCCGTTTAAGCGCATTATCCTTAAAGTAACCGGTTAATCGTTCTCCCTTTACTTGATTGTAAAGTTGTTCACGCTCCCGATCGATTATGAAAGCTTTTGAAGGTATAAAAAGGCGCTTAATATTTCCCTTTCCGTCCGTCTTGACGCGCATAACCTCCCCCGTTAGCTGGTAGTTTTGGTACCACATAACGGGTTTATTGAAAAGATAAATAAGCGAATCCTGCCGAAGGTAGACCATTGAATCAGCTTGGGCCTGCAATTCTTGGTGATAAAGCCTAGCACCGTGATAAGCTTTAAGGACTTGCTTCCCTAAGGAATCCGTTGTGCTATGCAGGGTGTCCGCATGTAGGTAAAAGGTATCTGTTCCCTGATACTGTTGCGCTAAGGCGCTATCAGTCAGGATAGCTTGCTTTGGTTTTTCCTGATAATAACCAGCATTCCCGGTTAGTTTAAGGTTTTCAGTGGTATCCAATAAACGGATGTTCTGCCATGCCCAAGCTTCTTCTTGCTCACGCTTATAATACAGGCTATCGGTAAATAATTGTCGATTACCGGAACGCATGTAAGTCTGTTTCCCTAGCCGCGCTTGACCAGTCTGGGTGCTGTACCACCCATTTTCGCAAGCAAGGAAATTAGAGTCACTAGTGACCGTTGTAAGGCTGTGGAAGTAAGCTTTGCCCGTTGGGGTTTTATAGATCAGGGTGTCACTCCGCATGACATATTCCGGGTCATCCAGCTTTACGCTGTCTGCAAAGGCAAAACGTTTTTGTGTGGTTTGGTAATACCCTTTTTCACTAGTCAAGGTACTTGTGGAATCTACAATTTTACCACCTGTAAGGTAATAAGCCCTTTCACCTCGAATGTTGTAGTAAAGCGTATCAGTAGTAAGGGTGACGTCCTCGGTGGTTTCTCTTAGTTTTACATCCTCCTCTATAACAGCTTTCCGCTTATCGCCATCATATCGTAGAAATTTTCCGTAAAGATGGAGCGTATCACCTTGATTGATATGGACATTGCTATAGGCGCGTATCCGGTTAGCATTTTGGAATTGGAAAGCACTATCGCAATGCATACGAATCCCTTCCTGGCGAAAGCGAACATCCCCAATAAGCTTCCTGATTTGCCGCCCCTCCTTTTCCATGTACTTGAGGGTATTAGCGTTTTCAATACGGATTTGCCTAACGCTATCTTCTTGAGCCTTAAGCCCTGTCTCGCTCAAGATAACTGCAAGCATGGCAAAACTAAAGCAAAACCCCATCCTCATACTTGGAATATTAATCATTACAAAAGACAATAAGCAAAAATACAGCTAATCGTTGTTGTAAGGCTTCACCAAGGCATGTTGATGAATCCGGTAGTAGCGTCCCGTATGCACTTCAAGGGCCTCGTAACGGGTGCGTTGCTTTTTCAATCGTTGGAATAAGCGGGTTTCTTGCCAATAGAAATAAGCCTGAAAAGGCACGTCACTTACAAAAACTTCTTCGTGCTTGGCATCATAGGCCCTTAAGGCTTTGGTCAGTGCTGGAGCAGTACAAGTAGCAGCTGATGGATTTTTTAAGTATTCCGTGAGCGCTTCTTTTACAGGCTCAGGAAAGCATTTTTGGTCCCAAAAAGGGCGTAGCAACGCTCGGAAGCAGGCTTTCCACTCAGGACCATGAGGCTTAATATTTCCGATATGGTAGCGTTCATGGGTCTGCAAATGAGCAAGCTCATGCAGCAAGGTTACCAGGAAGGCATAGGGATTCAGGTCCCGGTTAATGGAAATTTGGTGCAAGCTGGCATGCCCCTTGGCAGGCGGCCTGTAGTCACCTTTCTTGGTTTTCCTGGGCTTAGTAAGGGTTAATTTTAAGTTGTAGGGCGCTAGCAAAGCTGCCACATGTTGGGCTGTACCCTCCGGCAAATAAGGCTTAAGGCCTTCCTCAAAGTTGGTCTCAGCGTGTGACATTTATTTGGTTCTAGAGCGGAGGCTTCAAAGTAAAAGTTTTAATTGCTTTTTGATGTATAGAATAGACCGCCGTGATCTATGCCGCAAATGTTCTTAGATTCATGCCAAGGGTTGTCTTCATTTTCTTTGTAAAGCGTTATTGACTGATGTTGCTAGAGTCTCCTTAAAGATGTTAGAGAAGGCACCAATTCAGTTGAAAAAGGGTTCTTACTTCAAATTAATTTCTTCTAAACATAACCTAATTTTGTTTAAGGTCTAGAATCCCCTGGGACGGGAATTCTTGTTGCGCATGAGGATCTTTGTCCCGGAAGGATTTGAAAATTGCCAGGTTTGGATACAGTATTGATTATCGTTGGTGGTATTCTGTTAATTGTTGGTTTTCTCGGGGGCATTCTTCCAGTCATACCGGGACCTCCGGTAAGTTATATAGGAATTTTAGCCCTACATTTCACTGATCAATACCAGTTATCGGACGAGGTTTTGCTTTGGGATGCGGGGCTAGCGGTAGTTGTCATGTTGCTGGATTTCATCATCCCAATGATCGGAAGCAAGCAGTTCGGAGCTTCTAAGTATGGCGTTTGGGGTTGTGGAATAGGCGCTTTGCTAGGAGCCATATTTTTTCCACCCCTTGGGATAATATTAGGCCCTTTTTTTGGCGGAATAGTTGGTGAGCTGATTAATGGGGAAGAAATGCAAAAAGCCATAAGGGCTGGTTTTGGGGCATTTTTAGGTTTTCTGGCCGGTACTTTGATCAAACTTGTGGCTTCTGGCTTGATGATCTACCACTATGTAACTGCAATTGTAGCAGGGTCATGAGGCCTGAAACCCTTCAACAACTGCTAGCTCAGCACCTTTCTCCGAATTGGCCTTTAAAAACGAGATTAAAGGCAAGCAATGCTTTTTTCCCTTCAAACTGCTTCATAAAACGAGAAGATGAGCAAAGTAGTAGTATCCAGGGCTCAAAGTACAGGAAATACTCAAGTTTAGTAGTTTATTGGAGGCAGCAGGATATTCAAGCCCTTGCCATTTGGGGCAGTGCTTTCAGTAATAATGTTTTAGGCTTAGTACAATTTGCTAACGCCAACCGCTGCCAATACACTTTGCACTTATTGGCTAATCAAGACCCTCCTCCCTTAACCGGTAACCATCTATGGATACGCCTAGCTACGCGGTCAGAAGCTCGTATTCATTATTACAGCCGTGAAGCTTGGCATCAACAATCCATACCTCAAAGCTTACAACAGGGATCTCACCTAACCATACCTGAAGGAGCTCTTATGCCGCAAGCGCTAAAGGGCTGCATGACGCTGGGCCCTGAAATTATTAAGCAAGAAAAGGCATTTGGTCAATACTTTCAGCATGTCTTCATTGATGCAGGAACGGGATTAACAGCTATAGGCTTGCTCTTGGCACTTGGGAGTATTGAAGCTACGGATAAAACCGTTCATATCACCCTTATTAGTGGAACGGAAGCGGGTTTTGAGGACCAATTAAAACGGTTTCAAAATCAGGCTTTAGAATGGGGATTGCTATCCAATACCCAATTGCTGCCCAATTACCATTTCTACAGGCCGCCTACTGGTAAAGCTTTTGGATCCGTCAATCGATCAATCCTCAGGACAGTAAAAATCCTTGCTCATGAAGAGGGTATCCTAACCGATCCCATTTACGGCGCAAAACATGCTTTATCAGCTAGTAGGATAATGCAAGCCCAAAACATTAAGGAACCTTCGCTATTTATCCATGATGGAGGCGGGCTCGCCCTCTCTGGCTTTCAAAATGACCTTGCTGGTATCATGGGTCAACCTTTGTAAGGATCAACTCACCAAACTTCCGTTTAAAAATCAATTCAGAAGCTGAATGGCCGGAAGAGTGAGGAATTTCAACCTTGTAAACGGTATTTGCTTTTTCGGATGGCTTGCTAAGTTTTGTGGGCCTGATACCTTTAATCGGTCCTTTCAGTTTTTTTAAAGCTTTACACAGATCGGCTTTGAGCTTTTTCATTTCCTCTTGCGTCAGACGGGAATAATAATTTGAGGGGGATACTTGATTGATCTGGGTTAGTAAATGAAAAGCCTTGGCGCAATTCTGCCTTTGAACCAGCTTATTGGCATGGCTAATTTTAGCGTTAAGGATTCGCTGGTCTTTTGAACGGGATTCTAAATAACTAAAAGCCACGAATACCAGTAGTAAAAGAATGCCGTAAATTACATAAAAACTACGCATCAAAACGTGGCTTTCTTATTCTTTAAAACTAATATAATAATCCCAGTCTTTGATGTCAATACTTTAGATTTCAAGGTAATCCCATAGCTTGTTTGGATGGGTCAGGTTGTCATAGGCGCCCCCTGCGATAAGCTCATCTTCAGGCCGGAAACCCCATGTAACACCTATTGGAAGCATCCCCGCTCTCCTGGCAGTCTCCATATCACTGGGAGTGTCTCCTACGTAGAGGATTTGACCCGCCGTTAATTGAAGCTTTTCAGCTATTTTTTGAGCCCCATGGGGATCGGGCTTTAAGGGAACGTTCTCTTGTGCACCTACAACAGGGCTTAAAAAATGATCTTTAAAAAAATGGTTTACCACTTGTTCCGTTTTGTCATGGGCTTTATTGGAAAGGACAGCTCGAGGTATGTTCCATTTTTTAAGGTCGCTTAACAAGGTTTCAATACCAGGATAAGGTTTGGTTTTATGGGTTAAACGCTGAGTGTAATGGCTTACCACTTCCCTGCGAAACCTTTGGAAAAAGATTTCATCCTCCACATGATTGCCCAATAGGCTTTCCAGTAGCTCCTCTAATCCCGCATCTACGAGTTTGCGGTATTGAAGTAAAGGATACGGTTGCCAGCCGAAGGACTCTAGGGTAAGGTTAACGGAATCAGCTATGTCCCTGACTGTATCCAGTAAAGTGCCATCCAGATCGAAAATTACGGCTTTATAGGTAGTCATAAGCAATTAAGCTGTTAAAAAGTACTCCTATTTACGTGGTTTTTCCTGTTGGCATACCTTCTGGAAATACTTAGCCGCCTGACGATAACCCTGGCTCATAGCAGCTTTCCAGGCATTGCAAGCTTTTTTGAGGTTATCTAAATCATAGTGGACATTGCCTTTAAAGAAATAAGCCATGCCATCTTTAGGATTTTGATTCAGGGCTTTTTTGAGGTCTTTTAGCGCCTTTTTCGAACGATCAAGTTTAGCTTTTGCCAATCCTCGCATTCGGTAGGCTTTTCCTGCTCCAGGCTCATGGTTCAAATAATGGTTAAAATCCTGTATAGAAGCTTTGTAGTTTCCAAGTTGACCATGGGTAAAGCCCCGTTTGAGAAAGGAATTCAGGTATTTTGGGTTTGCAGCAATGGCTGAGTCAAAAGCTGAAAGTGCCGCTTTGTAACGCTTTAGCTGATGTAATAGGATACCCCTGTAGTACAGGGAGCGGTATGCTTTTGGGTTCAACTGTAGAGAGCGGTTAAATGCTTTTAGGGCTTTTTGAGGTGCTTTTTGCTGAATGTAGACCCTGCCACTAAAGTGATAAGCATTCTCAAGGTGCCGAGCTTTAAAACCATCGGGAGGTTTCCGGGTCATTTTACGGAAAGTTTTCAAAGCACCCGAGTAATCTTCCAATCGGAACAACAAGTACCCTTTATTGAAGTATGCCTTGCCAGCCGTTGAATCAAGTCGGATAGCTTGGTTGAGATCATTCAGGGCTTTGTTGTAATTGTTCATGTTCATTTGGCTCATTCCGCGATGGGTGTAAGCATTAACCAGCTTTTTATCTCGTTTGATAGGTTTCGTAAAATCCTCAATCGCTTTCTTGGGAATTCCCATCTTTTGATAGGTCATGCCCCGTGCCAGGTAAGCATCTATTTTATTCTCCGGTGTTTTCAAAGCCTTGGTGAAGCACTTAAGAGCTTTGGAATTGTTCTTTTTTGAAAAAGCTTCCCGGCCCCTGTTATACCAGTTAGTATCAACGGTTTGGGCAAAACAAGATTTGATCATCACTAAAACCACGAGAAAGGGACCATATTTGCACATGAAATTTAAGCGGTTGTTCCACATAATGTCGTTAGCTTTTCATGCATTGCGACAAAGGTACCATTACGGTCCAACCGAACAAGTTGGTATGAGTTTCTAAGTTAGGTAACCATAAAAAGGTTCTAATTGATACTTAAAGCAATAGGATGTTGTTTTCGTTCTTCCTGTAAGGTGAGGTAGATAAAAAACATGAGAAAAATCATTGTTCTAATGGGACAGATGAGTTTCCTTTGAGCAATAAACCCAATTTTAAAGGTTACACATTAAAGTAGCAGCCAACGAATGGCGAAAGTTATAGGAGTAGAGCTGAGTCATCAGGAGGCTCCGGTTCATGTTCGTGAGCATGTGGCGTTGGATAAAGAGGATATTCTTGAAGCCCTCAACACCCTGTCGCAGCAGGTGTATGAGGCGTTTATTGTCTCTACCTGTAACCGGCTTGCTATTTACGCTTATCATGAGGATCATGAACCGCTCATTGATTACTTCAACCAATTTGGGTCCTTAAAGCCATACCTGACCATACTTGACCATGAGTACTCGGTAGCCGAACACCTGTTTTCAACAGCAGCCGGCCTGAAATCGCAGGCATTAGGGGAGCATCAAATCCTGGGCCAGGTTCGGGAATCCTATTACACAGCTCAGGAAGCCGGCACGCTGGGCCCCGTACTGCACGAGCTGGCTAAAAGGGCTATTCGTACGGGTAAAAGGGTAAGAAGAGAAACAGCCATTGGTCAGACACCGGTTTCCCTTTCTTCTGTAGCGTTTGATTTGGTAGATAAGCAGTACACCCATCTATCAGATGCCCGTATCATGGTTATTGGAACCGGGGAGATGGCTACGCTCTTACTCAAGATCTTATCCAAGCATAACCCGGGAAAGGTGCTCGTAGCAAGCAGAAGCCGGCAGCGAGCTGAAGAAGTAGCCAAGTTTTACAGGGCGCAACCTGTTACTTATGAGGAGATCATCCCTTCTCTCAAGGAAGTAGAGGTTGTGATAGGGGCTTCCAACGCTGAGGAACCTGTGCTCTCCAAATCTATGCTGGATGGCATAAGCCTACTTCACCCCTTGACCTTTATTGACCTGGCTATTCCTCGAAATTTCAGCATGGACCTTAGTCAGATTCACGCTTTTGCGGTTTACGACCTAGATCGGCTAAAAGATTTAACCCAAAAGGGATTAAAAAACCGGAAGCAGGAAATCCCCCATGCCAATGCTATCATTAAAGAAGAAGTGGAATCCTACGAGTCTTGGCTCAATACCAATCGCCTTAATCCTGTTATTGCTAATTTTTACCAAAACCTGGAAAGGATCAAGCAGGAGGAGCTAGCATGGGCTAAACCTAAAATTGGCGAGTTGAACGGTCAGCAAGAGCGGATCCTCGATAAAATGGCTCACCGCATTCTACGTAAGGTATCCAATGATCCCATTCACACCCTTAAAAGCTACAGCAAAGAACCCGATGAACATCAGGATGAAATAGCCACTTTCCAGGAGATATTCAACTTAAAGGATCTTCATGTCAATATCCCGAAAAAACGGGTTATTGTAGGCACTCGTGGAAGCAAGCTTGCCATGGCTCAGACCAATATGGTACTCCGGGAGTTAAGGCAAGTAGCACCGGATTATGAGTTTGTTACTAAACCAATCAAAACCAGTGGGGATCGGGGTAACACTCAAACCATTGGGGCCTTTGTGAAAGAGGTTGAATTAGCACTTCTTGATGGGGAAATTGACATAGCTATTCATAGTTACAAAGATCTACCCACAAAGCTGCCGGAGGGCCTAGAGATCAGCGGCATACCACAAAGGGGTGATGTTAGGGATGTTTTAATGTCCCGTGATAATGTCAAACTTGAAGATCTATCTGCAGGGTCGATTATTGGAACCAGTAGCCTGCGAAGGGCTGTGCAGATCTACCACGCCAATCCTCATCTTAAGATTAAACCCATCAACGGAAACATCAATACTCGCATGGGTAAAATCGACAGTCACGAAGTAGATGCCATTTGTATTGCGGCAATTGGTTTACAGCGCATTAATATGTTTCATAAAGCCTCTCAGCTCTTTAATTTTTCAGAGTTAGTTCCGGCTGTGGCTCAGGGTGTTCTGGCTGTTGAAACCCGTAGTGATGATCAGGAAATGAAAAAACTAGTCAGCCAGATCAATGATTCCAACACCATAAAAGCGACAAAAGCTGAGCGTACGGTTCTGACAGCACTTGGCGGAGGTTGCCAATTACCACTAGGAGCCCATGCGCGGGTCAATCAAGACCAAATAACCATTGATGGTATTTATGGCAAAGAGGATGGTTCATGCTTGAATCGGGACCAGGTAAAGGGCCATGTGAATGAAGCTGAGAACCTTGGTAAAATCCTGGTGGATAAAATTGGACATTTCTAGACGGCCGCAGTCGGATTATGGCACCCCTTTCAAATAAACGGATCTTAATAACAAGGCCTGAGGCGCAAGCTGAACCCACCAAGCGGGAAATAGAAAATAGGGGCGGAATCCCTGTTCCTATGCCGATAATCCGAATTAATAACCGATCGCCTTCTCTTGCTGAGCAGCGGTCTTTAGAACCGTTTTCTCATTTCCAATGGATTGTATTCAGCAGCGTCAATGGGGTTAAAGGCTTTTTAAGCAATTTCCGCTATAGCTATTATCATTTAACAGCCGACCAAAGGCCTCAAATAGCTGCTTTAGGTAATAAAACAGCTCAAAAAGCTGAGGGAGAAGGACTCTCAGTCAATTTTAAACCTGAAACAGCCAACGGTAAAAGCCTTGGTCAACAATTACCCTTACCGAGTGATCTGCCGATCTTATTCCCCTGCGGAGACCAAGCGCGAAAGGCATTACCGGAGGCTTTGGAGGAGCGAGGAGTTAAAGTTCATAAGCTGATCGTTTATCAAAATCAACCTGTAACATACACCAAGGAGACTTTTGCAAGTACCTTGTCCAGCCGCTTGGATGCCATACTTTTGACCAGCCCCTCTACGGTAAATGCGTTTTTTCACCATTGCCATAAATATAAGATCTGGCCGGAGCCTAGCACTGTAATTGCATGTATAGGAGAGACTTCAGGTAACCAAGTCAAACAATGGGGCCTGCAAGCGCATTTAGTACCAGAGCAATCAGGCACCGATTCCTTACTCGATGCTTTAGGTCAACGTTTATGATCTTTGTAATTGTAAATCTTTAGAAAGTTTTAACATCATGGAAAAGCGCATATTAACCCACTATCAGCTATTCAAACTCAATAAAGAATTCTGGTCACTGGATGAGCTAGAGCGAAAGCAAACCCTTCACAACTGGGCAGAGCATTTAAAGAAAGCCACTGATAATGTCAATTTTTATCAAGTATTTCCTTCCCGGGAAGAGTATGATATCATGGTTTGGGCCAGTAAAGATGCGGAGGAAAATAATGTTCCGGACTTGTTTTTTGATGAGTTTGGCAGAGCGCTGAATATTTTCCGTAAGTACATTGACCCCTCCTATAACCTTTGGGGCTTTACCAAGCCTTCCAATTACACCAATGCAAAGCGGAACCCGCAAGAGATTGATCCGTACGATGACAGTGCCCGTACTTCTTACTTTGTAGTTTACCCTTTTACCAAAACCATCTCCTGGTACCTTGAAAGTGCTGAAACCCGCTGGGAATACATGCAGGGGCATATTAAGACCGGGAAGCAGTATCCCGAGATCATGCAGCTATTGGTTTATTCTTTTGGTCTTCAAGACCAGGAATTCGTGGTCTCTTATGAAACGGAAAACCTTTCTCATTTTTCTGACTTGGTGTACGATTTAAGAATGACCGAAGCCAGGTACTATACGGAACGGGACACCCCTATCATAACAGGAATTCATCGGCAGCCGGATAAACTTGCTGAGATCTTCAGTTAAGCAAAAAAAAAGCATATGACCTTTAACCGCTCCCAAGAGCTATACGAAAAGGCGAAAGGAAAGTTAGTCGGAGGAGTCAACAGCGGAGCTCGTGCTTTCAACGCTGTTGGTGGTAATCCGCTTTTCATGAAGGAAGGACAAGGCCCCTACATTTATGATGAAGATGATAACCCTTATTTGGACTATGTGGGTTCTTTCGGCCCTTTAATTTTAGGCCACAATCCGCCAGAAGTGGGCCCGAACATTCAAGATGCTGTAGCCAGGGGAACGACTTTTGGTGCATCTACTGAGTTAGAGATCAAGCTGGCCGAATTGGTTAGCGAGGCTTTTCCTTCTATTGAGATGACACGCTTTGTAAACTCCGGAACAGAAGCCGCCCTTAGTGCCCTGAGATTAGCCAGGGCTTACACTGGGCGGAATAAAGTGATCAAGTTTGCCGGTTGTTATCACGGTCACGTAGATGCCCTCCTTGCGCAGGCAGGTTCCGGAGTAGCTACGCAGGGTTTACCCGGGAGCCAGGGTATTCCGGAGACGTACACCCAGGACACGTTTGTGGTACCTTACAATGATGCCGAAACAGTTAGGGAGCTCTTCCAGCAATATCCAGATGAAATAGCGGCTGTCGCTATTGAACCTGTTACGGGAAATATGGGTGTGATGAAGCCGGATGAAGGCTTTCTGGAAAGCCTTCGTCAAATAACAAAGGAGTACAATGCCCTACTTTTATTTGACGAGGTCATGACGGGTTTTCGCTACCATTTTGGAGGAGCGCAGGATGCATACGAGGTGCAGCCAGACCTTACCATGCTTGGAAAAATTATTGGAGGCGGCTTACCTGTTGGGGCATTTGGCGGCAGTAAAGAGGTCATGCAAATGATTTCCCCGGAAGGACCAGTCTACCAGGGTGGTACCCTTTCCGGTAATCCATTGGCGATGACTGGCGGATATCATACGCTGAAAACCCTACGAGATTATCCTGAAATTTACAATCATCTTCACAAGATAACCAGTGAGCTCAGGGATGGATTGGAGAAATTGGGCCTTGAAACAGGGGTTCCCCTGCAAGTGAATCAATTCGGTTCCATGCTTTGTGCTTACTTCCAGGAAAATCCGCCACGGAATTTTGATGAGGTTAAGCGCAGTAATATTGATCATTTCAAGGATTATTTCTGGTCCTTGATTGATGAGGGCATTTGGATTCCTCCATCCCAATTTGAAGCTTGGTTTTTATCCAGCAAACTTCTATCAAGCCATATTGACCACACGCTTGAAGCCAGCCAAAAAGCCTTTCAAAAGCTTAGCGCTCAAATGGTTAACTCATGATCCGCAGTGCTTTTACAATAGTTGGGATCGTTTTTTTACTCGCAGGCTGCGGGACTTCGAATGACAAGAATAATAGTGGTAATAGTAGAGGCAGTAAGGAAGAGTCTGATAAAAAGCTACCAGAGGTTTCTTTTAGCGCAGATTCCGCTTATCAGTACGTTAAAAAGCAGCTAAGTTTTGGTCCACGCGTGCCTAACACCCCAGGCCATAAGCAAGCTGCCCGGTGGCTTACCCAGAAGTTAAGGAATTATGCGGACACCGTCCGAGTACAAAAAGGTGAGGTTGAAGCCTATAATGGCAAGACCTTATTTATCAAAAACATAAGGGCGTCTTTCAACCCGGATGCTGATAAACAACTTCTGTTAGGAGCTCATTGGGACACGCGGCCTTTCGCAGATCGGGATACAACACGAACTCAAGAGCCTATTCCCGGTGCCAATGACGGAGGCAGTGGAACTGCTGTACTGCTAGAAGTCGCTAGGCAATTACATGAAAATAATCCTGATGTAGGGATTAACATCATTTTGTTTGATGCTGAAGACTACGGAGCACCTGAGGCTCAACAAAAACGGGGCAAGGACAATAAGTTTTGCTTGGGATCAGCTTACTGGGCTAAGCGAATAAAGGAGGATAAATACTGGGCCGATTACGGTATACTCCTGGATATGGTAGGGGCTAAGAATGCCACTTTTTTAAGGGAAGGTTATTCGTTAAAACAAGCTCCTCGCGTGGTCGATAAAATATGGAGTGTTGCACATCAATTAGGTCACGGAAGTTTATTTTCTTATACCAAAACCCGTCCGGTGATGGATGATCATGTGAATGTGACCCGGAAAGCCGGCATTCCCATGGCTAACATCATAGATTACAACCATCGCAGGCCTAATGGCTTTGGTGATTACTGGCATACTCATGATGATGACCTCAGCTTGATTTCCCGTAAAACCTTAAAGGCTGTTGGGGAGACTGTATTGACCGTCATTCGGGAAGAATCTATGTACAGTGCTAGCCGCTAGGTTGAAATGCTGGTAACGAGGTTATTCATAATTGCAAGCTATACTTCAGCCATTTCGTAGAGTTGAGCTGGCTTTAACAATCTTATTTTTTTGCCTTCAAGGCTAATCATTCCTTCCTTATTCAAATCTGAAAGGGTTCTGATTGCTGTTTCCGTGGTGGTACCCATCAGGTTAGCCCATTCCTGGCGGGTAAAATTAATGTCGAGATACCCCTCATCAGTTTGGCCATAAGTCTCCATCAAAGAAAGCAGTGTTTGAGCCAAACGTCCCTTCACAGGTTTTTGGGTAAAATGCGTAAGACGCTCCTCAGCTGCTTTCAGATCCTGCGCCATTATTTCCATCATTCGAAAAGCTAAGTCGCTGTTGCTTCGCATGAAGTCAAATATCACTGTGGATGGTATAAAGCAGATAACGGATTGCTCCAGGGCAGTACCCGTAGCCCTGTAGGGTTCTTTGCCAAATAATGAGCGGTACCCTAGTACCTCTCCGCTCTTATCGATCCGCACAATCTGGTCACGGCCTTCATCACCTACTTTGGTAACCTTAACCTTTCCTTGGCTTATGCAAAACAATCCTTTTGGATAATGTCCCTCTTCAAATACCACATCGCCCCTGCTGTAAACTTCCGGGACCTTTTCAGCATTAAGCTGCTCTTGTTCTTCAGCGCTTAAAATCCCAAAAATAGCGTGCTTGCCAACGTTGCAATTATGACAACATTGTTGGGTTGTTAATACAGTCATATATAACCAAGGTTTCAGGCGTCTATTAAAACCAAAAAATTAGCAACTTAAGATCGTTCTTACCGCCCTACCTAAGAGTTTCTCAATTCAAGTGAGCCCTTAAGCATTTTAAACGGATTACTTTAAGCACTCATTGAAAATATCAGGAATCAGGGTTATCACGTTCAAACTCGCGCTTAGTGAAATAAATTCCCACTATGGCAAGAATCGTTACAAACAAGCCCACAACAAAAATTAAAAGATCAAAGTTAAAACCGCCCATATAGCACTTTTTTATTGTTTAGTAATAATCTTGAAGTAGCCTCCCAGGGCGAGGATAGAGGGTACCCATATCCCGATAAAAATACCAGCTTGTTTGTCCAGAAAAAACCATGTGGATACTGAAAGCAGAAATGAGATAAAAGCGGCTGATAGGATAAAATAATCTGACGTTTTCATTTTAAAGCAATTTTAAGATTTGTTTGGGTAATACCATTTTTTATTGATAAAAACAGGATCAGGATAATCGGGTGCCTTATCTTGTCTTTTAGCCTTCTCAAGCATTGGCCAATTCAAGATTTCTTCAGCACTTAAATGTTCAAGCTCAGGTAACCATAGCCGAACGTACTCGGCTTGCTTATCATATTTTTTTGCTTGTAGCACAACATTAAATTGGCGATCTTCCCGTGGATCTGACCCCACTCCGGAATTGTAATTCCAATTTCCCCAATTGCTGTGAACATCATAATCTACTAATAAGGACTCAAACCAGCTAGCGCCTTTGCGCCAATCGATCTGCAGATCCTTGGCTAGAAAAGAAGCAACATTTTGTCTGCCGCGGTTACTCATATAGCCGGTGTAATATATTTCTCTCATGTTTGCATCTATAAAGGGAACACCGGTCATTCCTTTTTTCCAGGCCACAAAATGTTCAGGGTGATCGTACCAGGTTTTTTCTACATCCCAAAGGCCTGTAAGGTAGAACAACTTAGCTTGGTATCTTACTGTCAAAAATCGGAAAAAATCACGCCATATAAGTTCAAAAATGAGCCAGTAGGTACTTTTATTTTTTGTTACCTCATGCTCAAAATCCTGTACCTGCTTATGAATAAAGCGCGGCGACAAACAACCTAAGTTTAGCCATGCTGAGAACTTTGAGCTGTAATCAGCCCCTATTAGGCCGTTGCGGGTTTGCTTGTAGCGGGCCAGATTGTGAGTGTTCCAAAAATAATGATCAAGACGTTCTAAAGCAGGTGTTTCACCACCTTCAAAATACAATACTGCTCGTTCATCATCCTCAAAATCATAGCTTCCAAGCTCTTCCAAGGTCGGTAATACCCCTACATCATCGATTTCGGGAGTGGGGATGTTAGAGGGCGAAGGCAACGGGAGCTGTACCGTACCATACCTTTCACATTTTTTACGGAAGTTGGTGTAAACATCTGGTGTTTCCTCGGGCTTAAAAGGGACATCATCCGGGTGAAACAGGGTAGCATGCCAGATTTTATGATACGGCACATTTAAGTTTGCTGAAACACGCTCTTCCGAGCGAACTTCCCGGGTTGCCACTTCTTGACTACTGTAAACAGCTTCTATCTCGTAATCTTTTGCAAGCTGTTTAATAACCTCCTCAACTTTACCATACTTAATAATCAAATTACTACCGACCTCTTGAAGACTCTTACGAAGGTCAGCGACAGCTTCTTTTAAAAAACGGGTTCTGAAGGGGCCGGTTCGCTGATGCCCAAACTTATCTTCTTGCCAATATTCCTTTTCAAACACGAATAAGGGTAAAACAGCATCATGATGCTTAATTGCTTCATTGAGTACAGGGTTATCATGCAAGCGCAATTCCTGTCTGAACCATACCAATCCGATACCCATGCAATGATTTTTAGTTTATGATAATTTAAACCAATAGAACGGTTTTAGTCGTTCTTAGTTTTGTATAGCTAATCTCAAGGTAAAGTTTTTAGGAAAACGATTAGACCGTAATTCAGGAAATCTTGGTATTAGCTAAACAACCTTCTTAGAAATGTTGTATTTAAATTACACCAAAAAGACAGTCAAATGAGAAAGCTCAATGTAGCCTTAATTGGCCTTTTTATGACTACCACGATAATGAGTAGTTGTGGGGGCGGAGGCCAATCTCAACAAAATGCAAATGATAAGCAGCAAGAGGAACAACAGCGCCCGGATATGGGCAGTAGTAAGGACGGTGATAATAAAAGTGGTGATGGTGAAAAAACTTCAGAGGGTGATAGGAATATGGCGGACCTTACCGATGCTAGTGATAAGGCTAGCGTAACTGTGAAAACACCGGGGACAACGATGCAGAACATGAAGTATGACATCAATAAAATTAAAGTCAAAAAGGGTCAAACTGTTAAGGTTACGCTGAAAAATACAGCACCGGAATCCGCAAAAGCAATGCAGCACAATTTTGTGGTGGTAAAGCCGGAAAATGCTCGAGATGTTGCAACTGCAGGAATGTCAAACAAGGACAACGGCTATCTTCCTGAGGATAAAAGCAATATCCTGGCAAACACTAAGGTTCTAAAGCCCGGTGAAAAGGCTACCGTAACGCTATCTATTGATAAAGCCGGAACTTATGAATTTATCTGTACCTATCCCGGCCACTATCCTACTATGAAAGGAAAAATTGAGGTTGTAGCTTAATGATTGGCGTAAAACTTTGATTTATATTATTGCTTTTAAGTTTATACAAAATAGGGAATTTAAAACTCCCTATTTTTATTTGTATCCAAGTTACCATCTTTTAGTGTTGGCTTCGCTCTAGTTTAGCGGCTTGTTCAATCAGGCTCATAAAGCCTTTACGATAACCTTTTTCATCTGTGCCAACTCCATGTTTAGCTGTTTCTTTTATG
>CAZIUI010000005.1:0-75569 GCA_964542585.1 uncultured Sphingobacteriales bacterium | reverse complement strand
ATGAGGTTAAAGCTTGTCTGACCTTTATAAGGACTATTACGGAGTTGCATCCCAAACATGGCAACAGCTGAAGCCCAATAAAAATTATTTGTGGTTTTCAGTTGATCTGTTGGTTTCAACGGTTGATTGATAAGCTTGCTGTTTTTTCCATCCGGCTCTTTGTAGCGAAGCTTCAACATGCCGATTTCATTCAATTGCTTTGCACGGTTTTTTATACGTTTTTCCTGATACCTTAAATCTGAAAGTGAGGGTTGTTTTTGATCTGAGGCCTTACCAGAAGGGATTATCTCGTAAAGAGCTGTAACGGAATGGCCAGCTCCTAATTCGCCAGCATCCACACTATCATCGCGAAAATCTTCTTTGTCAAGTTGACGGTTAGCATAACCTATCAGCCGATAAGATTGTACCTTAGCGGGATTGAACTCCAATTGAATTTTTACGTCTTTAGCAATGGTTGTCATAGTTCCTCCAAATTCCTCAACCAAGGTTTTTTTAGCTTCTAATTTGTTATCAACGTAAGTATAATTTCCATTGCCTTTATTGGAGAGCTTTTCCATCTTACTACCCTGGTAATTACCCATACCAAAACCCAGAACGGAAAGGAATATCCCTGACTCGCGTTTCTCTTCAATTAATCGTGTTAGTGCGCCGTCACTTGTTACTCCCACATTAAAGTCGCCATCAGTGGCAAGGATAACACGATTATTGCCATCCTCTATAAAATTTTCCTTTGCTTCCTTGTAAGCCAATTTTATACCCTTACTACCAGCGGTTGAGCCACCAGCTTCCAAATTATTAAGGGCTTGGGTAATATTTTCTTTCTGGTTACCTGGGGTGGAAGGTAGTACTAATCCTGAAGAGCCGGCATAGGCAACCATGCTAATGCGATCATCAGAGCCCAGCTGGTCTGTCAGCATTCTAAGCGATGCTTTCACAAGGGGCAGTTTGTTAGGGCTATTCATGGATCCCGAGACATCCACCAAGAAAACCAGGTTAGAGGTAGGGATTTCGGATTGGGGGATCTTTTTACCCTGCAGGCCAATGTGCAAGAGCTTATGATCAGGGCTCCAGGGGCACTTCCCACCTTCAGTATTTACAGCAAACGGCCTGTCATTTTCAGGGCCCTCGTAGTTGTAGTCAAAATAGTTGATCAGCTCTTCAATCCGGACAGCATCTTTAGGAGGAAGTTCCTCATTCTCCAGGTACCGCCTGGTATTGGCAAAAGATGCCCGATCAACATCTATGGAAAAGGTCGATTGTGGATTGCTTTTAACATTTTTAAAGGAATTGGCCTCTATGCGGTCATAATCCTCTCTGTTATACTGCTTTCTTACAGATTTGCGGGGATTTACATACCCGGCTGTAGATGGTTTTTTTTCCATCTGAATTCGGGAATCCTGTCTGAATTTTGATTGATTTTGCTCAACAGTGATGTTGCGGGTCGTAGATTGATTGGCTCTAATAATAACGGAATCAATTGTGAAGCTCCCATACTTCGGGTGCGCTGTTTTTATGCGGTAATTACCCGGCGGTAAATTGGTTAACCGGTATTTTCCAGCACTATCGGTTTTGGTTTGCTTCTTCAACGCTTCAATTTTAACCTGGAAATTCGGAATAGGCTTACCCCGATCCACATCCAAGGCTCGGCCCTTAAGGGAGCCAGTCTGAGCTATTCCAAAATGGGCAATTGTGGCTACAAGCATCGCCGTTATTACTATTGGCTTAGGCATAAATTAGTTGTTTGTTTTAGATTAAAAAGTTCTGTTAGTGATGCACTAAATATACCCTTTAGGGTAGCACTTATACGATTTTTGTTAATTGCTCAAAAAGTAGCCCAGGTAGGGCTTCCCGATTTTCAGTAGTTACCTCGTAAGAGGTTGAATTCGCAGACCTTAAAAGGGTTCGAACAAACCCCCTGTTAGCTTTGGGGTTAATAACACCGACTAAAGGTTGCGTTTGTTGTATGGTCTGCTTTAGGAAATGCTTAAAGCCTTGGCTGAAAAGCTCCATAGGGCCAACTTCATCCACAACGATCACATCCGCATGTTGAAAGGCATAAGGGAAAGCTTCCCCACATACAGCATCCACCCGCTGAGCCAACACTTTGTAAGATCCTACAACCATGGTACTATCGGCTTCTTTATGGGCCATCGTTTCTTCCCTTCCAGTCATCAGATCCTGAATGGTAAACCCTGAACGCTTTCCATGCTCCCGTATTTCAGGGCTAAGGATTCCACCAGGAAGAAAATTTCCGTCTTTCAGCTGATTCACAAGCTCATGAACAACCGTTGTCTTCCCTACACCAGGCGAACCGGTTAAGAACCAATTTTTTATTGAGCCCTGATTAGTAGCTGCAGCCATCGATTTGAGGTAATTTCCTGTAAACCAAAGTATAGTATCATTTGAGGTGTTTTAAAATACGCCTTTTTTAAAGGTAATATTGACCTTCAATAACTGTTCTGGCATGCCCGCTAACAATAACACGGTCTCCTTTAACGGTTAGGGTTAAGTCGCCTTTTCTGGAACTAAGTTGGCGCGCTGTCATGGTATCTTTCCCAAATTCCTTTTCCCATAATTCTGCTAAACCAGCGTGAAGAGAACCTGTTACGGGATCTTCCTGAATACCAGCATTGGGAGCAAAAAAACGAGAAACAAAGTCCACTTCTGGATCATTGCTTGGCGCGGTAATGCCAACTCCGAATTCGTGCATTTGCCCAAGTAAAGCGGGATCTTCCTGGAAGTTAGCAACCGCTTCCTCATCCTGTAAACGCAAGATGAGCTTATCACTTTCATAAACAGCTTCAACACTGCTCGAGAGACGGCCTAATCGGTGGTTATTAACTTTTTTTTCAACTGGTATTTTGGGTAAATCCATGGCCAGTTGCCCCTCTGCTTGATAGAGGAATAGATCACCGGAATAGCGGGTATGAAAAACAACTTCATCCCACTGCGGGTGTAAATAATTGAAAACGACATGAGCACTGGCCAGTGTTGCATGGCCGCAAAGTGCCACTTCAGTCTTTGGGGTAAACCAGCGTATTTCGTAGTCTTCATCCACTGGTTTCAGGAAAGCAGTTTCAGAAAGGTTATTATCAGCCGCAATGGCCTGCAGGATAAGATCACCCGGCCATTCAGGGACTAAACAAATGGCCGCCGGATTTCCTTTAAAAGGCTCATTGGTGAATGCGTCTACTTGGTAAAAAGCATATCGTTCTTTCATAGCCCGAATTATTGAATACTCTGGTATACACAAAAGTAAGATAAAAAACACTGATCATTGGGCGCATCTAATCCGTTAAAGTATTTTTCCAGTTCAATGTTGCCTTATTTGGTGCATTCAGAAATTGTTATAGTTTTGTTAATATCAAATCAGTCCTTATGGTATGGTATAAAAACATCACGACTTGGGTTCTTGCGTTAGCACTATTGACTTATGGTTGTCAAGATGCGGGTGATGAAGGACGCAAACCAATTGACCCGCCTACCGCCAACTTTTCATCTACTAACACCAACTGCAGGGCTCCGTGCCAGGTTGATTTTGAAAGTCTATCACAGAACGCGGATTCCTATTTGTGGACTTTTGGAGATGGGGATACAAGCAGTAAGGAAAATCCCACCCATGTTTTTGAGAGTGAAGGGATTTATTCCGTATCATTCAAAGCTGAAAATTTTAAAGGAGCAGATGTTGTAGTTAAAGAAATAAAGATTGACTCAGGGTTCAGCAGAGTTGGGATTAATTCTATAACATTGAATGACTTTCCAGCTACGGATACTAACAATGCTTCCTGGGATCCCAATAGTCCTCCTGACGTATATGTAGAATTTCTCGAAAAGCCTGACAGTGTACTAATAGGTAATACCCAGGTGTTTCCCAATGTGGTAGACTCCATAACCTTGCCTAAGACCTGGGATTTCAATAGCCCTTTATTGGAGCTTGATAATTTTGATAAAAGCTATGCTGTCCGGGTCATTGATCAGGATTCCAATATGCCGAATGATACCGTTTTTACCTATACCCTACCGGACAACGGTTTAAAAGCTGTACCCGACCCCTACCTGGAAAAGTTCCCGATCAAAAATCCGGATGATGAAACCATTGGTAACATTGAATTAGATTGGCGAAAATAATCGCCATTTCCCTAATAGAAGTAATAGTTTGTTTTTTTTAACCCGCAATCATCTGCGGGTTTTTTTTTACCTTTATAGTCGCTTGTATCTAATGTTTAAACACTAAATAAACTGTTAGTTTTTTACTATGAAATTAGAGGACGAAATTCATCAGCGCAAAGGTTTTCAGGACCAATGGGAAAAATTGGTTTTAAACATCATATTCACCGGTAACTGGATCAATGATTACCAGCATCATCAACTAAAGCAATATGACCTTACACCCGAGCAATACAACATTTTACGAATACTAAGGGGACAGCATCCTGAACCTGCCTCCGTGAACCTGCTGAAAGCGCGGATGCTCAATAAAATGTCCAATGCCTCCCGTTTAGTGGAAAAACTTCGCCAAAAGGGATTTGCAAAACGGGATGAATGCCAAAGGGACCGCAGGCAGGTGGAAGTTTGCATTACTGAAGAAGGCCTGGAGCTCCTTAAGACCATTGAGAATCAAGAACTTACACCAGCACAGCGTTTCCAGCACCTGTCCGAAGAAGAAGCCTCCAGGGTCAACGAGTTACTGGATAGGCTTCGGGAAACGTCCAAAATTTAACACTTTATCAGTTTAAACATTTACTGTTGGTACACTTATTGAAGTGAACATTTATAACCTAATGCACTTTCTTTACTAGAATCAGAAAAACTGCTTAATAATGACACAAAGTACCGAACAATTAGCACTAAGCCCGATCATAAGCAATAGGTGGAGTCCTAGATCCTTTAACAATGAACAAGTAAATGATGCACAGCTGGAAAGGCTATTGGACGCTGCAAGGCATGCGCCTTCCAGTTATAACTTGCAACCCTGGCACTTTGTGATAGGGAGAAAAACAGATGGAGATGCCTACGAAAAACTTTTTGATGCGTTAATGGATGGCAATAAGCCGTGGGCTCAGTTAGCTCCGGTCCTTATGCTAACGGTTACGAAAACCCATCAAGGAGATGGCAACCCGAATTACTATGCTTTCCATGATGTGGGCTTAGCAATGGGAAACCTCTTAGCCCAGGCTACTTATGAAGGTTTAGCCGTTCACCAAATGGGCGGATATTTTGCCAGTAAAGCCCGTGAAAACCTTAACATTCCAGATGGCTATCAGCCCGTTGCGATGGTGGCAATTGGCTACCAGGGTCCGCCTGACCTCCTTCCTGAAGACTTGCAAAAAGTAGAAAGCGCGGAAAGCAGTCCACGTCAAAACCTTCATGAGTTTGTTTTCAAAGGCGAATGGGGTAACATTGCCCCTGAAGTTCAATAAAATTCAATCCCGGCTTTTTCCTACAAGCGATAGCCTGGATTCAAAAAAGTTTTTTTATTTTTACCAAAGGAGTTGCTTATGTCACTGCAAAAGAAAATCTGCAAACTGCAGAAAGAAGCCAAAGTTCTGTTACTGAGAGGTAAAGTAAGCCGCTACGTTAAAAAGTTAATGGAGCTGGAACAGGTGCGTGCTCAAGAGCCTGGCAAAGGGCTATTTCCCCAAAATGCCATGAATTAGTGATTGAGATCGTAAATAGAGCCATTTAACCCTATGAGAATTAGTGGTTTTAGCATGGTGAAAAATGCTACCAAGCTTTACTACCCCATAACAGAGGTTATTGCATCAATCCTTCCATTAGTTGATGAGTTTGTCCTGGCTTTGGGCAAAGGAGATGATGATGACCGAACGCGAGCATCCGTAGAGAGCTTAAACTCCAATAAAATCAGAATTATTGATACCACATGGGATACTAATACATTTTCCCGTGGTACAGAAAACGCCCACCAAACTGATATTGCTAAAGAGGCCTGCCAAGGTGATTGGCTTTTTTATCTACAGGCTGATGAAGTTGTCCATGAGCAATTCTTACCGGAGATCGAACACAAGTGCAGAAAACACCTTGATGATCCCGATGTAGAAGGTTTCTTATTTAACTATATTCATTTTTGGGGAGATTACTGGCATATAATCCCCAACCATGGATGGTATCCCCAGGAGATTCGAATAATTCGGAATGATCCTGAGATTCATTCATGGCGATCAGCGCAATCTTTCAGGCGAATTCCGAATTTTGACGGCTTTTCGTACCGGCAAAAAGAAGGAACCTATAAGCTTAAAGTCGTTCCATTGGATGCTTACATTTACCATTATGGCTGGGCAAGGCCACCCCACCTAATGAAAAAGAAAAAAAACGCTTTGGCTCAAATTCATAATCAAAAGGAAGAACAAAGCCAAACTGAATCTTTGGGTCAACAAGGACAAACTAACGCTTTTGATTACGGGGATTTACGGAAGCTACAGCGCTTTAAGGGAACCCACCCAGAAGTCATGACTGAACGTTTGGAGGAGTTCGATTGGGCAGATGAACTTGAACCTGAAAAAATTGATAAGCATCGGAAGCCATTTAAGCACGAAACCTTTAAAAACAGGTTGCTAACTTATTTTGAGCAACATATCATGGGAGGCCGTCAATTTTTTGGTCACCGTAACTGGAAAGTTTTGACGCGCTAAAACCAATTATTCAAAGTACTTACAGCATGCTTCAGACAACCCTTAACGGAGTTTCCTTGTCGTTAACAACAGGTGATATTGCTAATCAACCCGATTGTGAAGCCATTGTAAATGCCGCTAACGCAAGGCTTGAAACGGGTGGTGGGGTTGCAGGAGCTATCCATAAGGCAGCTGGACCAGGGCTAGCCGAAGAGTGCAGGCCATGGGCTCCCATAAAACCGGGGCAGGCAGTTTTATCAAGTGGTCACAACCTTCCCAATGACCATGTGATTCATTGTTTAGGGCCCGTTTATGGCCAGGATCAACCATCGGATGACTTGCTGATGGATTGCTACAAGAATGCCTTGATTTTAGCAGACCAAAAAGGCATTGGTTGCTTGGCTTTTCCGGCTATTTCAACCGGGGCTTTTGGATATCCTTTCGAAGAGGCAATGGGCATAGCATTAAAAGCCGTGAAAGAACGCGCGCCACGCCTAAATAGCGTATCATCGATACGCTTTGTTTTGTTTAGCCAGAAAGATCTCAAAGTAGCCGAAGAAGTGGCGAATGAAGCATTAAGTTGATTATACATTAGAAGCTTGAAGCGATACTAATGTATAAACACTTATTTGCTAAATTTTTTCTAAATTTCGAATTCATAAAAACCTAGAACTATGAAACACCTAAAATTAACCCTTGTCAGCTTTCTAGGACTTGTAATGCTGGCTTTTACCGCTTATGCAGCCACTATGAAGTGGGGACTGGATAAGAATCACTCAAATATTTCCTTTCTCGTTGAGCATATGGAAATATCAGAGGTAACCGGAGAGTTTGAAGAGTACGAAGCTACTATTAAAACCAACGGTCAGAATAACTTTGAAAGTGCTGAGGTGATGATTGAGATTGATGCTAGTAGCGTCAATACCGATAACAAAAAACGGGATAAGCACCTTCGCGGAGAAGATTTTTTCCATGTTGAGAAATATCCAAAAATCACTTTCAAGGCCAATGGAATGGATAAGATGGGTAAAACCGAGGATGGCAACACCAAGTATAAGTTAGACGGAAAGCTTACCATGCACGGTAAAACCCGTAAAGAAACCTTTACAGCCATCCACAATGGCACAGTAAAGGATCCGTTTTCCAAAAAGCCCAAAGCAGGCTGGGAAATCCGCGGAACTGTCAATCGCTACAATTATGGACTTAAGTGGGATAAAACCACGGAGGCTGGAAACCTTGTCGTAGGAAAGCAGGTTAACATTGTTTGCGATATTGAGATTTCCCCTGCTAGTTAATGCTAGCTTTTAAAACAATTTTCTAGAATTAAGGGCAACTTCCAAGGTTGCCCTTTTTTTTGCCTGTACCCCATTCAATCATAAAAAGCAATGGTTTGTCCTCTTAATACGAAGCACCTAGACTTTCTGGAAAAATGTTGCGTTCTAATATTTCTTTTCTAACTGAAGAATAAGCATTGAAAAACCTTAATGCCTGGAACTTATTGCTTAAGATCTTCTACGCTTATTTGCCTGTAGGCAATTTTAGCAGGATAATAAGAGGCAATAAAACCTAAGACTATAACAGTTACAAATACTACTGCAAAGTCGGTCCATTCAAACTTTACGGGGAAAGCGTTTAGCACAAAAGTGCTTTCTGCACTAAACTTGATCAATTTGTATTTCATCTGCACCCAGCAAACAATACTGCCTAGTCCTAGGCCGGCTAGAGCACCGCTAAACGATAGTAACAACCCTTCATAAAAGAAAACATTACGAATTTGGGTAGCCGAAGCTCCCATGGCTTTTAGGATCGCCATATCCTTTTTCTTTTCAATAGCTAACATTAGTAAAGCTCCTATTAGGTTAAAAGCAGCTATAAGCAAAATAAAGGTCAAAATCATGTAAACCGCAGTCTTCTCTGACCGCATGACCTGGTACAGGGTGGCATGCTGTTGGTAGCGATTCTCAACCTCAAAATTGTCTCCGAATAGCTCTTTTAGTTTGGTCTCAATGGCTTTGCTATTAGCCCCGTCACGCTTATCAATTTCAAGGGCTGTAACCCTATGGCTTTCATTCACCAGGGAGCGAGCAAATCCCAGCGGTAATACTAAGTACTTATCATCAAATTCTTGCTGAATCGTAAAAATACCAGACGCTCCAGTTGTTTTACGGCGGAATGCCTCCTTAGGATCCAGCCGAAAACGCATGGGTTGGTTTTTAGGGGTATAAAGGGCTAGTTCCTGGTTTTTACTGTAAACATTTAAGCCAAGGCGCCGGGCTACGCCGGCTCCAACAATGGCCATGGCTTGATTTCTTACTTGCAGCACCGGCTCTCCACTGTACAACATTGTGTCTATACCCATTGATGAGAGGTAATCAGGTTTAATGGCCTTTATGGTTGCAATTGCCTGGCGCTCTTGATTTTTAACCAGAACGTTCTCTTCAATTACATAGGTGGCATCCACTACTCCACCCCAGCCCCTGATTTTTTTAATTACGGCTTGTGCCCCTGAAGCTGAAGCAGTATCGTAGCCCCCTGCAGCTGACGGATCAAAATATTTGCCTTTAACAGGTTTCATCCGCAGATCGGAGTCAAAAGCGTTGTAAAGCGAAAGAACCGTCCGTTCAAAACCATTAAAAACGGATAAAACCACAATTAAAGCAAATGAGCCAACTGTAACGCCTACCAATGACACTAAGGAAATGAGGTGGATCACATTGGAAACCCTGGATGAGAAGAAATAGCGCCTGGCTGTGAAATAGGAAACGTTCATATTATCCGTGCCTTCCGTGCAGCTTGATATTGTATCAGCGCCATGCTTTAACGATTAAGCCGGTACCGGTCATATGCCCCGTATTGGAGTCAATGTAGTTAAGGATAAAGCAAAACGGATAGAAAACTAAGTAGTAGAAAGGCAGAATAATATAAAAGACTTTAGAAGTATTGAGCATGAGAATGGGGTACTTCATGGATAAGCGCCAGGAAATTTTACCTGGTCCTCCGTAGGAATAGCGGGCTTTAACCCTGGAGAAACCAGCTTGGTACAGCTTATCTTTGATTTCTTTTATACCATATCCATCCCTTACGTGCTCTCCAATGAAGGACTCATCCCCTTCTTCTTTTACATCAGAACCGCCTTGATCAGAAGGTGTTGAGATCAAAAGCATACCGCCCGGCTTTAAGGAAGCGCAAAAGTTTTTGAAAACCTGCACATCCTCTTCTATGTGTTCCATGACATCTACAGAAAGGATCAGGTCATAGGTTTCCGAGCTAGTGTAAGTAGTGAGATCAGTCGTATTAAAAACTACCTGGTTAAAGCCTACTTGCTTAAAAAATCGCTGACAACTTGCTATTTCATCTTCCTTAACATCCACCCCATAGATGCTGGCTTTTGGGAACTTTCGGGCCATGAAATAGGAATACTGACCAAAACCAGAGCCCGCATCCAAAATATGTTTAGGGCCGGGGTTTAAGCTTTCCCATTGCTTTAGCTCCCTTTGAATATGCCAGGCGCGCAGGAGTAATAGGTCCAAAAGCCGGAAAAAAAGCTTTTGAAGGGCTGGCGTAGCTTCAAAAAAAGTACTCAGTTTTTCTTTGATCGGATCGTAGTTCATGCAGGATTGTTTATAAAACCATCCATGTTTGGAAGGATAGTGATGCCGACACCTTCAATTTTTAGAATTCTTGGAAGAATTGGAATCGTCTCCTTTATCAATGTTCTTAAAAATCTTATCCATGTGTTCTACATAGTCCATCGTGTCATCATAGTAAAAATGAAGCTCAGGAATCTGGCCTAGCTGGTTTTTTATTTGGTCGCCAAGTGCTTTCCTTAAAGCGCCTTTGTTTTCCCTGATCTTGTCAACCAAAGCTTGGGGATTTGGCTCCTGCAAGACAGAAAGGTAAATAAACGCATACCCCAGATCAGGAGACATGCGTACCGTTGTTACAGTAATGAATTCATTCCCAAAGGCACGCTTACCATCATGCTGAAAAATCTTGGCCATTGTTTGTTGAATAAGCTTCGCTACCCGTTCTTGCCGTTTACCCATATACGACTACCTTCCTTTATTTTATTCCAACATGCAAATTTAGCCGAAAAAACACGCTAAGCATGGTTATAAGCCCAGCACTTCGCCAAAACTTCCAACCTTGTTTTATCCTTTACCTTTGTTTATATGAATACTTATTGGCGGATTCTTAGCTTTGTGAAGCCATACCGGCTAGCCATTACTGCTTATATTTTTTTGACCATTGTAGCGGTTGCAGCTAGCAGTTTTGCAATCTCCCTGCTTCACCCTCTGCTGAATTTGCTGTTTAGTGGAAGCGGTTCAGCGGATAGTATAGATCAAACTACTTTCAACCTGAATTTCAAAACCTATTTTAATGATCTAATCAACCAATATATCCAGGATGATAGCAAACTTAAAGCCCTGGGCATTGCCATTGGCGTAATTGTAGGAATATGGGTTTTCGCTAATGTGCTACGTTACCTGGCTAATGCGATAATGGCCTACCTCCGAACCAAAACCCTCGAAGACCTCCGTAGCTATTTTTTTAATAAAGTCAATCAGCTTCAGCTTGACTATTTCGAAGGGGAGCGCAAGGGTGACCTCATGACAAGAATAACCTCTGATATTTACGAGGTAGATAAATCCATTGTGGTGACCTTTCGGTCTCTAATCAGGGATCCCTTCACGATTTTGGTTTTTGTAGCTTTAATGCTGGCTTTTTCCTGGGAGCTCACGCTCTTCATATTTGTATTGTTACCCTTGTCGGCCGGGATCATTACCATCATCACTAAATCGCTTAAGAAAGATGCCTTCCGGACCCAGGATAAGCTATCCTGGATTATGAGTGTGGTTGACGAGTTCTCGTCAGGCATTCGGATCATTAAAGCTTTCAATGGCGAGCAATACATACAGCGCTTATTCAATTATTACAACAGCCTTTATAGTCGCTATTCCCGGCGGCAATTTTACAAACAGCGCCTGATACCACCACTTTCGGAAACGTTAGGTGTTCTGACCATTGGCCTGATCCTTTGGTTTGGAGGTCGCTTGGTATTCCAGGGTGCTATTGAAGCTTCAGGGTTTTTAACCTATATCCTCTATTTCCAGCAGATCATGTCCCCAGCTAAAAGTATTTCATCGGCTTTTGGGAACCTCAATCGGGGCATTGCATCAGCTAACCGGATTTTCAGTGTAGCGGATATCCCGGTTACCATTCAGGAAAAAACTGACGCCATTCCTATTCAAAACTTTACCGATAAACTTACTTTTGACAATGTAAGCTTTGCCTATACGGATGAGCGGGTTTTAAGAAATATAAACATCCAACTGAAAAAAGGAGAGGTTGTAGCTTTAGTAGGCCCTTCCGGTAGTGGAAAGACGACTTTAGCGGAAATGTTACCCCGTTTTTACGATCCTACAGACGGGCAGATCACACTGGATGGGCACGATTTGAAGGATTACCGGATCAAGGATTTAAGAGGACTTCTGGGTTTAGTCACCCAGGACCCCATCCTGTTCAATGATACCATCTTCAACAATATCGCTTTCGGGGTTACGGATGCTTCAACTGAGGCTGTAGTTGAAGCTGCGCAAGCCGCTAATGCGCACGATTTCATTGTGGACACGGATAACGGCTATGATACGTGGATTGGGGATCGTGGTGTGCTATTATCTGGAGGCCAGCGGCAACGCCTTAGCATTGCCAGGGCTATCCTGAAAAATCCACCTATTATGATCCTGGATGAGGCCACTTCAGCCTTGGATACTTCTTCCGAGAAAATGGTCCAGGAAGCCTTGCAGCGTTTGATGTCACAACGCACAAGTCTAGTGATAGCGCACCGTTTAAGCACAATCCAGAAAGCAGATCAAATCATCGTACTCGAAAAAGGGGAGATCGTGGAAAGGGGCACTCACAATTACCTTATCCAGCAACAAGGCCTTTACCATTACCTCCACCAGATGCAGCAATTGGAGCAATAATCCAAGTTTCCTGGCAAACCATTTGTCAATATCCTGACATTTGATTGAAAACATGAACAAATTTTCAATTATATTGGTTAGAATTTGTGGTTAATGATTAAAAAAATTATAGCCATGCAACACCTAACAAATGCTGAATTTAAGGCCCACGTTTTCGATTATGAGAACAAAAAAACCTTCGAAAACCAATACCAGAAACCCGTTCTAATTGATTTTTATGCGGATTGGTGCGGGCCCTGCACTATGCTTAATCCGATCCTGGAGAACATGGAGGAAAATTTTGGCGATCAGGTTGCTTTTTTCAAAGTGAATGCGGACCAGGAAAAATCATTAACAGCTGCTTTTGGGGTTCAAAGTCTGCCCACCCTGCTGTTCATTCCACAAGATGGACAGCCTCAAATGGCCAAGGGTGTCGTTCAACCTGATCAGCTTAAAAAAGCTATCGAAAGTATACTCCTGGAAAAAGATTCCGCTAGTACCGGTCAAAGCTAGAACCTGAAGAGGATTCCATGACCTGCTTAATCTTATCCGCCAAAGCTTTCGGAGCTATCCATTCGCGATAATATTCAAAACCCCTCTGCTGAAGGCTGCGGAGCTTAGCTGGTTGATTAATCAGCCTTTTAACTAACCCTGGGAGCTGATCCCAATTGTTTAACTGGTAGGCCGGAAAAGACTGGTAGCAACCAGAAGCTGGTAGCGGCGCTGATATAACCACGCTACCTTCCATTAAAGCTTCAAAATGCCGAAAAGTAATATTGCTGAAATTCCCTTCCGGAGCTATAGCAATTTTACTATGGGTTAGGGTACTGATGTAAGTTTCAGGGGCCATACCCCTCCCGAAAGCACCTGTCTTTTCGACTTTGGCTTTGATTTCTGGATCGTTCATAACCCTGTCCATCGCATTAAAAGCTGCCTTCCGGCGGTGCAGCTTACGTCCACTGAAAAACAAATCCAAACTGCGTTGCGCAGGCTGTTGATCATTGAGATAATCCGGCCATATACCGGGACCTAGCGGAATGGTGTAAATATTGGCGTAGGGGATTTTTGGTGGATAGGTTGTAAAAATAGCTTTGACTTGCAAAGTATAACTAGGAACGCTTCCATCCTCGTTCCCTAGGTAGAACACCACCGTCTCAGGTCTGGGATTCGGAACAGGGGTTAAATGATCGGTGATGACCCAATCATGAGTATTTAAAAGGGAAGCAGGAAGGTAATTCAGGGTGGCTTGCAGGTAAGGCCATTCCCATAACGGATTATCAGGTAAAACCCGTATCAAAGCATAAATTTCTTGAGGTTTTTCAGGTATTGCGTTGGTGGTTCGACCTTTAGCTGGTCTTTGGATGCAGGCCAAAATGCTGCTTAAACTCCTTCAGCGCTGTTGGCAGGTCCGTTGTTACCCAGTTCAATTTCTCCTTAAGGCTTGTATCCGGGTTGATCTGAAGCTCCATAAGATCCAGGTGCTGATTGACATGAAGCGTTTCCAGGTTCGGATAAAGCGCTTTCAAGTTATCCACAATGTCCAGGACACTGAGGTTATGCTCTACCAAGTTATAGGTACCTGAGGGGATAGCATTTTTAATAACCTGGGAAAGGGCATCAACCACCTGTGAAATATGAATGAAGGGGCGTTGCTGCTTACCAGATCCATGGATGGAGATGCGGTTGTTCATATTGGCCTCTAACATGAAGCGGTTCAGCACTGCATCAAAGCGCATGCTTGGGCTAAACCCATAAACATTGCCAAGCCGTATGATCTGGGTATTACACTTGGCCTTAAGGCGCTCTAGATGTTCCTCCCCTCTTTTTTTAGAGGAGCCATAATAAGTTTTGGGTGCAGGCGTTGTGGCCTCATCCACCATTCCCTCCGAAAAACCATAAACAGAACCACTACTGACATAGATGACTTGCTTAACGTTTGATTCCTCCACCGCATAAACCAGCTCGGCCGTTCCCCAATGGTTTACCTGCTCGAAGAAATGCGGATCTTGAGCAGCAAAAGGAGTGGTAACTCTTGCTGCCAGATGCACGATAGCATCGACCCCTTGCACCACTTTTCCAAGCCTGCGGGAATCCAGGATATCGCCCTCTATAAAACGAACCTTATTGCCCGGCAGGTTATGAAAAAGGAAAAGGTTGTAGTTCTTACGGGTTAAGTTGTCATAAACAATTACCTCATCTATCTCTGAATCCTGTGTTAAGCGCTCCACCAGCTCAGTGCCAATATAACCAGCACCCCCGGTTACCAGAACTTTCATTAGGAGGATCCGTTATGGTTCGTTAATTCCGTATGTAGTCCGCATTCAGTCTTGTTTAATCCACTCCAGCGGCCATCACGTTCGCTGTCCAGCTCATCCGTACTAACCTTTTTTGTGCACGGCTCACATCCAATGCTGACATATCCTTTAAGGCCCAAAGGATGCCTTGGCAGGTTATGGCTCTTCAGGTATTGAACGATCATCCGTTTATCAAAACCGAGCATCGGGTGGTAGCGGACGGTGTTTTGAGGGGCTTCCTCCTCTGCTTGCATACTTTCCCTGTTTTCACTCTGATCCCGCCGAACACCAGTTATCCAAACATCTTTTTCAGCTAAAACAGGTTCCAGAGGCTGAACTTTGTTGATGTGGCAGCAAAGGTCTGGATCTGACACGAAATAAAGCTGGCCATGGCTATCACGCTGTAAATTTTTGGGTATGGCAGGCTTTAAATCTATCACATTCAACCCTAACATTTCGGTGACCTCTTCTTTAAAGCGAAGGGTTTCCGGGAAATGGTATCCGGTATTTAAGAAATAAACAGGAATACCCGGATCAATCCGGCTTAAAATGTGGAGCATTGGAATGCTGTAGGTCTGGAAAGAAGATGTAGCAAACAACTTCAAACCCCGGGCATTGTAAGCCTTTATTTGATCTTTAATTGGTGTAATATCAAACGCCATAAGTTCCTCTTAAAAGCACCACGAAAGTAAACAATGTCTGCCTAGAGATCACGTTTTGTCATAATCCAATAGCTTACACCAGCAAAAGCCACCGTGTAAGCTAACGCTAAGAAGAAGGCGCTATCGATCAGCGGATCACCAATCAGGCGAACTGCGGAAGCTGAATTTCCGGAATTGACCTGCTCAAGGTTAATAGGAAAGGGTAAAAGGTTATTAATGGTATTCATCGGCAGGTACAAACTCCAACCTTTTGGAAGAAGGTATCCGACAGCCGGCTCAAGAAGCACCGCATACAGAAAAAACAGCACAATGCTGATGCCACTGCGCTGAAAGCCCACAGCCACAAGGATACTGAAACTCAAAATGCCAATCGTTTGAATAAGGTATATGAACAGGTGAACGGAATTATTACCTAAGAAGCTTCCCTCATCACCATGGATAGATGCATACGCCAAGCCCGTTAACATAACCGTAATAGTCCCGATTACTGCTAGTAAGAGGGATAGCAAATATTTGGAGGTAAGCCAATCTTTACGACTAAACCCGTCAATAAGGTTTTGCCTTAAAGTACCAAAGGTGAAATCATTACTGATTGATATGATCAGCAAAACACCCAACAAGGTGCTGAAATAGGCACTTACATAAGGCAGGAAATTCCAGATCTTGGCAAAGTCGTAAATCGCATACGCATCCACCCCTAGCTGTGACGGAATAATGGTAGGTAAAATTCCATAAGCAAGAGGAATAAGCAAGATGAAAAGCGCTACGACAACCCAGGATGTCCGGAAGGGTAGTAATTTAAGGAGCTCAGTAACGAATAGCCGCTTCATGAATATTGGGATTGTGTAATGGCGAGGAATTCCTCTTCAAGGTTCTGGGAACGCTGCTGTAAATGGTTCAAAACGATCCCTTGATCAAATAACTGTTGGTTCAGAGAAGTCAAGCTTAAATTGTTGCTCGTGGTTACCACCAAACATTGATCTTCCTTATTTATCTGTTCAATTTCAGGCATGGCTTTCAACTGCTGCTCCAGGGCGCTCCGGTCATCAGCGTTCAATTCTACTTGCGGTTGCTTGCTTAGAAGTTCAGCAACTTTACCGGCCTTTAATAATTGACCTTGCTGCATCACAGCAACATGGCTACAGACTTTTTCCACCTCGTCCAAAAGGTGGCTAGCTAATAAGATGGTACGTTTATTATCGGCAAGCGACCGGATGAGTTCCCTAACTTCTGCAATACCTTGGGGATCCAAACCATTGGTGGGCTCATCCAGGATCAACACTTCGGGATCATTAAGCAGACCACTTGCTATAGCCAAGCGCTGTTTCATCCCCGTAGAGAAGGTTTTGAATCGCTTATGTTCCCAGCCCTCCAAGTTTACAAAAGCCATCACTTCAGGTATGCGACTTACGGGTATTTCCTTGATCTCACATACAACTTTCAAGTTTTGGTAAGCGGTAAGGAAAGGGTAAAAATTTGGGGACTCAAGGACAGCGCCCAGTTGCTTTCTAATCTCTGCACTTGGGGATTGTCCAAACCATTGGTAGCTTCCGCTAGTAGGGTTGGTGATACCTAGCAACATCCCCAGGGTTGTGGTCTTACCACTGCCATTAGGGCCGAGCAATCCATAAACAGCTCCTTCCTCCACCTGCAAGCTCAAATTAGATACGGCCTGGACGCTGCCGTAGATTTTGGTAAGCTGATCCGTAGTCAGGACTTCTCTCATAAGCTGTGTTTAATAGGGGTCCGATTCAAAAGTTACAACAGGATCAAAATCCCAGAACAGCGGCCGGGGCCTTCACAGCACGGCATCACATTCTGTCCGCAATTGTTACACTGATAATGGCCATGCACGAACACATAGCCAGCAAACTGACCGCAAAATGGACATGGGGCTTGCTGCTTCATAGCTAGAAGTATTTTTAGAAGTCAGATCAAAAATAGGAATTTAGTACCTTGAACCATCTTCCTCAGCCACACCCTATCAAAATGATGATAGCCATGCTAACACGCTACTTTTTAACTTTAATTTTCTTAGGTACCAGCCTAACAGCCTGTCAACAGGCACCAGCTAATGATGAAGGTAAGCAAACTAAAGATCAATCAGGTATTACTTTGGTGCTACATGGCGGTGCCGGAGCTATCAATCGTTCGGATTTAGAAACGGCAGAGCGTAAGCGTTACAAAAAACACCTCAAAAAAGCCCTCCGTCAAGGTTACGGTGTTTTAAAGAATGACGGAAAAGCTGTAGATGCTGTTGAACAGACCATAAACGTATTAGAAAACGATTCGTTATTCAATGCCGGTCGGGGCTCGGTGCTGAATGCCAACGGGAACATTCGGATGGATGCAGCCATCATGAAGGGTAAAAATAAACAAGCAGGAGCTTTAGCATCCGTAGCCAACATACGCCAACCCATATCAGGTGCTCGTGCGGTTCTGGATTCATCGAGGCATGTAATGCTGGTAGCTAACAGGGCTCGCGAATTTGCCTTAGCACAAGGCATCAAGCCAGTTGACTCGGCTTACCTTGTAACAAATGCCAGAGCACGCTCTTACCACCAAAGTAATAACCATACCACCAATCACGATGGGGCGGCTATTCAGCACTTGGGAACCGTTGGTGCCGTAGCTTTGGACAAACAAGGGAACCTGGTAGCAGGCACTTCTACAGGAGGTCTAAGTGGTAAAGCTCCTGGCCGCGTTGGGGATTCCCCAACAATTGGTGCCGGCACTTATGCGGATAATGCCACCTGTGCCGTCTCTGCAACTGGCAATGGGGAGTTCTTTATGCGTCATCTGATCGCTTATGATGTTGCTGCCCGCATGGCTTATCAGGATCTTGATCTGCAAGAAGCTGCTAAAACCCTTATTCGTCAATCCTTAACGCAAGCCGGTGGGAAAGGCGGCCTCATAGCATTGGATACGGCCGGTAATGTTGCCATGCCGTTCAACACCTCTGGTATGTTCAGAGCCGTTAAGCAAAAGGGTTCCGATGCTAAAATCCGAATATTTCCTAAGCGGTAAAAGCTAACGGAATGAAAACTTCCTGCTTTTAGTTAACGTAAAAAAAGCTGATGAAATTTAAGACCAATATTAACTGCGGTGGATGCATTGCGGCAGTTCAGCCTTATCTGGATGAATTAGAAGGTGTGCGTAATTGGCACGTGGATACCCAAAACCCTAAGAAATACTTAACTGTAGAAGGCAAGGTATCCTCGGAGGCCATTCAGAAAGCGGTTAAAGCAGCTGGGTACCAAATAGAGCCCGTCAAATCCAATATTTTTAAACGGATTTTTAGTTAACCTCCGGCTCTAATTCAACCTTCAAGGTGGCAATAGCTTCGTCAAGGGCAGCCAGCGCCTCGTCCACCTCTTGTTTATGGGTTCTGAACGAAAGGATGGCCACTCTTAAGAAAAAGTGCTCTTGCACTTTTGTAGATGACAAAAAGACCTGCCCGCCCGCCTGTAGACTTTGAATCAGATTTTGATTGAAGGTGTTGGCATCAGCTTGTTTTGGCACATAGCGAAAAAGAACCACAGATAAGGCAGGCTCCGGGCCCAGCTCAAATCCTGGTCTGGTTTCAAGGGCTTTGTAAAAATACCGGGCAAGTTGAATTTTTTCTTCCAAGGCAGCCCGGAAAGGTTCTAGCCCAAAGTATTGCAACGACAACCACATCCGCAGGCCCCGGAAATGTTTGGTGAGTTCCGGTGAAACTTCTGATGGGGAAACTTCTTCGTTTGCTTCCACCGAATCCTGCATATAATTAGCGGAATAATAATGGCTGCGATTCAGCTGATCACCCTCTTTCACCAATACTGCTCCAATGCCATAAGGGAGGAAGAGTCCCTTATGAGGATCCATAACAATTGAGTCAGCCTGGTCTACTCCTTGAATACTTGCTTTCCCGGTTTCGCTCAGCAGGAAAAATCCGCCATAGGCAGCATCCACATGAAACCACAAATGATATTTGTTAGCAACCTTTCCAATTTCGATCAACGGATCAATGGCACCGGCATCTGTAGTCCCGGCCGAGCCTACAATTAACCAAGGTAGCAAGCCCCTGTTTTGATCAGCTTCAATTTGAGATTCCAAGTCTACTGTTTGCATCCGAAATTCCTGATCCATAGGAACTTCCCGGATAATAGCCTCAGTAAGTCCGGCAATCCTGAGCGCTTTGTGAATAGCATGATGGGTTTGGTCCGTCAGATACACCACGGTTCGTTCAAAATCACGACCCTTTAAGCCCTTGGTGTCCCTGGCAGTGACAATCGCAGAAAGGCTGGCAATAGAACCACCAGAAGCCAGATGCCCGCCCGCTGTTTCTGGAAAACCAACCATGTCACGCATCCAACGGATAAGCATGTTTTCCATACGTACAGCTCCAGGATTTGCGAAAAAGACCCCTGCATAGCGATTGGTAACAGCTCCCAGGAAATCCCCAACCGCCCCAGTAAATAGGCCACCCGCTGGAATATAGGCCATATGCTTACCACCGGTGGCATTCAGTCCATCTTTATCCACATAGGTATCCAATATGCTCAGCAGGTGTTCCATCGTTGCGCCATTTTCCCGGATCTGATAATTAAGCAGGCCAGCAGCTCGGTTAGGCGTATGCTGATACATCGGAAAGGAAGCTTGCTCATCAAGGTACGCTCCGGCATAGGTTTGAGCCTGCCGCATCATTTCCTCCCTTCTTTCAGATGAAAGCTCTAGCTGCTTTGCAATTTTGGATAATGTATCAAGATCTTTCCTCATAGGCTTGGCTTAATATAGGGTGATTTTTTTAAAACTAGGCCTTGAACAAAAAGTTGAGACGATGAATCCTCATCTACTTTAACAATTCTTTAACTTAGCGGTGTCTTTAAAAAACAAGAGCAGACTTATGATGAAAAACTGGTTACGGATTTTTTGGATGTGCTGGTTATTAGTAGGAATGAGCTACAGCACGCAAGCAGCTCCTGGTGATACTACCATTGTGACGGCCAAAGATACCATTCACTGGAGTGGTTTTGGAGGATATTTTACATCAGCCAATTTTCCTGATAACGATAAAACTTACCAGCGAATTTGGCTTAAAGCCACCTTAGGTTGTCCTGCACAAGGGTGCAGTCAATGGGATTATACAACAAAATTTGCAGTTTACGACTCCAGCGGACGAGAGACTTACCTTCCGGATTTCCGTGCTGGTGATAAAATCCTGGATACTTTAGCTTACAGTAACTCCCCGGTTTATCGTTACATCTACGCTAGCGGATCTGTAGTAGACTCCACAAAAGTTGATCCTGTTCAATTAAAATTTTATAACCGCAGTCCCGAGGAGCCTATTCGGCAAAAGGAGGTATGGAATGCTAATAAGGCCATTAACGATGTGAATCAACAAGGGGACACAGTAGCTACCCATCAACCAAACGCTGATACCACGATTACCAACAAGGTTGAAACCATTTATGGAGAGCCCATAGAGATCGGGCGAGCTGCTACTCCTTATTCGGGCAGAAAACAAAAAGGCTGGACTTATCCATGGCTATTTGACGTTACCGATTATCAAGAGCTTTTGAAAGGCAAACAGCGGCTTCGGGCTTTTTATCGGGGTCCTCGTGATGGTTTTACCATTAAGCTGAAATTCATCATGATAGAAGGCACACCGCCCAGGGATCCGCTTACTGTGCAGAATATTTACAAAAGCCCGGCACGCGGGTGGTATTACAGCTTTGACACCTCAGACATAAACAATGATCGGCTAGTTGCCAAGGATTTCACTATGCCGCAAGATGCCAAAGAAGCTAAGGTCCGTGTTAGCATGAAAGGACACGGCTTTGGAGAATCGGGAGCTAACTGTTCAGAATTCTGCCGAAAGTGGTATAAAGTGTTTGTAGATGGCGACAAAGTAGGCCAAAATGTTCCTTGGCGTAATGACTGTGACAGGACGCCTGTTTATCCGCAAACCGGTACCTGGATATTTTCAAGGTCCAATTGGTGCCCGGGTACCGAATCCTATCCCTCTGATTTTGAAATAACCAGAAAGGTTACCCCAGGCCAGCAATTTTCTACCAAAATGGAAATTGAAGACCACCAGTTTGAATTACCTGTATTCAACAGAGACCTGGATGGGGATGGGGACAGCCCGGACACGAACAACTACACCGATCCTCGCTGGGTTATTGACGCTCAGGTGATCACCTATGGGGATAAAAACTTTGATCGTGACATTGCTGTAAGGCGTATCATCGCTCCTAATGACCAAGCCAACCAGAGTCGCTTCAATCCCACTTGCGGAAATCCGATTGTTGTAATCGAAAACCGGGGAGCCAATCCCATAACGAGTACCACCATAAGGTATGGTTCCGAGAATACCTATACCAAAAATTATGAATGGAACGGTAACCTGGAATTTATGGAAAGGGACACGGTGACCTTACAAGGCGTTGGTAACTGGGGTGCTATGTATGAGGATAAGGGCAAATTTAGGGTTAAGGTTAGCAATCCTAATGGAGAAGCCGATGAGTACAAACACAATAACCTGGCTACTTCCAATTATGATGCAGTAACCCGATTCCCAAGCCAGTTCCGTTTAAGGTTGCGGACCAACAATCAGCCGGATGAGACTTCCTACGTCCTTAAACGAAAAAATGGTAACATTATCCGAAAACGTACCCAATTTCAGCCAAATACCATTCATATAGACACTTTTGATTTATCCCCTGGCTGTTATGAATTCATCCTTGAAGATCTTCCCAATAAGGGAGACAATAGAGGGCAAGGTGATGGGCTTAGCTTTTTTGCAAATGATGAATCGGACGGTACTGCTAGGTTTGTTGAATATAATAACGCACTCCCCCTTCAGAATGGATCCCTTGAACCTAATTTTGGACGGCAAGTCCGCAAAGCCTTTACAGTGGGCTATACGTTAAATCAGCAAGAACAAGCTAAGGCTCAGAAGTCTTTTAAGATAAGTCCGAATCCAGTTGGACAACAGCAGCTTCAAGCTGATTTGGAACTACCTAGACGACAGGATATCAGAATTACCGTATACAGCGCTAAAGGTCAGCGCATGATGCAAAAGGAAATAAATGGCTACCAGTCAGAAGGTTTTAGCTTAGATGTCAAAAACCTGGACGAGGGTTTTTATTTAGTAGAGGTACAGGGTAATAAAAATCAGTTTACCAAACGTTTTATTCGACATTAGTTAAATTCATTAAAATCATTGATTATTAACAAAAGCCTGGTTTCTTGCAAGTCAGGCTTTTTTATTGACAGAAGTGTAAAGCATACAACAGTAACTTATTTATCGGCTACCGGTACCATTTGTCATAGGTAAAAACAAGTCCAGGACTTATGGGAACAAGCTTAGCTATTACGCTTAAAAAGCCCTTGGAGTAAAAAAGCGTAAACTTTCAGCAAAACCGCTTTTAATTGGTGCCTTGCGGCTGTTTATTGGCGTCCGGAAATCTTTCAGGCTTGTAGGGCTTGACTTCATAGCCGGATTGGCGAAGCTGGTTGATCACTCCGTCTTTTCCAAGTAAGTACCGGAATTCTACTGTTGCTAACATAGGATTCGTACCTTGAAATTTTTGAATAGCCTTTACCCATAAATCAGGAATAGTACGATTAGTAGCAGAGTCATAACGCTTGGGATAAGGATACACTTGTGCTCTTGCATCGGCAATCTCCGCATAGTTTGGTCTAGCGTAAGCTTTCGCCATTTTACGCATGGCTTTTTTTATAGCTTTTTTTTGGTTCAAGACGTTGCGAAGGGTTTGGGCCTGTGACTTCAGTGAAATTTTTTGGTAAGCCTTCTGAAGAACTTCAGGATCCAATACGCCTATAGCCGGCTTGTAGGATTTTTCCCTTAAGCCCCAAGCTTCTCTGGCATAAGTAGGATTGGTAGATGCCTGGGCCATCGCTGGAATTAAAACTTCAGCCACTGCAAGAGGAAAGGCATTTTTAATGCTGCGATAGCTTACACCCCTTACCCTTTTTAAGGTTTGCTTAAGAGCCGCTTTAGCGTTAGGGCTAAGAAAAGAATCCAGCGTTATTCCACCTTTCATCCTGGTGTTTTCGGCAAGTGTTTGATACACTTTGTTACGCGGCTTATTAAAGGGTATTAAAAGGGAATCAGCTTTCGAAACACCTTTATTAAAAAGCTGATGATGGGTGAGATATGAGCGAATATTAGGGTAAGCATTCGCCATTAGGTAAACAGGCTCACTCAGTCGGTTTTGCTTAACCTCCCACATTAATGCCTGCTTTTTTGGTTGCTTTTCTACTCTTTCAGGTTGCCCTTGAAAGAGGCTACAACCTTCTAATAATCCAATGATTACGACTATCAGAAATAAACAACCTACAAAAGAGCCTTTATTAAAAGGCTTAGGATTGATTCCCAACTTCATAATTGCTTTTTCAAACCTTGTGGATCAGTAATATCAGCGCCCTTTTAGAGCTTTTTAGCACGGTATACCAGGGCTGGTGGGGTGTTCTTCCACACGATACGAGAGTGATGGACCTTGCTGAATTTACCGGGTAATTTTTTCCGGTAGATCTTGCCGGAGGGTAAGAAAAGTCCATGAATGTAAGCAAAGGTCAGGAATTCACCGCCCGGATTCAGGTTATGAAGGATTTCTTGAAGCAAAATTTCCTGAAAACGTGGTTTGAAAAGGGACCATGGTAACCCTGAAATTATACAGTCGATACCATCCCAATTGTGGTCACTGACATACTGACGAAGATGATGGGCTGAATCCTGGTATACTTTGGCATCTGGACACCGCTTTCGCGTTTCCCTTACAAAAACGGGATTTACCTCCATAGCAAAAAAATCAGCTTCGGGTGACAGGTTATCCAAAACTTTCCGGGTAAGAACACCCGATCCAGACCCTAGTTCTACTACATGGTTAGCTTCTGGCAAATCGGAAGATCTTATAAATTGGCTGCCAAGGCGCTCGGAAGAAGCAGAAATAGCGCCTGTTTTCTTATAATTTAAAAGAAATTGTTTAAAGAAGCCCTTCATAAGCACTATTAGCCAAATACTTACAACGCAATGACTTGACCTCACTGCCATTTATAGCCACACAAAAATAGCGATTTTTTTACTGGATGTTACTTAAGGGGGGCCGAGAGGGGACTGTATGTAACGAGATAAATCATGCCCGGTTTTTCTAACCTCATCCATTGACAAATCCCTCTATTCCAAGCCCAAACAAGGCAAAATCATACTTGGCGGGATCATCGGGGTCCAAGTTGCTAAGGGATTTTGAAAGCTCTTGAACGGCAAACCAATCTGTTTGCTTTCGTTTGACCAGCCCTAAATGGCGGGCAACCCTGGCCACGTGGACATCCAAAGGACAATATAAATCCGCTGGTTTGATACGATGCCAAATGCCAAAATCTACCCCATGCTTATCCGAGCGAACCATCCATCGCAAGAACATGCTCAGCCGCTTACAGGCTGATCTTTTAGCTGGTGTTGCCACATGTTTTAAGGTTCTGGCAGGTAGGTATGGATATTCGGATAGTTGCTCATGAAAATTGATCAGGCCCTGCTCTATTAATGGGCCGGAGAATTCATCATGGGGTAAGAAAAGTGACTCTAAGGATGGGTGATTGCAATAATGTTGCTGAAGGAATGCTAATAGGGCTTTCACATCTTCAGGGAGCAGGGTGCGGTGCACAAAATCATCGAAAATCTCCAGATCCCTTGGCTGATGACCTTTAACAAACTGGTAAGGTTCGTAATCCATGCGTTTTATTAACTCATACCCCTTGTTCAGGATGGTTTTCCGCTGTCCCCAGGCCATAAGAGCCGCAAATAGTCCTATGATCTCAATATCCTCTGGGTTTCTGAATGCATGCGGTAAAGCAATAGGGTCATCATCTATAAAAGAGGGATTGTTATAGTACTCCGCTTTTTCTTCTAAAAATTCCGTAACGGCCTTCAGCCCCATTGTTTGTTGTTTCTACTTTAAGAATTAAACGCTCAAACCTTAAAGTTGTACCCTTCAAACCAAGGATGATTTTCTATTAATCCCTCTACTTCTTCTATCAGTTGATGAGGCCAGCTTACGTCCCAGCGGGGTTTTCGGGGTTTTTTGAAAATTTTAGTCTCGCAGGCAGCCAGGTATTGATCGGTTGGCACTAATTGTAAAAAGTTGAGCATAGCGGTCAACGTTTCGCGCGGATGAGCTACCAATTCTTCACTGCGCAAATGCAGCTTTTCCGCTGATGAGAGTTGATTTTCCAGCTGAACAACTCCCTGATTTAAAAAGAAGTATTCATTTGCCGCCTTTTGCAAAACGTTGGCATCCACCTTATTTAAGTCCCATTTAACGCTTCGTTTAGCCATGGTAGCGATGTTATCAAAAGGATTACGTATAACATTAACGGCTTTCAATGGCACATTTACATTCTGGCGAAGGTCCTCCAACAATTCAGGGTTAGCTTTTAACCAGCGGCATGTATTAGCTCCTTTTTTATCACCGATCACACGAAGTGTTTCCCAGTTACCCTGATATTGATCAGGTAAATGGTAATGATAGCTGGTTTGTACCCGCCCTTTACTTGCTTTACGCTCGGCATTCCGGATAAGTAAAGTATATAGCTGCTCCCTTTTGAAACCATGCTGAATATAACGAAAAGCATCTTGCTCATGGGCGACTAATGCTTGGGGATGAGCATCCAGCAAGGCTCCAATCAAAGAATGGCTACTTCGAGGAAAACCATAGAAAAAGCAGTAGGACTCAATGGCTGAAAAAGCTTGTTCATAATGCTTTTTCAGCCAATTCATCAGGAATTGCTGCCCTTTCAACCTCAGGGCCTTTTTTTGCCGCTTAAAGGCTCCTCCTTTATCAGGAGAGTAGCGCGCTCTCATGGGTCACTTAAAACTGTAATCCCTCAAGCAGTAGAAAGTACCGATGTATTGCTCGATTTCCTCAACAATGTGAGAGGGCCAGGTGATATCATACCGTGTTTGCTTTGGCTTGCTAAAAAGGATACTTTTACTATCCTTAAGGTAATCATCAGTTACAGGTAAATCAAGGAAATTTAAGAGCTGGCGCATGTAGTGGTCAGGATCGGCCAGAAAATCTTCTATATGCATTGTAAAAAATTCACTTTCCCCCAACTGGGTGCGAACATGCTCTATGACTTCAGAAGTACGCAGGTATTCATCTTTTGCATGTCTTAAAATCCCCTCATTGATCTTACTCACTTTACCCTTAACGCGTTTATCCCGCTTAGCCATTGTGGCTATGTTATCGTAAGGGTTACGGGTCACATGAACAAATTTCACTGGAAGCCCCATGAGCTCTTTCATTTGCCACAGCAGATCCGGATGCTTTCGCAACCATTGACTGGTACGGTTACCTCTTTTATCACCAATTACCCGTAATTTGCGATATGTTCCCTGGTTTTGGTTGGGCACCTGGTAAGAATATCCGGTTTGCTCCCGGCCTTCTCGTGCATTGTGTTGGCTATTCTGAAGCATCATGGCAAAAAGCTGCTCCCTCGTAAAACCTTCCTTCACGTAAGTCATGGCATCTAATTCATGAGCGATCACTGCTTCAAAATGGGCATCTATAATAGAGCCTAAAAGTGAGTGACTACTGCGCTGATAACCAATGAATAAACACACCTTTTCCAGATCATCAAACAAACCAGGGTTTGCCCGTAGTTGCTGCCAGGCCTGTCGCGAATAGCGTTTAAGGCGAAATCGGTATTCTAAATTCTTAAACCATCCCATAGGTAATAATACTTTAACGCTTAATCGTCACCATCTAGTGCTTGCTGAAGATCTTCTAGTAAATCTTCCCGGTGTTCAATGCCTACACTCAGCCTGATGAAGCTATCAGTGATACCAAGCTGGGTCCGATTTTCCTTCGGAACGGATGCATGGGTCATACTAGCTGGATGCCCAATTAAAGACTCTACGCCTCCCAAAGATTCGGCAAGCGAAAACACCTGGGTTCGTTGTAGGATGTGTTTAGCCTCTTCAAAACTGTCCCCTTTAAGGGTAAAAGAAACCATACCACCAAAGTCCTTCATTTGCCGGCATGCCACCTCATAATTGGTATTCTCCGGCAGTCCGGGCCAATGGATTTTGTCCACCCGCGGATGGGTTTGAAGCAGTTCAACCACCGACCAAGCATTCGCACAATGCGTAGGCATCCTTACGTGGAGGGTCTTGATCCCTCTCAGAACGAGAAAACTGTCCTGGGGGCCCGGGGTTGCACCAACGGATTTTTGTATAAAGTGGAGGTGGGCAGCCATCGTTTCATCGTTGCAGGCCACTAAACCTAATACCACATCCGAATGACCACCAAGGAACTTCGTGGCTGAGTGGATAACAACATCAGCCCCTTCTACCAAGGGTTGCTGCAAATAAGGAGATGAAAAAGTGTTATCTACACACAAGAACAAGTTATGGTCCTTCGCTAATTGCCTAGCAGCGCTTAGATCGGTTACTTTTAAAACGGGATTAGTGGGCGTTTCTATCCACAGCATCCGCGTATTCGGCCCTATGGCTTTTTCAATTTCCTGGCTATCACTTGTATCTACAAACTTGAATGACAACCCTTCTGAAGCCAATACTTCACTGAAAAGCCGGTAAGTGCCTCCATAAAGATCATTGGTGGCTATAACCTCATCTCCGGGTCGTAGGTAGCGCAATACACCGTCAATGGCGCTCATACCACTACTGAAAGCAAAACCATATTTGGCATCCTCCAGGGCTGCAATATTCTCCTCTAAGGCCTCTCGGGTAGGATTTTGAACCCGCGCATATTCATAACCCTGATGCTCGCCGGGTCCTTGCTGAACATAGGTGGAAGTTTGGTAAATAGGGGTCATGATGGCACCCGTAGATGGGTCGGGATGAGCACCTTTGTGAATGGTTTTAGTTTCGAATTTCATGTTATGGTATAATATTATATGCTTAAAATCTTTTTAAAAAGTTAGTTTCACCTTAAGGTTGAACCGGCGTGCGGTTGAGAGGTTCGGAATGGCCCATTGACCACCCCTTATATCCCTAGCCCAAAAGTAAGAAACCGTGTTCTGCGAATTGAGCAAATTTAACACTTCTAAGCTTATCCAAAGTTTATCAGAAAAACCCAAAAATCCATTTGAGGTTTTGGTTTTAATTAACCGTGAAAAACCAATATCTACACGGGTATAAGCATCCGTCTGGAAGGTACCACGAAGGGTAGGCTTATCAGGAGGACTCAAAGGGAGATTAGAGCCGTAAACGGTATTCAGGAAAACTTTGTACTCCGGGAAATCCGCCAGAAAGTCCTGAAAATACAGGCCAAACTGTACACGCTGGTCCTGGGGCCTGCGAATAAAGCCCCGTTCCTCTTGCTGGCCTTCCAAGGCCTGCTCATCAATATTAGCCTTAGTCTGCATGACCGAAAAACTCAGCCAAGACGGCAGGCCTTTCACAAACTCTCCATAAAGCTTGTTATCCCAGCCCATAGCAAAACCCCTTGCACTATTTTGGGCAAAGTAACGAATGCGAATATCATCTATGGTGTAGGGGATAAGATCCGTCATATACTTGTAATAAAAAGATGAGGACCATTTGAAGGGACGGCCCCAGATATTAAACACCCAATCCATACCCGCTACTGCATGATAGGAACGCTGAGCTTTGATATCCAGGCTTACATCTCCGCTTCTGGTGCGAAACTCCCTGTAAAAAGGAGGTTGATGGTAAAAACCCCCGGAAGCCCTCAAGGTGATTTTCGGCTTTAGATGGGTGGAATCTTCACCGCTCAGGATCGTTCGCTGGTTGTAAGCCCGATTAGGTTTGTAGGTAAACTGAAAACGAGGCGATACCAGCAACTGCTCATTAAGGTCATAGTAATGGGCCCTAACACCGGTGGTTAAATAAGCCTTACTGGTATCATCAAGGGTAAAGGTATTTTGTAAATATCCGGTAACGCGGTTATTAGCAAGATCAAGTTTATTGGTTGCGGACCGATCGAGACGCAACTCATTATCAGTTTGTTTTGGAAGAGAATACCCGGAGGAATCAAGTAAGCGCCATTCATTAAAATCATCCTCAATAAGCTCGCGCTGATAGCGGGCACCCCACTTGAGTTCATGATCCCGCCGGCCCCATACTTTACTACCCTTATGTTGCACACTGTAAATGGTAGCGTCAAGCTCATTACGGGCATGCCTTAAAAACGATCCCACACCCAAGTTGGCAGTCGGCTCGTTGAAATCATCTGACTCAGGGTTGGTTTCAATCGCTGAAAGCCGGTATTGACCAAGGATATCAAAATACTCCGACTCCTGAGTGCGGTAAACAGAAGTGATAAATTTCAGCGTTGTTCTGGGATCTGGCCGGTAGCGGAGGGTAGCTGCATTCAGAAAGTTTTGATAGGACAAATCTTGCTGGCCTTCAAAAAATACTTTCAACCGAAGCACACGGCTAGGCGTACCAAAATCCGTAGTCCTTGATTCAGGATTTAGCTGGTATTGGTTGTTACCGTAATGCGTCAGAAGTCCCACCTGTAGTTCAGGACTGATATCGTAGGTCAAGTATGATTGTACATCCGCGTAAACCGGATCATAATTCCCTTCAACTTCAAGGGAATTGAGCAGGTATTGGTTACTCCGGTAACGAACACCAAGCAGGTAAGTTAAACGGTGATTTTTGCTGCTACCCTCCACGTGCGCTTTTGCACCTAGTAAACTACCCGTTACGGAACCCGAAAACGTATCAGGACGCTTGTAAGTAATGTCCAGCACTGAGGACATTTTATCCCCGTATTGAGCTTCAAACCCTCCAGCTGAAAATTTTATGGAACCTACCAAATCAGAATTAATGATACTTAAACCTTCTTGTCTGCCAGAATTTATAAGCAAAGGCCGGTAAATCTCTACATCATTGATGTAGATCATATTCTCAGCATAACTTCCGCCTCGCACTGAATAGCTGCTACTTAGCTCATTGTTGGAAGAGACGCCGGGCAAAGTCTTAATCAGGGATTGAACGCCACTGCCGGAGGCACTTGGGAGCATGTTGGTGGTCTTGGGGTTAATTTTGGTAAGGTTGGTTTTATTGGTACCCCGCTGTCCTTTTACCTCAACCTGTTGAAGGTTGAGTTCACTGCTTAGTTTTACATTCAGCTCCTTTCTTTCTCCATCACTAAAGGGCTTTAAACTTCTTTTTACCTGAACGCTATTCAAGTAAGAAAAGGTGATGGTTAGGGGTTTCTGTGAGGGAACCCTTAATTCGTATTGACCCTCTGATCCCGTGGTAGTGCCAATTTGTAGCCCCTCAACGGTAATATTTACATTAGAGAAGTGCCTACCCGCAGAATCCTTAACCGTTCCATAGAGGGTTGACCTATCTTGTTGAGCAAGGGTGTATTTGCAAGGAAAGAGGGCTAATACCCCTAATAGCAGCACAAAGCGGAAAGCCATCCACAAACCATTCAACTAAGCTTTCAAAGTTAATGCAATTACCGTCTCAGGATTATTCAGGCAACCTTAATCCGAAGACGTTGCCGGTTAATAAGCCACGGAAGTTGTTAATTTTGTAACGAAGAAATGATCAACCGAAGTGTTCTTTCGCCTTTTTAAAAGTAACCACCCTTTAGTTTTTCTATACCTCCTGCTGTATGCCCTTTTGATCAAGGGCAGTTTTTTTTTCCTACCCCACACCTACCATTATGACGTGCCAGGAATTTTAGCCCCACCACTTTTCAACTGGCTATCCTCACTTACATCGGAATGGCAGATTGTAATCCATTTGTTCAGTATTCTCATGGTTTACACACAGGCCATTGCTTTCAACCAATTCCTGATAGTGGATCGCATCATCCAGGTCCAAAATTACATCCCTGCCTTACTTTTTTTAACGCTTAGCAGTCTGCACCCCGAAGTTTTAACAATAAACCCAGCTAACCTTGCCTACATTTTAGTGATCCCAGTTTTTTTCTACGTATTCAAATTACCCTATATCCAGGATGTGGCCGTTGAAATGATGTTTTACGCAGGGCTTTTTATTGGATTAGTATCACTCCTGTACTTTCCTACCTCTTATTTGATTTTCCCACTTATTTTAGCTATAGCATGGCTTAGAGGGTTTTACCCTAGAGAATTCATAACTCCTTTCATTGGTTTTTTGATGCCTTATTTTATTGGCATGGTGGCGATGTATGTCATGGGAAGTTTACCCCAATACTGGTCAATGTTGGAAGGCGTTTTACCAAGATTTTCAGGTTTTTTTTTACCAAAAGTTGACCAGCTGATAATAGGCTTTCTCGTTGCTTTTCTCACCCTTCTAGGTTTCATTCGTGCTTACAGCTCAGCCAGAGAAAACATCTTATTCTACAGAAAATTATTAAGGGTTATTGCGGTATTCATCCTCACTGGTTTAGCCTACTTTCTGTTTATCGAAAAAGGTCAATGGCTCTTTGGGTACCTCCTTTTAATGCCAGTTTCATTATTTATTAGCAACCTCTACGATTCTGAAAAAACCAGTACTTTTTTGAAGTGGCTATTTTGGTTAATGGTATTGTTGGCATTGTTTTTCCAATGGCAGTATTACCTTGATATTCAGGGATTAACGGTAGAGGAATGGTTGGGAAGGTGATCATTCTGCGTCAAAAAACTGCAATGCTCAAACTGTAACCACATCGACTTTTGTCAAAAAATTTTTAAAAGTGAAATTGTTTTCATAAATTCTTATAAAACCTTTAGAAGGATTTTTTTCTGATCAACTACAATAAAAAAACCCAAGAGCGCTAGAATCTGCTATGGCAACTGACGCACCTGGTATTTCGGAATACATGCTAAGCCTTCGGCAACTTAAGCTGGAGGACTATGAAAACGTAGCAGAAATTATGAATCAGGTTTATCCACACATGGGTGCCTGGACTTACGATCAATTTAAAGCCCAGATAAACCGTTTTCCGGACGGACAGATATGTATTGAAGACAACGGTAAAGTGGTAGCTGCAGCTCAAAGCGTCATTATTAAATATGAACATTATGGAGATAAGCACCATTACGACCAAATTACAGGCGAAGGCTACCTCACAACCCATGATCCCAACGGTGATACCCTTTATGGAGTGGATATTTTCGTCCACCCTGACTATCGGGGTTTAAGACTGGGACGGAGGCTTTATGACGCCCGGAAAGAATTATGTGAAAACCTCAATCTTCGGGCAATAGTAACAGGTGGCCGCATTCCCAATTACAAGCACTACAGCGATGATATGTCGCCCCAAAAATACATTGATCTCATTAAGCGCAAAGAGGTATTTGATCCCATCCTTAGTTTCCAGCTCAGCAATGATTTCCACGTAAGAAAAGTTATCACTAACTACCTACCTGATGACAGGGATTCAAAATCTTATGCCACATTGTTGGAATGGATCAACATTTACTACGAAGAGCAAGAGCAGCTTATAGGCCGTCAAAAGCCTGTTGTTCGTTTAGGTGTAGTGCAGTGGCAAATGCGCAGTGTAAGCTCATTTGATGATTTGTTGCAGCAGGTAGAGTACTTTGTGAGCACCTTAGCAGGATATCAGGCTGATTTTGTTCTATTTCCCGAATTCTTCAATGGGCCTTTGATGACGCAGTTCAATGAAGAATCGCCATCGGATGCCATTCGATCTTTGGCACAATACACCGAACCCTTGCGGGAGCAGATGCTTCACATGGCCGTATCTTATAACATCAACATTGTGAGTGGTAGCATGCCCGTTTATAACAACGATCGCTTGTACAACATATCTTACCTCTGCATGCGCGATGGCACCTATGATCAGCAATACAAGCTGCATATCACGCCGGATGAAAGCTCCTATTGGGGAGTGCAGGGCGGAAAAGAGTTAAGAACTTTTGACACTGACGTAGGCAAGATCGGTATCCTGATTTGCTATGATGCGGAATTCCCGGAGCTGTCACGCCTACTAGCGGAAAATGGCCTTAATATCCTTTTTGTGCCTTATTGGACTGATACTAAAAATGCCTATTTAAGGGTACGGCGATGCGCCCAGGCGAGGGCTATCGAGAATGAATGTTATGTGGCCATTTCCGGTAGCGTTGGTAACCTGCCCCGCGTAGAAAATATGGACATTCAATATTCGCAGGCAGGAGTCTTTTCACCTTCCGATTTTGCTTTTCCTCACGATGGGGTCATAGCGGAAGCAACTCCGAATACAGAGATGACCTTAGTGGCCGATCTGGACCTTGACCTGCTAAAGGAGTTGCGAACCAACGGTAGTGTCACCAACAGCAAAGATCGAAGGAATGACCTCTTCAAAATTGAATGGCTAGGACAAAGCAGTGACAATCCCAGGCTTAATCGGTATTAGCTAAGCTGTTCCGCTTACTTTTTCTTTCTTGATGCCGTACTGATCCATTTTATTGTAGAGGTGACTCCTTTGGATGCCTATATGCTCAGCCGTTTTACTGACGTTCCAGTCATAGAGATTAAGTTTCTCCTCTATGAAGCTTTTTTCCGCTTTACTTTTAAAATCCTGCAGGCGGTTGTACTCGCTCAAATCAAAATGAAGTAGAGCCTGCGCCTGGCCGGCTGACTCTTTTTCTGGATTGGCATAGGTCATCACATCTTCTCTGGTAATTTCGCCAGATGTAAGGATCACAAGCCGTTCAATCACATTGCGTAGCTCCCGAATATTACCCTTCCAGTTGACAGTTTTCAGGGTTTCAAGAGCTCCCTCACTAAACGTTTTTACTTCCATACCATACGCATTACATAGCTCATCCATGAAATGCCTGGCCAGTACTTCGATGTCTTCCGGGCGTTCATTGAGCGTGGGAACCCGAATAACAATAACGCTTAACCGATGGTAAAGGTCCTGACGGAAATTGCCAGCCTCAATTTCTTTTTCAAGATCTTTATTGGTGGCTGCTATTACCCGTACATCGACATTCACTGCTTTATCACCCCCTACGCGATAGATCTTATGTTCTTCAAGCGTCCTTAACACTTTTGACTGAGCTGATAAACTCATATCCCCGATTTCATCAAGGAAAAGGGTTCCACCGTCAGCTTGCTCAAACTTACCTATATGCCTTTTAACAGCCGATGTGAATGACCCTTTTTCGTGGCCAAATAATTCACTCTCGATCAATTCAGAGGGGATAGCTGCACAATTGACCTCTACCAAGTTACCATCATTCCGATTACTTTTTTCGTGGAGCCATCGGGCCACCAATTCCTTACCAGTCCCATTAGAACCGGTAATAAGGACCCTGGCATCAGTCGGAGCCACTTTTTCAATGGTCTCTTTGATCCGGTTGATGGCATCTGATTCTCCTATGATCTCACGCGTTTTGGAGACCTGTTGTTTAAGGGCATTGCGCTCAGTAACCAGATTTGCGCGGTCCAGTGCGTTACGTACCGTTACTAACAAACGGTTAAGATCCGGTGGCTTGGTAATGAAATCATAGGCGCCTTTTCTAGCGGCCTCAAACGCACTTTCCTCATCGCCATGACCCGTGATCATCACAACCGGGGTTTCCGGAGCCATTTCTTTTATATGGCCCAGCACCTCCATGCCATCCATCTTTGGCATTTTGATGTCCAGCAGAACGCAATCAAAAGGGTTTTTCTTCACTAAGTTGACCGCTTCCTGCCCTTCTTTGGCTTCTTCAACATTGTAACCTTCGTTGACGATGATATCCTTCAGGGTTTCGCGGATCATTTCCTCGTCATCTACTATGAGGATTTTGGTCATAAGATAAAGGCTTATTGTATATTTTTATTAACAGCTTCACGAAGATAAAAAAAGACACCTTTAACCTGAAACTGTATGGATTTCACTACATCAAACTTTCTCATAAATCACAGCTGCACCTTGCCCTACACCAACGCACATTGTAGCCAGCCCGTAGCGAATGTTGTCCCGTTTCTGCATCTCGTGAAGCAATGTGGTGCTGATACGGGCCCCGCTGCAACCTAGCGGATGGCCTAAAGCAATGGCGCCACCATTAATATTCAGGATTTCTGAATTAATGCCCAACTCCCGAATGCATGCTATAGATTGCGCCGCAAAAGCCTCGTTGAGTTCAATCAAATCAATATCACCTAAGGATATTCCGGCCCTTTCAAGGGCTTTCCTCGTAGCAGGAATAGGACCTAGCCCCATGTAAGCAGGCTCAACACCTGCTATTGCCATGCTTACCACTTTAGCCATGGGTTTGAGGTCATATTGGTTTACGGTTTCCTCATTAGCGACAAGGGTTACAGCAGCACCATCATTCACACCAGAGGCATTTCCGGCTGTGACACTGCCCCCTTCTTTAAATGCAGGAGGAAGCGTTGCTAGCTTTTCAAGAGAAGCTAATCTGGGATGCTCATCTTTTTCAACCACCAAGGGGTCAGCTTTACGCTGGGGAATAGAGACCGGCACTATTTCATCCTGAAATTTACCGGCATCATGAGCGTCCTGGTATTTCTGCTGGGTGTTGTGCGCAAATTGGTCCTGTTCTTCGCGAGTTATTTGGTAACGTTCGGCAACATTTTCAGCCGTTCCGCCCATAGAGTAAGGATAATAGCGCTTAGCTAATTCGGGGTTGATAAAACGCCATCCAATGGTGGTATCTTCCATTTCTATTTTCCGGTCAAAACCCCTTTCGGCTTTTCCTACGACAAATGGCGCACGACTCATACTCTCTACTCCGCCGGCAAGGTATAAATTACCGTCATTTAGCTTAAGGGCTCTTGAAGCATCCATGATAGATTGTAAACTACTGGCGCACAGGCGATTGACCGTAACCCCCGCTACTTGTTCAGGCAGGTGCGCTAAGAGAGCCGCCATACGCCCTACATTACGGTTATCTTCACCTGCTTGATTAGCAGCACCAAAGATAACGTCCTCAATGGCTTCAGATGGAAGACTTGAATTCCGCTCAAGAATTTTAGTAATAACGTGTGCCGCCATATCGTCTGGGCGTACCGGGCTTAGGGAGCCTCCGTAACGGCCTACCGGTGTTCGTAAGGCATCTATAACATAAGCTTCATTCATGGTTTTAGCTATTTGGTGAATAATGAATTGGTCAAATCTACGAAAGGCTGAAAGGGGATACCATTACACTTTTCACAAAATACTTCGATAGGCGAATGAAATTCCATTCCTTTGCCCTGTTCCAAAATTGTTAAGCATGATCCAGCGTTGGCAGACTCTTTTTTTGGTGCTAGCTCTAGTAGCCAATGGCCTAATGTTCAATTTTGACTTTTGGAAAGCAGAGGCGAGGGATGATGATAAACAAGTGGTAGAGGAGCTGCGGATGAACATCACGCATGTAGTGTATCATTCGTCTGAAGAACAGCAACACCAATCGGAAACCAACACCTGGATCCTTGCACTTTATAGCCTGGCATCTATCTCAGCCTTGGCGGCTATTTTGCTTTTCAAGCATCGTAAGCTGCAACTTCGTATTTCCCGTTTTGCCATGCTTTTGGAAACCACACTTTTAGTTCTGGTATTTCTTTATACAGATGACCTTACCCAAGAGTATTTCCAGCATTCTGCTATCAATTCTACCTACCAAACCGGTATTTTTCTACCCATCATCAGTGTTGCGTGTTTTTTTGTAGCTAACTTGTTTATAATGCGCGATCAACGCCTTGTTCGGTCGGCAGACAGGCTAAGATAAAACCTGTAAATCTTCTGCTAAAAGCCTAACTTAAGGCTTTTTGAATGTAATTGATCCTATAGGCTTATATCAGGAAGTTTTTATCTAAAAAACCAATTTTATTTACAATCAAATATCCTTAAGTATCCTCCAACCATCAGGTTATCTGACAATTACTTTATGGGTTCTTGAGTTTGGTATAAATAATAAATTCCTATTTTTGCTAAATAAGCTTATGATTTAGTGAAATTTTAGAGGATAAATAACGTCTGTAAAGTAAAGCGATTGTTATGAAATATGACTGGCTTAAAATTAAGCAGCTTTCGTTGCTAGTAGCTATTGCGGGTATTCTCAGTGGTTTAGTATCAGGGTGTGATACGCCCGATGAAACGCCTAACTATGAGCCTCAATACTTTGGCCCTATCGTTGACACGCGCATTGACATTGAGGATATATCCCAGTTAGAAGATATTATTCTTACACAAGATGTAGACCCATTGGATATCCGAAACAATTGGCAAGGCACTGTCAACGTATCACCGGTTAACCTGAATCAATCAGTTGGTCCATATCCCTTAAATATTACCGACATTTTTGAATTGGTAAGGGCTGATACCTTAATTTTCGAAACAAGGATAGAAAACACTTTACCCGTTCCCATTGGCGCTGGTACTGAATTGGTTTTTAGAAATGAAAGTAATGACAGTTTAATTTACAAAGAAGTTTTACAGGAAGACGTTGGCCCAGGTGAAAATATTTCCATCAATGAAACATTAACTGACATAGAGGTAGAAAACAATATTGATTTTTACCTTGAAAATTTTACAACTAGTGGCAGCGATGGACCTGTCACCTTTGACAATTCTACTGAGGGGTTTTTTGAATTTGAGCTAGTATTTTTGGATATTGATGAGCTTATCGTTTCAAAAGGCAAATCCTACCGCATAAAGGACACTTCAAATGTTTCCTACAGCAGATCATCTAATCCGGATTCATCGGTGGCGGGCGAAGTCTACATATCTTTAAACAACCTTTACCCGATAAACTTCAGATTAAACCTCAATTTTATAGATGATAAAAACGGAGTTGTAATTGATTCTTTCCTAACGGAAAAAATTGAATTAGCTGGGGCACCAGTTAACGCTCAAGGCCGCGTTATTGGGGATACAACGCGGGTTGTTGATACTGTTCAAATAACACGAAGGCAGCTTTCAGCTTTAAAGAACGCTGACCGCATTGCCTCAGATTTCAGAGCTGTAAGTCTAACCAAAGATTTTCAGGGTAATCCCATTAACAATGCTGTTATTGAAATTGAAAATGAATCAACGTTACGTCTATTAGTTGGCACTGATGCAAAAATCTTTGTAGAATGATACATCCTACGCTACTATTTCCTTCCTTCCGCCAATCACTACTATTAGTGCCAGTGCTTGGTATGCTTTTTATAATGCCAAACAGCGGAAAGGCACAAGTTAATTCTGGCGTTAACTTTAATCAACATTTTCAATCTGTTGCTGCTAATAACCAACCTGCTTTGCTTGGCCAAGGCTTTAAAGATGTAGAAGTTGGTTTGGCTAATACTTATGCATGGTTCAGCAATAACGCCATTAGTGTAGAAACCATGAATGATAAGCTTACCACGGATGTATTGACCGATGAGGATGTTAACAATCTCATATCAGAATTTGAACAAGAAACCCTATTTTCATTTGGGGCTACCGTCAGGCCTATTAAAGTTGGCGTCAAAATCAGGAATGATCAAAACAAGGAGCTTTTTACCTTTTCTTTATCCGCAGGAGCGGAGGTTGCCGGTAACCTTCAGCTAAACCGGACGCTTGTAAGCTTTGCCTGGAATGGTAATAAGCAATATGTTGACCAGAATATCACCCTTGGAGAAATAAGCATCAATGCCCTTCCGGTCCGTACTTACACCTTAGGGCTTGCAGCTCCGTTTGAACTGAAAGGAGCAGGCCTTGATATCCGGGCTGGGATTAAAGCTCAATACCTTGAAGGCATAGGCAGCGCCTACACCGAGAATGGTGGATTAAGCCTATATACGAGTCCTGACGCCCGCTCTCTTCAATTACAGACCAATCTTGAAGCCAATGCGTCTGTCCCTGACAGTGACGCAGAGGTATCAGACGTGCCAGTAGACATAGCCAGTACAGGAACTGGTTTTGGATTAGATCTAGGCGTGAATGTGAAGGTCAATGACCAGATAAGCTTCATGGGATCGGTTGCAGATCTTGGACAGGTCGAGTTTACTGAAGAAACGGATAATTTTAAGCGCCAAGGCCCCTATGAATTTACAGGTGTAGAACTTGCCATTGGGCGTCCGGATGATGCCGGTAAAGAATTAACCAGCAAAGCCGACTCAGTGGAGGATATCATTAATTTCCAAGAAACAGAAGAATCCTATACCATGCCCCTGGGGACCAGGGCTATTTTACAAACGCACTTGCGCATTGATGAAGATATGCATAACAATGACACTTTTTACAAGCATCACATATTTTTACATTATCAGCAAGGTTTCCAGAATCATTTGCGTGCCACTGAACAATCCTTTTTATCCTTCGGGTATACTTATAACCTGGATAATAACCTCAATGCAGGAGGTAACATTTCATTTGGTGGCTATTCCCAACTTGCAGCCGGGCCGTATATTTCAACCCAGTTAGGTCCCTTCAAACTTGGCATAGGTAGTAATAACATGCTAGCCCTTATTGATAAACGATGGGGAAATGGCGGAGATGTAAGCTTTAACATGGCCCTCGCATTTTGACCGTAGCTTTATTTAAACCGAGGCGTCATTCCATATCCGCCAACTTTCCTCAGCTTGAAGTTCAAGCATTTGATGACCATTCTTCACTTTTGCCCCGCGATTTCTGGCTTTTTCCATCATTAATGTTTCCGGCGGATTGTACACCAAGTCGTAAAAAAAGTGCCCTGTTCCAATAGCATCGAAAGGAATGGGCGCAATCTCATTTGTTCTAGGGTGCGTTCCTATTGGTGTTGTATTGATGATAAACTTGCTATCCCTTACCTGACTTTCTGTTAATTCCTCGTAGGTGATACGGTTCTCGCCAGGATTGCGTGAGATAAGCTTATAGGTAATTCCAAGCTCTTCCAGGACAAACTGCACAGCTTTACTAGCACCTCCACTGCCCAATATAAGGGCATGCTTATGTTCCTTACTCAAAAAGGGCCGAATGCTTTGCTGAAAACCCGCAATATCCGTATTAAAACCTTTTAGATAGTGGCCATTTCCTAGAAATTTGATCTTTATCGTATTGACCGCCCCGATATTGTAAGCCTTTCCCTCGACTGAGTTTAGGTAATTAAGCACCATCTCTTTGTAAGGCTTAGTGACATTCAAGCCCTCGAGCTCTGGATATTTTCCTAACAGGCTATTGAGTTCATCCAATGCAGCCAAGGGAAAAGCTTTGTAATCACAGTCACCGATACCTTCTTTCTCGAATTTTTTTGCAAAGTAAGAAGGAGAAAACGTGTGCTCCAATGGATATCCTATAAGCCCGAATAGCCGCATCAGGTTGGGTTTTTAGCCTTAGCAGAAGATTTTTCAATTATTAATACCAAAATAAATCCCGCAATACTAAGTCCCAAAGCCATGAAAACATCGGCATCAAAACTTTGTGGCAATATATTTTCCTGGTCCAGAGGCTTACGCTCACCATGCCGATCCTTGTAATAAGACAATGTTTGCTTCCAAGGCCATACTTTATTGAGGGATCCCAACAGAAAACCCGTTAGCGTGGCCACCGTTAAATCATGGTACCGGTCAAAGAGCCATTTAAGCAACTTGGCAAAGGTTAGCAGACCCGTTAACGTACCTGTATAAAAGAATACAAGCGTGAGCCATTCAACCTGGCTAAAAGCAGGTGCAATTTGGGCCCACTGTCCCCGGATTAGGTGGATAAAGCTATCTTTTAAGCCTTCAGCCACAGAAGACATTGCTGAAATAATAAGTTTGTATTTGTTCATCACCACTAACAAAAAAGAGCCCGAAATACCTGGTAATATCATGGCCATAATTGATATTAATCCAGCAATAAATACGTAGCCTTTTTCATCGGGTGTTTCAATAATGCCAGTCTCAGTAACTAAGTAAGCTACAATGGTACCAAATAAAATGGCTACCATAACACCAGGATTCCAATTTTTAACCTGCTGCGAAACAACCCAAGCCGAAGCCGTTATCAACCCCATGAAAAAGGACCAAACCAAAATGGGATGGGTATTAAGTAAAAACAATACCAATTTAGCCAAGGTAAAAACAGCCGTTAAAACGCCTACTAACAATGTCAACAAAAAACCGCCATTAATTCGCTCAAAAAAAGCTTTAAACTGACCCCTTGAAAGCATTCGAAGGGCTTTTAAGTCAATGTTATTAATGGCTGTGACTAATTCTTCATAAATTTTGGTAATGAAGGCCATGGTACCACCGGAAACCCCTGGAACTACATCCGCTGCTCCCATGGTCATGCCCTTGAGGAAAAGGGTAAGCCTGGCTTTAATTTTATCCCACATAAATCCGCTTAAAAGGAGATTTGCAATTTTATGCCTATATTTTGTTTTTGGCAATGACAGTTAGTAACTTCATTCTCATAACTTTGCACTAAAAGCTGTTAAAAGTGTGTACTTATGGCTTATAAAATTCAAAGCATTATGCGGACATTTTGCATCCTAAGTTTCCTAGCAATCCTGTCTGGTTGCGGGATGTTTAAAAACCAAAATGACTGTGGGTGTTTCAGTAAAAATAAAGAAGTCAGGGAGACCCCTTTTCAGGCAAGTAGTACACAGCAAAAAAAGCCCAGTCCTTAAGGACTAGGCTTTTACTAAATGGGGTATGACGTACTAACGCTAAGCGTTGTTATCCAGTAACCATTTCGGGCTCATTAGCAAATAAGGGGAACTTCTTGCAGAATTTTGCGACCTCATCCCTGGTGGATTGGATAAAGGAATCATCATCATGCTTTTCAATCACAGCATCGATAAATTCCACGATTTGCTCTACGTCACTTTCCTTCATTCCTCGTGTCGTTATAGCTGACGTGCCAATTCGCATCCCGGAAGTGACCAGAGCTGGCTGATCATCATTGGGCACCATATTTTTATTGATGGTAATACCTGCTTTTTCAAGAGCTTCTTCAGCCGTTTTGCCAGTGATATTCTTGGGCCGCAAATCGATAAGGGTGATGTGATTATCTGTCCCTTGCGTGCTTACTTTGTAGCCTTTGTCCTGGAATGTTTTAGCAGCTTTTTTAGCGTTTTTGACCACTTGATTGATGTATTGGTCAAAATCATCGGTCAACGCTTCTCCAAAACCCACAGCCTTTCCAGCAATCGCATGCTCAAGCGGGCCTCCTTGAGTGCCCGGAAATACTGAAGAATCTAAAATTGTTGACATGCGCTTACGTTTGCCTTTACCTGTAGTAATACCCATGAAATTTGGGAAGTCCTTGCCCATCATGATCAATCCACCTCTAGATGAACGAAGCGTCTTATGGGTGGTGGTGGTAACTACGTGAGCGTACTCCAAGGGATTTTTCAAATAGCCTTTAGCTACAATGCCGGCTGTATGAGCCATATCTACCAGGAAAAGCGCGCCTATCTCGTCAGCTATCTTACGGAACCGGTCATAGTCCCAGTCCCTTGGATAGGCTGATCCTCCGGCGATGATAAGCTTAGGACGTTCATTGTAGGCTTTCTGCTCCATTTGTTCATAGTCAATATAGCCGGTTTCCTCATCTACCCCGTAAAAATGGGCTTCATATTGCTTTCCAGAGAAATTTACCGGTGAGCCATGGGTTAAGTGACCACCATGGGCTAAACTGAACCCTAAAATTTTATCCCCCGGCTTTAAAAGCCCAAGCATCACTGCGGCGTTAGCTTGAGCCCCTGAATGCGGCTGGACATTTACCCATTCAGCATTAAACAGGTTCTTAGCCCTATCAATCGCTAAATTTTCAATTTCATCAACGAATTCGCAACCGCCATAATACCGCTTACCCGGTAAGCCTTCAGCGTATTTATTGGTCAATACAGAGCCTGTAGCTTCCATCACCTGCGTACTCGCAAAATTTTCTGAAGCTATAAGCTCAACACCCGTTAGTTGCCGTTGGTGTTCTTTGTCAATGATGTTAAAAAGGGCATCATCTCGTTCCATAAAGAAATAGGTTTAATTTTGTAAAATACAGTTCAAAGTTACAAAATTGTTTAAGCTAAAAACCGCCATTCAAGGGTTTTAAGTTGCTTATAAATTTTGGTTACTAATCAGGTTGTCCCAATTGTCATGCCAGCTCATCAACAATCGTTGCCTGAACAAACCATAAAGAAAATGCTAAAACAGAACCATGCACCGAGGCTCACCTCACGTTTTGATCAGATTGAAGTTGAAAATTGTTCATTTGGCTGTAAGGAAGTGATCGAGCAGCTGGATAGCTTTCTGACTACCGCTCGCAAAACCCGGATTGCCGACATTATTGCTAACCGGACTTTTCATGTAGCACCGGTTATAGAAGGGCTTGCGAATACCGGCAATGTAAGTGCGGTGATGCGCACGGCTGAAGGATTAGGCTTTCAACCTTTTCATGTCATTAATAACGGCCAAAAATTCAAACAATCTGAAAGAATAAGCAACGGAGCAGAAAAGTGGTTGAGCTTATGGCGTTGGACTGATCCCTTATCCTGTTCGCATTTCCTGAAGAAGCAGGGTTACAGGCTTGTTGTAAGCACTGTGGATGATAAGGCCGTCCCGATTACGGATCTGGACTTTACTCAGGCAACAGCTATTGCGTGGGGTAATGAAGCTGAAGGGGTCTCTTCCACGCTGTTAAATGAAGCAGATCAATGGTGTTATATCCCTATGAGTGGTTTTACGGAAAGCCTCAACATTTCTGTGGCCGCTGCTGTAAGCCTTTTTCATATTTATGAACAAAGCATAAAAGGTCAAAAAGCAAACCAACAACTAAGACCTGAACAAGAGACATACCTCAAAGCACTGTTTTACTACCGCAGTGTAAAACACAGTAAGCGGGTATTGCTGAAGCGGAATAAATAAAACCTTTAGCCCATTTAATGAGCTACTTATTCAGGATCTTAAATTCTGTTCGCCTGTTCTTTCGGCGTCCTTCTGGGTTATCTGTGCCATCTAAGCTAAAGTTAGGAGCAATGAAGCGGCGCTCCCCGAATCCTTTTGGCACTAATCGATCGCGATCAATGCCTTTCTCCACTAAGTAATCTACAACCCTTTGGGCCCTACGTTTTGATAGCTCAAGGTTGTATTCATCCGATCCTGCAGCATCCGTATGAGAACGAATTTGAACCCTTAAATCGGGGTTTCCCTGCATGAGCTCCAAAACGGTAGTGTCAATGGCATTTCTGGCTTGTTGGTCCAATTTAGCTTGATCAAAACCATAATTAATATTCTCGATTACAACCGGCTCATTCCGAGGTTCCGGTATTTTATCATTTGTTTGTTGTTCTTTTTTCCTCCCGCCTTTTTTTGGCTTTTTACTTGGCTGTTTATCCTCTTCCTTGCTTTTCCTTGCTATAGCCTGTTTTTCTTTTTCTATCTGCTGCTTCACGGAATCCCTTTCTTCCTCTTTTGTTTCCTTTTGCCTTCTTTGGTTTGTGTCAATCCTGGTTTTTTCCTGAGCAATTTTTTCGTCACTTTTCCGCTTAGTAACTTCTTTTTCAGCTTGGGCAGTAATCTCCTGTTTTTGCTCCTTAGTTTTTTCCTGCGTATGCCGCAGGAATAGACGCGCATGCCTTACACCCCGCTTTAGTTCCTTTTGTTTAAAAATATCGGATGTATCTTTTTCATAACCTTTTCTATTAGCCGTAGCATATATGTGTTTGTTGGATTTTACGCTTTGTATTTGAAACTTGAACCGACCACTATCCTTATCACCAAATGTATCAGAAGCCACTTTTTCACGGCCACCGGTTGCTATATCTGATTTATAGAAGTTCACAACTGTTTTGTTTTTCTGATCCTCAAGCGAATCTGACTCAGACCGCTTTTCTTTGAGGACATCCCCAATAAATTTTTTGGCTAGCAATTCCTTTTTACTGGTATCCCTTGTAGGGAGCTCAGTTGCAAAAAGATCATCACAACAGGTAGGATGTTTCAGGGTTTCTACTCCGGGTCTGTTAGAAACAATGAACCCGGCCCTGCCCGCTTTTTTCCAATAATAAAGATCGTCAGCCGGTGAATTAACCGGTGCCTTCAAGTGACGTGAATCTTCTCTGAAACGGCCAAATTCTCCTTTAACAGCATAAACATCAAGCCCGCCATATCCGGCTCTGCTATCAGAACTAAAGAAAAGGATTGATTCAGATGAATCGTAAAAAGGCGTGACCTCATTACCTTTGGTATTAACTTTCCTTCCCATATTCCTTGGACGGCTATAATCTCCTGATTCACGGTTATAGGTGCTGTACCAAATATCCATCTTCCCGCGGCCACGGTCACGATCAGAGGCAAAAATTAAAACCGCTTTTTTTTGTTGCCCTTTACTAATAACACCGGTTGTTGGCTGTGTGCTACTTACGCCTTTCAGGTTAATGGGAGCGGGGAGCTTTCTGGCTTTAGACCATGATTCTCCTTTTCGCCTAGCCTCGTAAAGGTTGCAGATCATCTGTTGCTGCTCATTGCTAAACTGGCATTTGGTAAAGTAAAATCGTTTGCGGTCCTGACTAAATGCACCATTACCAAGGTTTCCCTTAAGGGATGGCCCTTTTTCCCAGGGTCCTTCATGCTGCCATTCCCCCTCCTTGAAATGAGCCTTGTAAAACCTGGTGCGCTTTTGGATATTCCCTCCGCGCTTTATCCGAATAAGGGAGTCAACTTTTCGGGAAGCATAAAGCAGGGTGGTATCATTCAAAAGCTTGGGACTAAATTCCGAATACGGGCTATTGATGGAAGTTTTCAAATGGGTAAGCGCAGCTGTATCCGATGAGATGCCTCTTTTTAAAGCTTTTTTGGTTCCTTTTAATGCCTGCTCTACTCGTTTTTTTACAGCATAAGCATCGGGGCCTTGGTAACGCGCTTTAACTTGCTTTAAAAGTTTACGTGCAGAGTCGTAAAGGCCTTGTTGCTGAACCATTAGAGCCATCCGGTAAAAAGCCTTAGGGTAAGCACCAGAACGCTGAATGGCTAAGGTTTTGTAGTAATCGGCTGCTTGATCGTAATGGCGGATTTTTCGGTAAAGATTTGCCACTTTTCCGGCTAGCTTGTATTGAGTTTCAGGCGAAGCATCCCCATTTTGGGCTTTTTTATAGGCGGCTTCATAAGTATGAATAGCGCTATACCAGTCTCCAAGTTGTAGCTGTTGTTCGGCCTTTTTGCGAAGCTCCTTTAAGTTGAGATCATCATAATTCGCGGCTTGGGCAAAGCTTAGCGCAGGTAACAAAAAACCTATGCAAAAAAACCAACCACGCATAGAGACATACTGCATTAAAAAAGCTTTTAATAACGGTAGCAAGGTACAGTTTGCTTTTGCGGCTGTTCGATAAAGCCGTAGGTGTAAGTTAATGCGACCTCAAAGCCCCCCCGGTAACTGGTGGCCTGTTCAAGGTCAGAAAGGTTTAAATCATAAGCAACTCCTACTTCAAAACTTTTTATAATAGCTCCCACATTCAGGGAAATAGCGTCAATATTTTTGTTGAGATCCCGACTTTGCTCACCTGTAATGTTATTGCGGTAGAAGCTTCCGGCTTTAAGGACCAATGCCTTATCAAGATTGCCAAAACGAACCATACTTCCTATTGTCAACTCCGTTGCCTTTTCTTGTTTCTGAAATTGAAGGGCTGGTTCAAGACCTGTTTGACCACTTAACCTGATCTTGGCTTGAGCATGACTAACCACCCTTGGATCCAGGGCCCATTCCTCCCCACGAATAAGCGAGGCATTGGGTTGGTTTACATGGTATATCCCCTGACCTATCGTGAATTGCCAACCGTCAAGTTGAATCTGCCAAGCCAATCCAGTATTAAAATCAAAATAAGATGTGTTGCTGGCAATCTGACCCTCCTGTGTTGGTAGATCAGGGTCAAATCCGCCTATATCGTTGTCATACTGAGCCGGAAAAGTCGCATCACCTATGGCATTATTGATCAAACCAGCTTGGAGCCCTCCGCGCAAAACATGCTTGCCCAATTTTTTATGATAAGCTCCTGATAACACCGCTTGTGTGTATTCATAATTAGCAGGCCCAGACTGATCATTGGTTCCCATGAGGCCAATGGTTACATAATCAGTTCCAACGGGGAATTTTCTGCTACCGTAGCCGGTAAATGTTTGAAAATTATTGGGGCTGATGCTCTGCCATTGATTACGGTATATAGCACCCGCTTTTAAGGTACCATTAAAAGCCCCAACCATAGCAGGGTTAAGGGTTTGGGGACTCATGTAAAACTGCGTAAAATGAGGATCCTGGCCCTGAACATTTAAACTACCTAGTATAAGAAATAGTACGGTTTTGAAAAGGTTGGCAGATAAATGTTGAATTAAACGCTTTAAGATCATATCATTTTCAATATCCATTGGGGATTGCAACTGCTAAATTAATGTGATCTAAAGAGCAGACCAATAAATCTAAAAATTTTTCTTAAACTTTTGGAAATTTTTGGTTTTTATCTCATATTTAACCTTAATTATATTGGGACGAGGTGTTCTGTAATTTAAAAACTTAAGAACATATTAAGAGATGCGCTTTTTTCAATCAGTTATAAAAACGGCTTCAAGCCTTGGATTGCTATTTTTTTTGGCTTTTCAAGCTTATGGTCAATTGCAGGCTGATTTTTCGGTCAATAACAAAGAAGGCTGTAAACCCCTATCGGTTAGCTTTCAAAACCAGTCCTCGGGTAACATTAACAATTACAATTGGTCATTTGGCAATGGCAATACTTCAACAAAAGCCAATCCAGATGCCACCTATGTTTCCAATGGTACTTATACGGTTACCTTAGTAGTAAGTAATGGAAGCCAGAGCGATACCGTAACAAAACAAGATTTTATAAGCGTTTACACCCCCCCGCAATCAGGATTTCAAGCCAACCCAAAGCAAGGTTGCTTGCCGCTAAATGTCAATTTCCAATCGAATATTCAACTAGGCGATGCTCCTATCCAAAAATACATTTGGGATTTTGGAGATGGTGGCTCCTCAAATAAGGCCAACCCCACTCATACTTACCAGCAAAGGGGGAGTTTTTCCGTATCGCTAATAGCTCGTGACACCAATGGGTGTCAGAATGTTAAGACCAAACAAAATTTGATAGCGACCAGCCGGGTTCCGAATGCCGATTTTACTGCCAGCAATGTGAAGTCATGTGATACACCAGCTGTCGTTCAGTTCTCCAATAATTCCTCCGGGCAAAGACCCTTAAGCTTCAAATGGGATTTTGGCGATGGCACCATTGATTCCATTCCTAATCCCAGTCATGCCTACCAGCAAAGGGGAAATTATACAGTTCAATTAGTTGTCACTAACGCCCGTGGATGTTCCGATACCCTGACCAAGCAAAGTTTAGTTACCATCCAGGATCTTGATGCTAGTTTTAGTCTTAACCGCAATAAAGGGTGCACCAATCCTTTAACCACCTTTCGCTTTACCAACCAGTCTTCCCCAACCCCCACCTTTAACCAATGGCAATTTGGTGACGGAAACACTAGCTCCAGCGCCAACCCTACAAAAGAGTATCTGAGTAAAGGCGTTTACCCCGTTTCTTACATAGCGGGGTTTGGCAGTTGCCGGGATACCGCAAGAGACACGGTTAGGGTCCAACAAATCAGCGCTACGTTAGATGCCGATACTTTTAATAGTTGTAAGGCACCTTTGAAAGTAAACTTTACCAGCCAAACAAGTAATGTTAGTAACCTAAAATGGCAATTTGGGGATGGAACTTCAAGCAGCCTGGATAGCCCTGCACACACGTATAAAGATACAGGTGTTTACAAGGTGAATTTTGAAGCAGAAAATCCCATTGGATGTAAGCTACAAAAACAGATTAAACGCATACTAATCCGAGAGCCTAAAGCCGGATTTTCCTTCACGCCTACGACAAACAAAGGCTGTAAAACACAGCAATGGGATTTTATTGATACCAGTTTTATACCGCCCTTTGAGAATATCGTAGAACGTAAGTGGCGCTTCACCAATAATGATAGTAGTAACGCTACAGTTCCCTCTTTTCAGTTTCCCGACACTGGCGATTACGAAGTAACGTACACTTTTAAAACAAGTGGAGGCTGTACTGATACGGCTTCCCAACGTTTTTTCGTAGGGGACACGCCCACTTATAGCCTATCCGTAGATACCAATGTTTTTTGCGCTTCAAAAATTATTGAATTTAATTCTCAGACAAACTTCGGGGACTCCTCGGAAATTTTCTATGGGGATGGAACCAAGGACACCTATAAACCTTTGGAAGAAGATCCCGAGTATCAATACGATGATACGGGCTGGTTCCAGCTAAGGGGAAGAGGATTCTTTAACGGATGCCCAGGTAAATTTACAGAAACAGATTCCTTTTTTATCAATCCTCCCATAGCCCAAATAAAACAATTTGTCACCTGCGACACCCCTTTAAAGCGTAGTTTTTCAGACAATTCAATTAAGCCAGATACCTGGCAATGGAAATTTGGAGATGGAGACTCAAGTCGGGTTCAAAATCCTACTCACTTTTATGATACCCAAAATCGTTATACTGTTCGCCTGGTTGTGAGCAATGACAGCACGCAATGTAAAGACACCACTTTTAAAACAGTATTCGTAGAAAAAATTAAGGCTAGCTTTACGGTTTCCGATAGTGCAGGCTGTCCCCCATTACAGAATGTACAGTTTGATGCCTCATCTTCAGAGCATGTTTTTGGTAGCAATTATTATTGGAATTTTAAAAACGGCAATGTTTTAAATAAGACATTCCCTCCAAATTACCAAGGGAGCTTAATTACCCCACCTCCGCAAAGCTATTCCCGATCTGATACATTCGCAGTCAGGCTTTGGGTCCAGGATCGAAACCTGTGCCGCGATACGGCCTTCCGAAGGGTAGAGGTTTATCAACATGATGTTACAGTTAAAACTGACAGGGTAGATCCATGCGTCCCAACAACTATTGATTTTAGTAGTGAGATAAAAACTGATACGCAGCTAACGCAAAAAGAGTGGGTTTTCGGGGACAACTCCCCAGCTTTCCGTGGGGACACCCCTACCCATACCTACACCCAAAGTGGCGTTTACCAAGCAAAGCTTCAAACAGCGGATGCGTACGGTTGCACAGAAACTTCTACGGTGAATATTGGCGTTACCACGCCGAATGTATTCTTCCAGGCCTTTGAAACTCAGCTCTGCCGGGGAGAACAAGTAAAACTAGAGGCGCAGCGTAGTAACCAACCACTGAATTACAAGTGGTTTTTGGGCAATGGCGACTCTGCTCAGGGAAAAAACGTAAACAAACAATATCCTAAAAACGGCATCTATGACGTAACCCTGATTGGCACTGACACCAATCAATGCAGCGATACCTTAGTAAGAAACAATTACCTGGAAGTGCGTAGTCCAAACGCTGAATTTTCTCTTCCGGATACGGCAGCGTTTTGTCCTCCATTTGTGGCAAGGTATTCAGACAGTACCCAGGGCCAGAATCTTGATTACGAATGGCAATTTGGTGATGGTGGTTTTTCAGTTCTTACCGAACCTCAGCATACTTACACCAATGTGGATACTTTCGAAACCACCCTGCGCGTAACCAATGATTTTGGATGCCTTAATGCTGATTCACAACTCATTGTAGTGGATGGGCCTTCAGCCAGGTATAATGTGATACCTGATTCCGGTTGTAAGCCTCTAACCTATCGTTTTCGGGCATTTGACAAAAGAGGAGTGGATGAAATACAATGGGATTTTGGAGACGGGAATACCGCAGTAGGTGACACGGTCAAGCACGATTACACCAGAGGCGGGACCTATAATCCGGTCATTATAATCGATAATGGCAAGTCTAATAATCAAGCTTGTGAATACGGGGTGAATCTACCAGACACTATTCCGGTTGATACCCATCAAGCTGTTTTTAGTCCTACCAAGCCTTCCTTTTGTATTTACGAAGATGTACTCCTTGATAACAAAAGTAAAGGCACCATACAAGCTTATGAATGGCAGCTCCTTCCTAACGGAGAGGTTGATTCCGGACAAAATCCCGATTTTACTTTTGATAGTGTCCGTACTTATGACCTGAAACTGATCACTACCAACTATCGCGGTTGTAAAGATTCTATCCGTAAGCAGTTTCCGGTTTTCCCCAAACCAAAGGTGGAAGCTCGAGATAGCTCATTTATTTGTGAAGGAGAAAGCGCCCAATTGGATGCTACTTTTGAATCAGATTTTGAGTACCAATGGAATCCAGAAAAGGGGATTTCAGCTCCCCAGCAAAGGAATCCTTTGGCAGGGCCTGATCAGACCACCACATACAGGGTTCGGGTTACGGATAGCAATGGCTGCCGCGATACTTCCAATCCAATAGAGATTAGGGTTCAACCAAGACCTAAACCGCAGGCAACCCCGGATACAACCATTATCAAAGGAGATAGTGTGCGGTTACAAAGTTCGGTTCAGACCCCCATCGACTCATTTTCATGGTCACCAACTGATAGTTTTCGATGCCAAAAATGTAGAAACCCGCTCACTCGCCCATTCAGCGAGCAAACCTATACTTTCACTGTAAGGGATACCGCAGGTTGCTTTGTAGAACAAGACAAGGTGACGATAAAGGTTGATGAAAAGTTTAAAATTGCTGTTCCTGAAGCTTACACGCCTAATGGTGATGCTATCAATGAGGTCATTAAAGTAAGAGGGTGGGGCGTGAAAGAGCTTATTCATTTTAAGGTCTATAACCGGTGGGGTGAATTGGTTTTCCACAGTCGCGACATTGAAGAAGGCTGGGATGGCCGCTACAAAGGAGAACCCTTACCTGCAGGGACTTACGCCTACCAAATTAAAGCCCGCTCCTACACAGGTAAAGTGGGTATGGATGAAGGCCATTTTAATTTGATTCGCTGATTAAGCCCTGAAAAATTGAGCTTTAAAGAGGTAATCTTTTAGAAATTATTAAGAATTGGCGTTGTTTGCCTCAATAAAATTCCTGTAATGGAAGAAGAGGCAATCAGAAAGGCTAATCTCCGGAACATGCCGATGGTACCACCAGGCATCCGGTTTTTATTAATTGCCAATGCCCTTTTTTTTATAGCCACCATAACGGCTAAAGGCCTTTTAGATTACAGCCTCATTAAATACTTAGGGTTATTTCACCCTACAGCCGAGAACTTTCATTACTACCAGTTCGCCTCCCATTTATTCATGCATGGGAGTGGCCTTCACATTTTCCTGAACATGTTTGTCTTGTGGATGTTCGGCGGAGTCCTTGAGCATGTTTGGGGAAGACGCAAATTTCTATTCTACTTTTTTTTAACGGGTTTGGGAGCTGCTCTGCTTCACAATGGCGTTCGTACTATTCAGATCAACCAATTACAAGAAGCCACCCAGCAGTACCTTGAAGATCCTGCTTATCAGAAATTTAAAACGTTTAAAAGTGATCAGATGGGTGCTCTGCCCAGGGATTTTAAGCAAAGGGTTACAACGCTTAACAATAAATGGAAAAACAGCCCGGATAAGGCATCCTTGAAAGCTCAATCGAAGGAGATCGTTAAAGACTATCAAGACCTATACAATGGTATGCCAACAGTTGGCGCTTCTGGGGCTGTTTACGGAGTTTTAATGGCTTTTGGGCTGCTTTTCCCAAACTTGTATGTCTACCTCTACTTACTTATTCCAATCAGGGCTAAGTATTTTGTGTTTATTTTGATAGCTCTGCAGCTTTACCTTGGCTTTTTTAACAAAACCAGTAATGTGGCCAATTTTGCGCACTTAGGTGGAATGCTGTTCGGGTTTATATTGCTAAAGCTCTGGGATGAGAAACCGGTGCAGCTTGTAAAGGAGTGACAAGTGATATCCTTTGTCTACTACAAGTGAAATAGCCGGTTGATAGAAAAACCAAACCGGAAAGCCCCATTGCTCCATTTGGCTGTGCTATAGGGAATAAACTGAGAAGGTGATAAGCCCTTCGAATTGTTTAAAGTTAGCTGAAAAACATGCCCGCCGGTTTCTAGCTCAACACCTATACCCAAGGGATTTTGGAAACGCTGGTCCAAGTACGAGCGATTCCTTGGAAGGTGATAAAAATATTCCCCAATAACGCTTAAGGTTTTTGTGATTTTAATAGTCCCTAATGTACCAAGCGCATAAACGTTATTTTGGTCGCTATTAGCCACCAGGTTTCGGTGAATGAAGGTGGGCGTCAAAGCCAGGGAAAGCCGATCCCCTAACCTTCTGCTAATAATTGCCATGTGCGTGTAAGTAAAACGTTGCTTAAAATCCGTAAAAGCATTGGGTGAGCTCTCAACAGAGGAGGATTTCATTCCCGTTAATGCCGCAGATCCATAGTAGGTAACGGAGAGCGGGAAACCGTCCTTATTGCTTTGCTTTACTAAGCGGTACTTAGTAAAACCTTCATAGATCTCTTCCCGCGGTCCCGGTCCTTTACTCCGGCTTCCCCCAATGTCCCAATCTTCCGTAATTCCGTATTCCAAGCCTATTCGAAGGCCTCTTGCATTGTCAAGACCAAAAAGCGTGTGAAAACCCCGCCCTGTAGCAATGGCTCCAAAACGATGGCTCACTATAAAATTAAGATCCCCTTTCAAATGAGTTTCGGATGTTGGGGCGTTGACCAGCTTAGTGGTTTTAAAAGTGGCAAAGGGCGCCACTTCTGAGCTTTGACCTTCGACTTCCTGTGCGTGAAGGTCTGGGATTAAAAATCCTGATACTATTGATATTAAAAAGGCTAAATGACGCATAAGCAAGATCATGGTTTAGGGAAAATCAGCACTAGCTTGTTGTCGAATATATGCTGCCAAGTCGTTCACCTGTTTACGGCTCATTCGCTCTTTCGGGTAATGGGGCATATAGGGGCGGTAGCCTTTTTTAGGTGAGGTACCATACCGCAGCACCTGATAAATACTTTTTTTAGCATAATCGTCAAAGTGACGCTGAAGTTGATTAAAGGTCAGCACCGAATAATCCAGGGTATAACGCGTAGGCCCGGTAGCCTTATGGCATGTGCGGCAGCTATGTTTGTAAATGGCTTTACCTTTTTCAGGATTACCTCCTTTCCCCATTTTCCGCTCTGATACTGGTAAAGCCTCCAAAAAAGTGGCAGGGGAGGCGGTAAAGTAATGGGCTTTCAGTTTTTTGATGGTGCCCTTAGCCTTACCCTTGTTATCACGCTTTTGCCTCAATTGGGCCATCATACCGCTTGAAAGGTCCAGGTCTCCCAATTTTAGTTGAATAGACCATAAATAATTTAGTACAGCCTTCATCTCCCATTGGCCGAGTTTCCGACCTTGCGCGCATTCTGTTGCGCACAGCTGTATCGCATTCCTTAAAGTATCTCGAGCTTTCAGCGCAGCTTTTCCGTATTTCTTTACATAATCCCCGTTGTACCATGACGCTCTGTTAACAACCCCGTATAACGTTGTGCCTTGGTTAAAGGGAAGATCATGCTTGATGACATAATCAAGTCTTGATGCTGGATCTATGTCACTTAAATCGGGGTCCTCCCGTTGCAAATTGTGACAATCCGTACAATTGTAAAATTTCGATATCCGGCTGGTTTTTTGGCCATTGGGCTTAACAGTCGTCCCCGTTTTGATAAGTTCCCGCCCCTTTTTTACCAACGTAGAATCCAATGAAGCAATACCGTGCAGACGCTTTTTAGCTCCTAACGCTTTTAGAACAGTTGAAACAGTAGTATTCTTATTCCAGGTGGGCGAAGCCTCTTTACCCTGAAGGTCTGCGAAGGCCATGCTTAAACTTACCCCAATAAAAGCAAGCAAAACCGCTAAAAGGACTGATTTAAAACCGCCTAGGATCATACCTTAAATTTAAAGAAGCTAATTATTGGGGGCTCCGGAATCAGCCCATCTTTCAATTTTGCAAATCGTTGTATCAGGTAATGGCTCGGAGCGGTTGGCTGGCATATTGTAAAAACCGTCCTTATGTTTAATAGCTCCTATTACGCGGCCATTTAGTACCCCATTACTAATCCCGCGGTAATCCACAAACGCATAGCTGGCATTGCCTACTTTTTTATGGCAACCGCTTTTAGCACAGTTTTTTTCAAAAATGGGTTTAATATCTTGTTTAAAACTTAACATCTTGGTGTTGGAGCAAGGATCTCTCACCGTGTCCAGGTCTGATGCTTTAGGAGGAGGTGATTGGTCAGACGTGCAGTGCTGAAAAGCTACCAAAACACCAATGGCGCAGATAAATACCTTTACACAATTAACCATTCTATAACGCTTAATTTCCCTAGTAATACGAAACAAATAATCGTGACGACTTATTAAATTGTTTAATATTAAACAACGATTATCTGTGAAATTACAAAATGAAAATCCCCGTGGTTTTGTTGGCTTATTTGTTGTTTGTAAAACTAACAAGCGGAAAATAATAGAAGGACATGAGCAATTATCAGTTACTACTTCAAAAACTGGATGAGTTCATTCGAAAGCATTATCAATACCAGATTATTAGAGGGGCTATTTACTTCCTTGCGCTTTTCCTAGCTAGTGTTTTAGCTTTTGCAGTCATTGAGTACTATGGGCATTTCAGCCAGGGTATTCGTACCGGCTTATTTTACACTTTCCTAGCTGTTAATTCGGTAGGCCTTATATATTGGGTTGGGCTGCCCCTTATGAAGTTACTAAAATTAGGGCAGTCCTTATCACACCGTCAGGCGGCCAAAACCATTGGGCAGCATTTTCCTGAAGTAAAAGATAAGTTGCTAAACACTCTCCAGCTCCATGATATGGTAGACCAAAAAGCTGATCAAAGGCTTATTGAGGCTAGCATTAACCAACGAATTGAAGCATTAAAACCCGTTCCTTTTAGTCAGGCTATCAACCTTAGGGAAACAAAGCGCTACCTTAAGTATGCCGCAGCTCCATTGGTCGTATTGCTCATAATATCCTTTATCAGCCCTCGCATGGTACTTGACAGTACGGAACGCCTGCTCAACCACCGAACCTACTACGAGGAGCAAGCTCCTTTTGACTTCAAGTTGTTAAATGATTCCCTGTCTGCTGTACAAGAAGAGGCTTACACGGTAGCAGTAAAAACAAAAGGACGTACCTTACCCGAAAAGATGTATGTCCATATCGGAGAAAACCGTTTTCGGATGAGTCAAAAGAAGGTTAACAAGCACCGGTACACCATTCGGAATCTGCGGAGGGATTTTCAAATGCAGTTTGAAGCTAATGGATTCTTTTCCAAAACTTACAAGGTCAATGTTTTGCCGCAGCCTAGTCTTCGCTCTTATCGTGTAAAGCTGGATTATCCTGAATACCTCAATAAGCGTGATAAAGTCCGAAAAAATGTTGGCGATTTAGATGTGCCGGAAGGAACCACAGTAAAATGGGAGTTCCGAACGCGAAATGCCAGTCAATTAGCAATGAACTTTCAAGATACCGTTCAAAATCCCGATCAAACAGGTAAGAATCAATTCTCCCTTGCTAAAACCTTCTACCAAAGCCAACCTTATCGCGTCAAGTTGGCTAATAAACACATGAAGAGTCCGGATTCGACTCAACATTTTGTGTCCGTCATTCCTGACGCTTATCCCAAAATAAGAGTTGAACGTAAACAAGATTCATTGAGCAGCAAGCGACAATTTTTTAGCGGAGAGGTATCGGATGATTATGGACTAAGTTCCCTAGCCTTTCATTACAAATACACGAAAAGTCCGGATACCTCCAAGACCAACCAAGGATTGCATACGCAGCAATTAGGAATTGAACAAGGCCAAAGCCTTAAACAATTCTTTCATTCCTTTAACCTGAATAAATTGGACATTAAGCCCGGTGACGAGATTACTTACTATTTTAAAGTGTGGGACAATGACGCTGTAAATGGGCATAAAACCAGTCGCAGTCAACAATTTACGCTCAATGCTCCTACTGAGGATGAACTGGAAAAACAGATGGAGAAAACCCAGAAGGAGGTCCAAAAAGAATTAGAAACGGCTAGTAAAAAAGCGAAAAAACTACAGGAAGCGCTCAAAAAAGCTCGGCAAAAACTGCTTAACAAAGATCAGCTCAGCTGGGAAGACAAACAATTCGTGAAAGAGACTCTGGAACAATATCGCTCCTTAAAGAAACAGGTCAATCAACTCCAGGACCAATACCGCCAAAACCTCCGACAGCAGGATGAATACCAACAGTTGGACAAAGAAATGAAGGAGCAGTATCAGCGAATGAACGAGATCATGAAGAAAAGCATGTCCAAGAAGCTACAAAAAGAACTGCAAGAACTCGAGGAGCTGCTGGATAAAGGGGATAAAAAGGCTATCCAAAAACAGATGGAAAAGCTTAGAAAGAAAAATGAAAATACCCAAAGTCAGTTAGAACGGTCCCAGGAATTGTACAAGCAGCTAGCATTAGAGCAAAAAATGAAGGCCACTTCTAAAGATTTAGAAAAGCTTTCCAAAAAACAAAAAGCATTAAGCGAAAAAACTGATAAAGCAGAAACGGAGGAAAAATCAGAGACGCCAGACCCGTCATCCGATGCTAAAGATGATCAGAAACCTGCGCAGGAAAGCAAAGCTGAGGATTCCAGGCAAAAAGATAAGGGGACAGAAGATGGAAAAGCTGCCGAGCAGTCCAGGGAGAAAAACCAAAACAATAAAGATGACGGTAGGCAATCTCAAAAATTGCAATCGAAAGATCAACAGGCCGGGAAGCAACAACAATCACCTCAAGAACAACAGCAATCCCTGAACAAGGATTTTGATGATGTAAAAAAAGACTTGCAAGACATCGAAAAGCTTAAGCAAAAGCTAGACAAGCAGGAGAACATGCGGGAGCTTAAAAGGAAAAGCCAAGAAACCCAGAAGCTAATGCAGGAAAGCCTGGAAAAGCTTAGGCAGCAAAACAATGATGGGGCTTCCAAAAAGCAACAAAAGGCTGGCGAAAAAATGAAGTCGATGGCTAAGAAGATGCGCCAGCAAATGAAGAAAATGAGTAAAAAAAGTATTCAACTTAACTATAAAAAGGTCCGTCAAATCCTCGAAAACTTGATTCATTTTTCAAAAAAACAGGAAAACCTCATCAAAAAATTCGATAAAATAAACAACTATAATCCTCAATTCGTGAAAAATGCCAGCAAACAAACGAGGCTGAAAGAGGAAACAGAGATGATCGAGGATAGCCTGCAGGCTTTAAGCCAGAAGGTGATGCAAATAAAAACGAAAGTAAACCGTGAAATAGCGGACATTAATTATTACATGAAAAAAGTGAGGGGCTATATTTCCGACCGAAAAATTGGAAAAATTCGCTCTTCTCAACAGTACATTATGACAGCTGCCAATAACCTTGCGGTAATGCTAAGTGAACTGATGAGTAAAATGCAGCAGCAAATGGCTTCCCAAATGAAAGGCGGGCAAATGTGTCAAAATCCGAAGCCAGGGCAAATGGGTAAAAAGACTGGAAAGAGCATGAGTGAAATCCGTAAGATGCAGAAGAAACTAGGAAAAAAGATGGGAGAGCTTAAAAAAGGTAAGCAAGGAGAAAAACAAGGATCCGGCAGTAAAGAGCTTGCGCGCTTGCAAAAACTTCAGCAGCAGATACGACAGCGGCTTCGCGAAATGCGTAAAAACAAGGATATGAAAGGGGAAAAAGATGGTGAAAGCCCGCTTAAAAAGGCTGAGGAGTTGATGGAAAAACAGGAGCAGAACATCATCAACAACAACATCTCCGGCAAAACAATGAAGCGACAGCAACAAATCAACGTGAAAATGCTGGAAGCTCAGGATGCTCAACGCAAACAGGGCCGGGATAAAAAACGCAAGTCAAAAACGGCTGAGCAGTTGTTCCGGGAAAATCCGCCGGCACTTGAGGAATACAAAGAAAAACGTAAGCGCCAAATTGAACTCCTGCAAACCGTGCCACCGAAACTTCGCGGCTATTACCGCATGAAAGTGCAGGAGTATTTCAAGGAAATAGAGTAACGTGAGAGGGTTTTTGGCTTAGGCAATCAAAGGCTAGTACCTGTAGATAGAAAGAATCCTTTTTTGAGGATTTAACCAACGGTCTTACCTTAGCAACCGTATCATCCCTTCCTCACTTACCGGCTTACCGGTTTTCGTTACTTAACATGCCCAAAGGTTTTGGTTAAGGTTTTATCTATAAGCTTCAGCCTTTTTGAGAAAGTCCCTCTAAATCAGCTATTTAAGAGCCAAGAACTTACTAATAAAGATAACTGAATTTATAAACAGCTGAAAATCTCTTAACTAAGACCGGACACTACTGAACTTTTTTTTCAAGCTATTTAAATCTCCAAAATACCCATAAATAGTAGATAACCAAAAAACGATGTTCTAATTTTTTATATACAATATAACACTTTGTATTCGGTATTTTTTAACGCCTGCTTAACAATACATTGAGCCTGAAGGTAAGCAAAAATCGCGGCTGGAGGGCTCCAACGGTCAAACCAACGGCTCGCTTTCCAGCACTGCCGCCCTATAATACCGTTTCCTAAGCGCATTCGGATAATGCCCTGTTCCTTTTTCCAGTTTTGAAATGGCGTTTAAAGCTCGTTTAAAGGAAACGGCTGGATAGCGCTATTCAGAGAATAATTGCTAAAAATAAATCCGTTTGATTCAGGTAGGCGGTGGTATTACTTTTTTCACCTTCAGGTCATAGATTAATGGTGAGAAGGGTATGATGTAAGGTCTTGCACCTTTTTCCCCGTATCCATAATCTGAAGTCATAAATAAGCGAACGTGAGCCCCTGGTTTCAGGCCTTTTAACCCGATTTTCAGGCCTTTTAAAAGGTCCTTTTCTCCGTAGTTAAAGGTCATAGGCTTGCCATCCCTCGTGCGCTGAAATGGCTGCCCATCCATAAGATAGCCTACCAAATCCAAAACTACGGAATCACCTTTCCCGATACGGTGACCAGTCCCCTTTTCCATCGTGGCTTGATACAAGCCTTTCTCTAACGTATCTACCTTGTAGTTTTTATCGGCTATATAATTCAGCAATTCTTCATTTTCATTGAAAAAATGGAGCACCTTCAGGCGCGTAAAAACGGTATCGTAGTACCCGATTTGTGGAGGGACCCGACCTTTGTAAAGTTGTGCGGCAGGCATTCTAAGGGTTAGGCTGTCACCTTTACTGACTTCTGGCAGAATCTCCACCATATCACCTTTAAAAGCAGGTGGTTTAACCTCCTCATAGTAATCTTCCGGCTTCACGAACGTATTCATCAAATCCCGAGCCGGCGTTTCAAGCAGGATTTCGAGCCTTACCACGTCCCCACTATCCGGGCTGGGGCCATCGTGGCTTGAATGGAAATGATACTTAAGACCATTAGGGGTTTCCTGAAATGACAAAGCCTTTGAACCAGTAGAATCAATTTTGGTACCCTTCTTATCCTTTTTTTCGGGATTGCTGCAGGAAACCAAGCACATAAGGCCAATCCAGATTGCCCATCGGCTATTAAAGCAAAAAAACCTCATGATTGACTTAATAAGGCTTTGTATTCCGCAAGGTGTTCATAAAACCGTTTGATGGTAGTAGCAGTGTCACAGTAAGCTATCCCGCCGGCTGCATTCCGATGGCCACCGCCTTCAAAAAATTGCCTGGCAAATTCATTAGCCGGAAAATCACTTTTAGAACGGAATGATATTTTAGAATAGCCCTCACCCTGCTTAACCACTGCTGCAAACACCACCTCATTGAGGCTGAGGGCAAAATTCACCAAGCCATCTGTCTGGTGTTTGCTAATGCCGAAGGCCTCCATATCCCCCTTTGTCACCTCTATAATAGCTGTACGATGAGAATGAAACAGGTGTAAGCGGTTGTTAAAACAATGGCCAAAAAACCGGAGGCTGTTTTCTGTGAAGCTATCATAAATCGCCTCATGAATTTTGACGTGCTCAACGCCAACTTCCAATAAATGAGCTGCTATGGTGTGTAGTTTTGGTGTTGTGGAAGAAAACCGAAAGGAGCCTGAATCGGTAAGGATGCCAGTGTAAAGGCACGTACCGATGGTTTTATCAATCAAAGATAGATCGTTCATTTGATCAATAACGGTGTAAATGAGCTCAGCGGTGGCGGCTGCTTTCGGATCCCAAAGGGCATAATCCTCAAAACCTTCCGGCTCCAAGTGGTGATCGATCAGCACTTTGTGGCTGTTGGATTGCTCAATGGTTGACGCTAGCCCTTCTGTCCGGTTGGTTTGATTAAAATCCAGGCAAAACAAGAGCTCTGCCTGCTTCAGCGCATCCAGGCTGGCCTTTTCATCTGCTTCGTAATTGATCACTGTTTCATTGCCGGGTAACCATTTAAGGAAATCACCATATTCAGAAGGGGTCACTACTTTAACGTTATACCCTTTTTGTTCGAGGTAGAATTTGAAACCTAAGGCTGAACCTAAGGCATCACCATCAGGGTTACGGTGCACTGTAATAGCCACCTCCCTAACCTCAGCCATAACTTTTTGAACAGCCTGTAGCTGCCACATGCCAACATTCATTAAAGATCGAATTTCCCGAAATTTTGTCTAATGGCCATCATATTAGACAACTACGCTAGTAAAGCGCTTTAATGGATCCTGTGAGCCTAAACGGCCAGCTCAGTGAATTGAAGCCTGATCAATTGTCTGTAAAGGCCGTCCTCAATGTCCATGAGTTCCTGATGGGTTCCCCGTTCTTTAATTTGGCCTTTCTCCATCACTAATATTTGATCAGCATTTTTGACCGTTGCCAGGCGGTGGGCAATTACAATTGAGGTTCGCCCGCGAAGTAAGGCCTCAGTAGCCTCTTGGATCAACTCTTCGGTTTCATTATCCACTGAAGAGGTGGCTTCATCCAGAATGAGAATGCGCGGGTCTTTGATTATAGCCCGAATAAAAGATATCAACTGCCGCTGCCCAGCTGATAAAGAGGAGCCCCGTTCCTGAACAGGGGTATCAAACCCCTGGGGCAATGCATTGATGAAGCGATCAGCACCGATCATTCGGGCTGCATCTTCCATCTGATCCTTGGTTACATTGGATTCGTAGAGACGAATATTATTGGCGATTGTATCCGAAAACAAAAAAACGTCTTGCAATACAATGGAGATCTGCTCGCGTAAGTGCTCTACCTCATAATTCCTGATGTCGGTTCCGTCCAGCTTAATGCTTCCTTCGTTTATATCATACATCCGGGTAAGTAAATTGGTAATGGTGGTTTTACCGGCCCCTGTAGATCCCACAATGGCTATGTTCTGCCCAGATTGAATATCAAAAGAAACATCTCTTATCACATACTCTTCATCCTCATAGGCAAACCCGACACGCTCAAACTTAATATCGCCTTTTACAGAACTTGGCTTTAATTTTCCTGTATTGGGAATAGATTCCTCGTGTTCTAGTACCTTGAAGATCCTTGAGGATGCTACCATGCCCATCTGAAGCACATTAAAATTATTGGCAATGGCCCTAACCGGGCGAAACATCATATTAATGTACATAATAAATAGCACCAACGTCCCAAACGTAACCTGCCCCGCTAGAACATTTTTGGTACCATACCACACGATCAAAGCAATGGCAGCAGCCGAGAACAACTCAATAGCTGGGAAAAACAGGGCATAGTAAAGCACGGAGCGGATATTGGCGTCTCTATGCTTTTGGTTGATGCGGTCAAATTTTACCATTTCTTCATCTTCCTTGTTGAAGATCTTGATGATGCCCATGCCTGTGATGTGTTCTTGTAAAAAGGCATTTAACCGGGCAACCTGCGTACGAACATCCTGGAAAGCGACCTTCACCTTCTCTTTGAAAACATAGGAGATTGCGATTAGAAAAGGGAAGACGGTCAGCATGACCAAAGTAAGCTCCCAATCGGTATAAAACATGATGCTTAAAATGATAACAAGCTGCAGGAGATCTCCTACAATACTGATCAACCCTTGAGAGAAAATATCCGCTACCCGCTCCACGTCAGTTACGGTTCTGGTGATAAAGGTTCCAATGGGGGTTTTGTCAAAAACCTTTGATTTAAAATGCATGATATGGTTAAAAACCCGCTCACGCAGATGCTTGATAGCGTTTTGCCCCAGGTAGTTTGTAAGGTAGGTTTGTAAGTAAGTGAAAATTCCCTGGATAAGTAGTAGCCCTAGAATAACACCAGCCATTAGCTTAAGGCCCCCACCATCCAGCTTTAGGATCTCCTCGTCAATGGTATAGCGAATGGCATAAGGAATGGCTGGACCAACAAAGGAATTTATAAATGTAATGCCAATCGCTAAGTAAAAAAGCTTACGATAGGGCCTTATCAGGTTATAAACCTTTACTAAGATACCGGTGTCAACAGCTTTTCCCTGTGCGTCTTTATCTGAAAAATCTGACATAGTAGTCGTACTGTATCCTGTGGTTCTTTAGCCCAGCGCTTTTCCCACCTAACTATTAAACAAAAAAATGGACCCTATTTCATTTATAAAATGGGCCTATAGCAAAAACCTTACAAAGGTACTAGTTTCCGTAGGGGACTAGCGGTATTTTGGCTTAATACTATATTTGATTTCGCGTTTGAACCTTGTAACATGAACCACTTAAACCAGTTGGCTAACCGTATCATTTTCGCGTTAAAAGGCATAAAACTCCTGTTAATAACGGAATTAAATGCTAGAATACACGCGGGATTGACCGTTGCCGTCATCATAGCTGGATTACTCCTTCCTTTAACCTCAATGGATTGGGCAGCCCTAGCTCTTAGTATTGGCTTGGTTTGGACTGCGGAGGCATTCAATACAGCTATTGAGTACCACGTAAATGATACCAGCCCTACTCACCGAAAGCCGGCTGGCAATATCAAAGATTTATCAGCTGGTGCCGTATTGCTTGCCGCCATAACCGCGGTTGGGACAGGAATAGCTGTATTTGGCCCACACCTGGCTGATAAATTTTTTTATGACTATTTTGAGAGTCTTTTTTGAAGGAGCGGTACTACTCGTACTCAACCTTCACCTTGGGAGTAGTGGGCGCGGACTGACATGTAAGCACATAACCCTCTTCTTTTTCAGCATCACTTAAACCTTCATCCTCATACATCTGAACATTACCCTCATGCAGGTAAGCCATACAAGTAGTACATATACCCATCTGGCAAGCATAAGGGGGATCATAATCCTCTTCAATTAAAGCATCCAGTATGGTTTCGTGCTTACTAACCGTAACCGTGAATTCTTCACCCTCGAGAATTACCGTCACCTCAGCTTCTTCAAAATCCTCTCCCCCTTCGCTCACTGCCGTATCAACCTCTTCCATCGCCGCTTCAATATCCTTCATAGGCGTTGAAAAGTACTCAATGTGTACATGTTCATCTTCAATGCCTCGCTCATTTAGGGCAGCTTTTGCCTGATCGATCATACCCTGTGGGCCACAGATGTAATACTCAATATCATCCTGCGGGCTAATGGCATATTGGTCAAGTAGGGATAGCACCTTGCTTTTATCCATAAGTCCCGTCTCCTCAGCCCAAGATTCAGGAGGATTTTGAACCACATTAACAAGCTTAAACCGCTCCTGATAGTTTGCTTTCAATTGTCTGAGCTCCTCATCAAAAATAATGGATTCCTGGTCTTGATTTCCATAGAAAAGGAAAACCATGCTGTATGGCTCTTCCTTAAGCGCAGTCTTAAGAAGAGAATAAAGGGGCGTTATACCAGAACCCCCTCCAAGCATGACAAACGTTCGTTGGTTATTGGAATCAAAATCTGCTGTGAATTTTCCCATTGGGGGAAAAACCTCAAGCGTATCCCCGCTTTTAAGATGATCATTTAAATGATTGGAAACCCGGCCATCTTCTACCCGCTTACTGGTCACTTTCGGATTATCATCCACAACAGGGCTAGAGCAAAGCGAATAAGGCCTTCGTAACTCTTCTCCGTTTACGGTAGTTTTTAAGGTTAAGTACTGACCGGATTGGTATTGAAATATGGATTTGTATTCCTCTGGAACTTCAAATTCTATTGAGATAGCATCCGGGGTTTCCTCTCTTACTTGTTTTACCGGAAGGTTATAAAACTTAGCCATGATCTTTATTTTCTAGAATAAGGGATAAAAACTTTTAAAAATTAATGGAAAACTTACGCTTAAAATAGGGGAGCGCAAAGTTAATAGTAACACACAGCACCTGTTTAAGCACTAGAAAAACACTTAAAACCTTGCAAAGGTTGAATAAATTTCAAAAGCTTTGACCCACATAAAACAAGGGAATGGGATCAAATCCTCAAAGCATCCTCATTAAATTATTACCGCTACAACCCATCAAACTACTTGCCCTAAACAGTTGTAATTGAGGTGCTAAAAGGTTTATTGAAACCATTCCCTTGTTATGCTAAAAGGGAAAAATTGGCTTAAATACAGAATTCGTTGAAGGCTGCTTTAAGGTTTTGAGCGATCACCTCAGCGGGTTTGCCTTCAATATGATGCCTTTCAATAAAGTGAACCAATTCTCCATCTTTAAAAAGGGCTACCGAGGGTGATGAAGGTGGGTAAGGCAACATGTATTTCCTGGCTTGATCGGTGGCTTCTTTGTCAACACCCGCAAAAACAGTGGCAATCTGATCAGGCTTATGATCATTGTCTAAGGCCTGGATAACGCCTGGGCGAGCACTTCCCGCAGCGCAACCGCAAACAGAATTGACAACCACCAACAATTTGCCTTGTTGATTTTGAAGCTTATTATCAACTTCTTCAGGGGTTTTAAGTTCTTCAAAACCCGCTTGAGTAAGCTCATCGCGCATGGGTGTCACTAATTCTTCTGGATACATAGTGATCTTATTTTAAGTGAATGAATAAAACAGGATTTTTACATCAATCCGAGCTCTAGCCGAGCCTCCTCGGACATTTTGCTCATATCCCAGGGAGGCTCAAAAGTTAATTCTAAATCTACATTATTGACGCCTTTAATTCCTGCCAGCTTGGTTTCCACTTCCGATGGAAGGGTCCCTGCAACCGGACAGGAAGGGGATGTTAAAGTCATTTTAACATAAAGGTTATTAACCGGGTAAACCGTGACCTCGTAGATGAGGCCTAGTTCATAAATATCCACTGGTATTTCCGGGTCATAAACTGACTTTAACACCTGGACAGCCATTTCTTTTAGCTGCTCATCATTGATAGGGCTATCTTTATTGGTAGACTGCTGTTCGTTTTGGTCGGATGTATTTTGGCTCTCATCGGTTGATTGATTCGTTTCCTCTTGAGTGTTGTGAGCCTCTTGGTTTGTTTTTTCTTCCTCAGCCATAGGCTAAACTATTTTCATTGTTCATTTCTTTGCTGAAAAGCAGCTGCGTACAATTTCATTTGCTTTACCATAGCATTCAGGCCGTTCGAGCGGGTTGGTGACAAGTGCTCCTTCATACCGATTTGGTCTATGAAATAAAGGTTTGACTGTGCTATAGCTTCGGCCTTTTGGCCTGAGAGCACTTTCACTAGCATGGCAATCAATCCCTGCACAATCATAGCATCACTTTCAGCTTCAAAATATACCCTCCCTTGCTCTTGAAAGGCATGCAGGTACACATTTGATTGACATCCCTTTATTTTCAAATCATCAGTTTTGTACTGATCATCTAATTTATCAAGGTCACGGCCCTGATCGATGATGTGCTTGTAACGCTCCGTCCAATCATCCAGGAATTCAAATTCATCGATGATCTCATCCTGGAGTTCATTGATAGATCGCTTAACTTCGGTTTCACCGCCCATTAGCTAAATATGCTTTTAACTTGATGGATACCCTTTACAAGTTGATCCACCTCTTCTTTTGTATTATAAAATGCAAAAGACGCTCTGGAAGTTGCAGGAATGTCATAACGCCTCATCAAAGGCTGCGTACAGTGATGACCTGTGCGAATTGCCACACCTTCCTGATCCAGTAATATGCCTACATCCTGCGGATGTATATCATCAAAAACAAAAGAAATGACGGCTGCTTTTTCTTCGGATTGACCAATAATCCTAAGCCCATCTACAGATTTTAAAGCAACCGTAGCGTAATCTAAAAGCTCTTTTTCATAAGCTTGGATGGTATCTCTTCCAATGGATTGCACATATTCCACAGCTCTTCCGAAAGCTATGGTATCCGCAATATTGGGCGTACCCGCTTCAAATTTTAACGGGACATCATTGTAAGAGGTACCATCAAAAGTGACCGTATCGATCATATCTCCTCCACCTTGGTAGGGAGGCATAGCATCCAGCAGGTCATATTTTCCATAAAGAACGCCTATACCAGTGGGGCCAAATATTTTATGGGCAGACATGACATAAAAATCACAACCCAGCTCTTGAACATCTACGGCCATGTGCATGGGTGCTTGAGCCCCATCCACTAAAACAGAGGCTCCAGCATTATGAGCCATTTGGATCATTTGCTTGGCTGGGTTTACCGTACCCAAGGTATTGGATACATGGATGAAGGCAACCATTTTAGTCTTATCGCTAAGCTTTTGCTGGTAATCATCCAGGTCAATGTCGCCATCTTCGGTTACATCAGCAACTTTCAGGGTAGCACCCTTCTCCTCACACAGCATTTGCCAGGGAACGATATTGGAATGGTGCTCCATACCTGTGATAAGCACTTCATCTCCGGGCCCAACCTGCTGTTTGCCATGTGTTTGAGCCACCAGGTTAATCCCTTCAGTAGTGCCACGGACAAAGATCATTTCTTCTTTATGGGCCGCTCCAAAGAAGTGCTGAAGTTTACCGCGGACCGCCTCATAATGTTCACTTGCTTGCTGACTTAAGGTGTGAATACCGCGATGGACATTGCTATTGATTGCTGTGTAATACCAGTTCAGCGTGTCAATAACCTGCTGGGGCTTTTGGGTTGTAGCAGCATTGTCCAGATAAGCTAACGATTTCCCGTTAACCTCTTGTTGAAGGATGGGAAAATCCGCCCGATATTGCTCCACATTCAAAGCCTTTGCATGCTCCACTAACGTCTCTGCCTTGCTCATCAAAAACTGATTTTCAATTTCTTAGCAATTAAATCGTTGATATAATCTTTTACAGGTTCAATGTCGATATAAGCTATCACCTCAGCTGCAAACGCATAAACCAGTAAGGATTGGGCTTGATCATATTCCAATCCTCTTGCTCGCATGTAGAAAAGCTGGTTTTCATCCAACTGACCGGCAGTAGCTCCGTGACTGCACTTAACATCATCCGCCCAAATTTCAAGCTGGGGTTTAGCATTTACCGTTGCCTGATCATCTAATAAAATATTCCTGTTGGATTGATAGGCGTTGGTTTGTTGTGCTTTGGGCCGCACAAATACCTTTCCATTAAAAACACTTACCGATCGATCATCCACGATGCCTTTATAGAGCTCATTGCTCTCAGAGCGCGGCACCTTGTGATCCACAATGGTATGGTTATCAACAAACTGCTTACCGTCCGTTAAGTAAAGCCCGTAAAGATTGGTTTCGCAATTTTCCCCATTTACCCGGTAATTGGTGTTATTGCGCGTGAAACCATTCCCGAGTGTGGTGGTATAATTACTGATCGTACTATCCTGCTCCTGAGCCATTTCTATTTGGGAAACCTGGTAAGCATTCAATTGATCATTCTGCAGCTTGTAGTGCTTTAGATGGGCATTAGCTCCAACATGGCCTTCCGTGGTATAATTTAGAAAGCTGTAGTTATCACCTACCGAGTGAAAGTTTTCTATAACCTTTAGCTCAGCACTTTGCTCAAGTACCCACAGGTTTCTTGGTTGTATAAAAAGGTTATGCTGTGAAACATCCTGGATATGTATAATTTGTACGGGGTACTCCGGTGCTTTGTTTTTTCCCACATGCAGTACAACCCCATCGTCTATAAAAGCCGTGCTAAGCGCTGAGATGCCATCTTGCTTGTAATCCAGGTACTTGCCGATGTGCTGCTCTACAAATTGTGGCGCTTCTACCTGCGCTTTTCTAAGGCTTCTAACATAAAGCTGGTCCTCTCCATCAATAAGTTTTGAGTGTTCCTCAGAAAACTTTCCGTTGATTAACACGACCAGATTGGTGTGAATATCCGAAACCTTGGCTTGGTTAATGGTATCCTGCGCTACGTCTGGCTTAGCAACCTGATGTCCCAAGAAGTAATCTGGTTTTAGGACATTCTTCAGGCTTGTATATTTCCAATCTTCTATCTTAACGTGTGGAAAACCAAGTTGCTCAAAGTATTGGATGGCTTCTTCCCGAATAGGTTTTAACGTTTCACGGGTACCATTGAGTTGGGTTTCAAAGTTGTTAAACTCTGATACCCATTGTTCTTTTAGATCCTCACGAATGACCGGCTTTCTTTTCATAGTTAAAAAGCAGTTTAAAGGTTAGGCGAAAAAGGTAAGTTTAGCTCAGGCTTCTTGCTCGTCAATTTCCGTCTTCAACCAGTCATAGCCTTTTTCCTCAAGCTCGTAAGCCAGGTTTTTATCGCCGGATTTAACTACTTTTCCGTCATACAGCACATGTACGTGATCCGGAATTATATGGTTTAGCAGGCGCTGGTAGTGGGTAATGATAACAAAAGCGTTATCATTTGAGCTTAATTGATTAACGCCATTGGCCACGGTTTTCAACGCATCGATATCGAGACCGGAATCGGTTTCGTCCATGATGGAAAGTTTAGGTTCCATCAATGCCATCTGCAGAATTTCATTCCGCTTTTTCTCTCCACCGGAAAAACCTTCATTAACAGCCCTTTTCATCATCTTTTCATCGATACCAACCATCTTAGCTTTTTCCCGCATGAGCTTTAAAAAGTCAGCGGACTTCATTTCTTCCTGACCACGACTTTTCCGGATCTCATTAACGGATTGCCGCATGAAGTTGGTCATGGTTACACCGGGAATTTCTACCGGATATTGAAATGCGAGGAAAAGACCGGCTCTTGCCCGATCCTCTGGTTCCATTTGTAGCAAATCCTGATTCTCAAAGAAAACTTCGCCTTCTGTTACTTCGTATTCATCCCTTCCGGTAAGAACGGAAGCTAATGTACTTTTACCAGAGCCATTGGGACCCATAATCGCGTGAATTTCGCCGGGTTTAACTTCCAGGTTCAATCCTTTAAGAATGGCGCTTTCTTCTATAGAAGCTTGTAAATTTTTAACTGATAGCATAGCGACTTAAGCAAATTTTATTTAGTTGTAAACAAAGTGAACATCCCGGCTAAACCAATAACCGGAATGTTATGAGGGTTGTATAAACAATTAGCCAACACTGCCTTCAAGGCTTACAGCCAGTAGATTTCTCGCTTCTACTGCAAACTCCATTGGGAGTTTATCGAGCACTTCCTTGGCGTAGCCATTCACGATCATGGCAGTAGCTGTTTCCTCGTCAATTCCCCTTTGTTGGAAATAAAACATGATATCTTCTCCAATCTTAGAAGTTGTGGCTTCATGCTCTACAGTGGAAGTTTTGTTGTCAACTTCCAAATAAGGAAACGTATGGGCACCAGAGGTGTCCGTTAACAGGAGGGAATCACACTCGGAAAAGTTCTTACTGTTGGTAGCGTTCTTGCCGAATTTGACCAATCCCCGGTAGCTGTTCTCACTATTGCCAGCTGATATACCCTTGGATATTACCCGGCTTTTAGTGTTTTTGCCAAAGTGTTGCATTTTGGTTCCGGTATCTGCTTGCTGAGCGCCTGCTGTTAACGCTACACTGTAAAACTCACCGGATGAATTATCACCTTTAAGCACACAGCTAGGATATTTCCAGGTAACCGCTGAACCGGTTTCTACTTGGGTCCATGAGATTTTAGAATTTTCTCCCGCAGCCAATCCACGCTTAGTAACAAAATTGTAAACCCCACCTTTACCCCAGGCGTCACCAGGATACCAATTCTGGATGGTGGAATATTTTACTTCAGCATCTTTATGGGCATAAATTTCAACTACGGCTGCGTGGAGTTGATTCTTATCCCTTTGAGGGGCTGTGCAACCTTCAAGATAACTTACATAACTGCCTTCCTCCGCAACAATCAAAGTCCTTTCAAACTGGCCGGTTTCTTCTGCATTGATGCGGAAGTAGGTGGATAGCTCCATAGGACAAGTGACTCCTTTGGGTACATACACGAAAGAGCCATCGCTGAAGACTGCTGAATTAAGCGCTGCGAAAAAGTTATCAGAATAGGGAACCACACTACCCAGGTATTTTTGAATGAGTTCCGGATAATCGTGAACCGCTTCACTAATAGAGCAGAATATAACACCTGCTTCAGCCAGGGTTTCCTTAAAAGTGGTGTAAACAGACTCACTATCCATCACAGCATCCACTGCTACTCCTGTAAGGGCTTTTTGCTCTTCAAGCGGAATGCCTAATTTTTCATAGGTTTTAAGCAGTTCCGGATCTACCTCGTCAATGCTTTCAGGTTTTTTTTCATTGTCTTTTGTTGGAGAAGCGTAATAATAAATGTCTTGGAAGTCAATGGGTGGAAATGATACGTTTTGCCATTTCGGCATTTCATCTTTCAACCAATAGCGAAAGGCTTGAAGTCGCTTTTCTAACATCCATTCCGGCTCCCCCTTCTTATCCGAGATGAAACGAACGATATCTTCATTAAGCCCTTTGGGAGCATACGTTTCATCGATATTTGTTACCCAACCGTGTTCATAATCTCTTGATGTATACTTTTCAAGAAGTTCGTTTTCTGACACGCCCATTTTACTAACTTTTTAGTTTGTAATTCTACAATTCCTGATCGACAATCTAGCTAGGCTAGCTTTTTAACGCTGATTAAAATCTTTGCGTTTAAGGTGCTTGCAAATTTTAAAAAAAACAAACAATACCTAAAACAAGGTATTTTTAAAAATACCATTTTGTTTTTAACGACACTTCACCCTTACAACCAAAATCACAGGCCAAAGGTTTTCTCAGTTGATAATTATTGTAATTCTAAATAATGTCAAAAAAGAGGCAAAGTCCTCGCCAAAAGCGGGTTCTCTCTTTTTTGACCGTCTAAATATTTCTCCTAAACACCGAATTGAATCCCCTGGGCTAGAGGCATATCCGTTCCGTAGTTGATGGTATTGGTTTGGCGGCGCATGTAATTTTTCCATGCATCAGAGCCAGCCTCACGGCTTCCTCCAGTAACTTTTTCGCCTCCAAAAGCACCCCCTATTTCAGCTCCTGATGTGGCAATATTGACGTTAGATATACCAACATCAGATCCTGCCGCTGACAAGTATTTTTCTACCTCCTGAATATTCAGGGAGAAAAGTCCGGAAGAGAGCCCTTGGGGTACATCATTGTGAATCGCTAATGCTTCATCAAAATCGCTGTACTTCATGAGGTACAACAGCGGACCAAAAGTTTCTTCTTTCACCATGGGTAAATCCGGGGTTACCTCAGCAATAGCAGGATTCACGTAGCTGCCCTCCTCACAGCCACTTACGGTAACCGGCTCTCCTCCATGGAGAATACTACCCCCTTGTTCTTGAACCTTTTCAAGGGCCCGCTCAAACTGATCCTGAGCCTGTTGATCAATCAGCGGACCAACAAGTGTGTTACTATCGAGTGGATGGCCGATTTCAAGCTGCTCGTAAGCTTTTAAAAGCTTATTTTTGAATGCTTCGTAAACGGATTCGTGAATAATGAGCCTCCGAGTTGAGGTGCATCGCTGTCCAGCCGTGCCCACAGCGCCAAATAGGGTCGCCCTTAGCGCCATTTCCAAATCCCCGTGCTGAGAAATTATAATGCCATTGTTGCCTCCTAACTCCAGAATTGATCTTCCAAATCGTTCCTGAACTTTTGGTCCGACTTTTCGCCCCATGGATACAGAACCCGTGGCTGAAACAATCGGCACGCGCTCATCACTTGCAATACGCTGACCAATAGCTGCATCCCCAGCCACTAAATTGAAAACACCTTTTGGAACATCCTCTTCTTCTAATACTTCCTGAACCAGCTTCTGAACAGCTATGGCACAAAGCGTTGATTTCTCAGAAGGCTTCCAGATAACAGGGTCACCGGCTATGATAGCATTGAAGGTATTCCACGAATAAACCGCTACTGGAAAATTAAAGGCTGTGATGATCCCAACCGGACCCATGGGGTGCCATTGTTCGAACATCCGGTGATTCGGCCTCTCGGATGCCATCGTTTTGCCATAAAGCATACGCGACTGGCCAACGCAATAATCAGCCATGTCTATCATTTCCTGTACTTCTCCCAGCCCCTCTTGGTAGATTTTTCCAGCTTCAATAGACACCAGGGTTCCCAAAGCCTCTTTGTATTCGCGCAGTTTAAGACCAATTTTTCTGATGACCTCTCCCCGCTCTGGAGGTGTAACCAATCGCCAGTGGAAAAAGGCTTCCTGGGCTTGTTTTACCAGCTCATCAAATTGTGAGGTTGTGGTCAGTGCAAAAGTGGCCAGGGACTGGTTATCAGAGGGAGAATGGCTAGTGATGCTTTCGGACTGGTCATCGCTTAACCACTCCCTGCCATTGCTGGCAGCATTATTGTGTTCTTGTATGCCTAAAGTTCGGAGGGTTTCCTGAATTTTGGATTCGAACATGATATTAGATTTGATTTTTGATCAAAACTAATGAATCATGCTTTAATTAAAATTGCGATGAGGTCTATAAACCAGGAAAACCTCAGTTTTGAACAGTTCTTAATCAATGCGTTATATGATAAAAAATGGGATCTTACTATCGCTCGTTTTCTTGGTTATCTCAAGTTGTGACCAGGAGGACAAGCGAAATCAAACGGGAGGCCGCCGACAGGTAGCCCAAGTTCGGGATAATGAATTTACGCCCGAATCATCAGGAGGAGATTTTGAGGTACTCATGGTCAATGATAAAATCAGGAAAGACTCCACCCTGCAACGCGCTGTAAATAATATTTTCAGAACGCCTTATCCAGCGCTTCCTCAGCCTGAGGCATGGTTCATTAATTCTTACGTTAATGCAAACGGTTTTAACAAACTACATCGTAGGCACAAAAGCGTTCTTCTGCTTTCAATAGTCCCCAATGATAAACGAACAAACCGTGTGGCCTCTGAGCATTTTTTTGACCAAAAGGAACTGCAGGGGATGGCTAGCAACAAGGGCATCAGCCTCAGGCACAAATGGGATGTTCATGCCAAGCCTCAGCTTGCGATGATGCTTACCGCACCATCCCGCAATGTTCTATTGGATAGCCTTCCGAAATACCGGTCCACAATTTTGAAATGGTTTAATAAGCAGGAGAACAGGGTTTTAGAAAAAAAGGTCTACAGTGGGGGTACGGCAAAAGGATTGGTAGATGAATTACGTACCAAAGCCCCTTATTACTTCCTGCTACCCATGGGATACAGTAAAGAGCGAACCTTCTTCAGTAGATCCAGCAATCCCCGATTGAAAAAAGCTGGCATCAATCACTTTGCTTGGTATAGTCAGGATACTGACGAAACCGTTTCCAATGTTATGACCTATGAAAAGCCTTATTCGAATGCTTTACTTTCCAAAAACGGGTTATTGAAGGTGCGTAATCAGGTTTCAAAACAGTTTGTAGAAGGTGCAGGTGAGGGTGTATACATGGCGGTTGAAGATCGGTATACCGATGTTCCCCTGATTTTTGAAAAGCAAACCATCAACGATAAGCAGGTTTACACCCTAAAAGGGCTCTGGCGCATGAAAAATGACTTCATGGGCGGGCCCTTCAGGCTTTTTGCCATCCCCGATAAAGCCAACGACCGAATTGTGTTTATAGATGGCTTTGTGTATGCAGCCGGAGAGGACAAAAAACCCCTCATGAAACGGATTGAAATCATCATGCGATCCTTCAAGCGCAGCAAGCCTGGTTAAATGCCTTTTAATTTTAAATGTGTAAATGATAGGAAAAATTTCCTCGGTTTTAGCGACCATTTTTTAGGTATTTGGAACAAAGCAGCTGAAGACATCCTGCCCATACAAAACCGAAGGTGAAGTTCTTAATCCTTTTAATTGGCTACCGCTACTTAAAGCCAATGCTGAGTACGGTTAGATGAAGCTACTTGACTCCTGTTTACGCTTGACAATCCATCTTACTCAATAATACACCTTGGTATGCTTTAAGCGCTTTCCTTTAAGTCATTAAGGATTTAGCCGCAAAGCAGGTTAATAACCTGTTATCCTGTTCCTTAGCATAGCTATCTCACCCACAATCCACCCCACTTGCTGATTTAAAAATTTTTACAGGTAAATGTTTGTATATGAATTGACACTTGTTAGATTCGGTGAATGAGAGGAATAAAT
>CAZIUI010000004.1:14550-149135 GCA_964542585.1 uncultured Sphingobacteriales bacterium | reverse complement strand
AAGTTTTAAAAATGATCTTAGCCAACATTAGGGCAAGTAGCGATTCTGTACGGGTTAGTCAAAAGGAAAAAACACCAGCTCTTTCGGATTTGTAATCCGAAAGCCTGGTAAAAGCGGATTTGAAATCCGCGAACCATTTCATTCGGGATTGCAAATCCCGAATAGCAAGGGTGAACAAGTTTTTACTCCAAGTTCATTTGGATGATGCTTGGTCAGCTCATCGTGTTGGCAGTTGGTTACCTGCTGCCTAGTGAAACAGCTCGGGTATCGCTATTTTTACAACCTTTCGCTATAGTAGCAGGTATACCAGTATTTAACGAATTGAGGCGGTTGCAGAAAATGACCTAATGTGCCGGATTAGCCGTAATTACAACCCTGATTACTTAAAATATAACGTTTTAAGGGCCCCGAAATTAATAAGCAGAAATTTTTAACCTTGTTTTTTAGCTCCAATCTTGTGTTAAATTTTATCCTGTTAAAAGAATATTTTATTTAAATAAAAATAATAATTCGAATCAATAATTTACTTCCGGAATACTTATGCTTTAAATCTGCATTGGTACCGACTTAATACTCAAGTTTATAGGGTAAAACTTTAATAGCAGGATCCTGTTTCAGGCTATCCGCAACATTCGAAAAGGCAGCAATCGGGATATCTTTAGCTTTTAATTGCTGTATTTGCTTAGCATTTAACTTACCACCTACTCTTCGTTCTGAGTGGAACATGGCATTTATTTTATAGCTGTACGCAGCACCGATAATATAAGTGCCTTTTTCAGTAACGGAATCCAGTTTACTGTAAATAGATTGATTATGTGAAAACTTTTCTCGGTCGGTAAAATTAAACCTTTGAGGCGATTGATTATACATGTAGTAATTATAAATATCCTCTGCCTTCAAAATATGTAAGCTTAAAAATAGGCCTATTAATAATAAAAAGGTTTTTTGCCAATGCTCAAGGGAGAGTAGTTTCGTTATTTTATATATTAAATACCATAAAACCAAGCCCATAATTACAAAAAGAAGCGGAACTACCACGAAAACATAAGATGGTAACTTAGTCATAATGGCTGAAAAGAAAGCAAAGGTTACCCCGATATTGATTAATAAGGCCCCGATTAGTTTCTTGTGAACGCTAGTAAACCCTATCACTAACAAACCTACAAGCAGTAATATCCATGTGCCCTCTGCAAGGTAGCGGTCTAAATTCCCGATGTAATATAGCCAACTGCCAGCATGCCCCTCAATGACTTCATAAATATGTCTTTGATTATAAGCAGCCTCATAAGCTGCAATCTGGGGGAACCTGGAAAATATGTAAATCTGCCAAGGTAGAAAGATGATGACAGAGGTTATGGCAGCAGCAGCAATATGTAGGTAAGAATAAATAGAACGCCTCCAGTCGCGGTCCAAAAGAATTGCTAAGCCCCATCCCCCAAAAACCAGCATTCCTGTTAACCACTTTATCATTACAGCGCACCCTGCAAAAACACCAATCATGAAAATCCATTTCCACCTTGGTTTTAGGAGGTACTCAGCAAAGACCCAGAAAGATGCTGTAACATAGAAGGCAAATGCCATATCCCCGTGATCATTAGTCTGGACGCCCATGGCCAAAGCCAGTGAATAAAAGGAACAAGCCCAGAATAAGGAAGCTATAAAGCCTGTTTCTGAATTCTTAAGTACTTTTCCTATCCGGTACACAAAGAATACCATTATGGCTCCCATTATAGCACTTGGAAGACGGGCAGCAAATACTGATTCCCCGAATATCCACATCGAAGCCGCCATTTGCCACATAAAAAGAGGTTGCTTATGGAGCCAAACATGAGCAGTGGGCCAATTCTGGTAATCATAAGAGAAAACAGGATCCTCTACCAAAGTAGGTAAAAATGGATGATCGATCATATTTTTAGCTACCAAAGCGTGAAAACGCTCGTCCCAAGGATGTAAAAAGGGATCAAGGTCTATGGCGACCAATCTAATCAGTAAAGCACTGATGAATAAGGATAGTAAGGCAAAACGGGTTCTACCACTATTGTAGAAGTAAAGGGAAAGCATACCGCACAAACAAGCGGCCGTTAGACCCCAAACCCACCAGTTCAGTAAGCAGTCCATTAGAATTTATGGCAATGGCTTTTGTTGAAATGATCCAAACAGCGAATATATTGCAAACTTAACAGTACTGGTCAATCTTCAATTGGAGAGTTCTACAAGAAGTATCTTCAAATTTTCATGCTTTTATAATTCTCAGTACTTGAAGAAAGTATAGCTGATCTTCTTATAGTTTTGAAAAACAGGAGTAATTCAGACTGAAACCAAAAGCCAAACAGAAACTGGATCTGGGCAGGCTAATTAAGGCCTAAGGAAATGAACATCTCCCATCCATAATTGGAATACAGAATTTATTCTAAATACTTCAAGCGCTTAACAAATAGCCTTCATTGGGATTTCATTCCGTCCCAGGTAGTAGATGATTCAGATGAAGCGGATGGTGAAGAATTGAAGTATTCATACACCTTTCTAGCCCGGTTAGCTCCTATTACCTTGGTAAGGGTTTCCTCCGAGGCTTCCTGAATGTGCTTAACAGCATTAAAATGTTTGAGCAAAGCATCCACCGATTTCTTGCCTATACCATTGATCTGTTCCAGCTCACTTTGAAGCGTCCTGTTTTTCCTGCGCTTCCGATAGTGGCTTACCCCAAACCGGTGGGCCTCGTCTCGGATACGCTGAATCAACTTTAAAGTTTCGGAACGTTTATCAATGGCTAAAGGATACGGGTCATCTGGCTTATAAATTTCTTCAAGCCCACGGCTCTTTCGGATTTGTAATCCTAAAGCCTGCTAAAAGGGGATTTGAAATCCGCAAACTATTTCATTCGGGATTGCAAATCCCGAATAGCCATGACTATTTCGCTCCCAAGCAACGGGTTTCAGATCCGTTGCTACCATGTGCTGACCTAAGGTGCATAATCCGGCGTTTCTCGGTGGTTTTTAAAAAGCAACTTTCCAAAAGTTTTTACTACCACGGCTCTTTCGGATTTGTAATCCGAAAACCTGCTAAAAGCGGATTTGAAATCCGCGAACCATTTGATTCGGGATTACAAATCCCAAATAGCAAGGTTTGTTGAGGTCGGTTTCCAAACGAAAGCATTGAAACCTTCCTTTATTCTTATTAGTTTGAAATGGTTAAGAAAACAGCCCTATGGAAGACTGGAAAAAACGCATAACCATTAATCCCGAGCAATGTGGCGGAAGGCCTTGCATAAGAGGAATGCGCATTCGGGTTGTTGATATCCTCGACTTATTAATGGCCGGGCTCAATTACCAGGAAATATTACAGGAGTTACCGGATATAGAGGAAGCAGACATCAAAGCTGCTTTAAAATATGCCCGGAACAAAATTGACCACCCAGTGCTCGCAGCATGATTATATGGATTGATGCCCAACTTTCACCGGCCTTAGCCGAATGGATCAATGAACAATTCCCGGAATATGAAGCTTTTGCGCTCCGCCAATTGGGAATGCGGGATGCTTCTGATAAACAAATTTTTGAGCGAGCAATCAAGGAAGGGGCTATTCTCATGACCAAAGATGATGATTTTTTACAATTAGCTCATGACAAAGGTGAAGGTCCTAAAATTATATGGGTCACCTGTGGAAATTCATCAAACCAAAAAATGAAACAGATTTTAAGCAATACCCTGAGAGAAGCAATAAAGTATCTTGAAAAAGGAGAGCAGATTGTCGAAATAGCAGATGAATAAGGATTAGAAAAGGAACCTAAACTGAATACTTTAGAGTTAATGGATTATCATCCGTAAATTAAAGCAATATCAAACCGCGATTTTTAATTTTCAAATTGCCATATGCTGACTCAGGGTGCATAACCCCGCAGTCCTCGGCCCATGGCTTTTGAAAAGCAACTTTCCAAAAGTTTACTTCTCATCAAATAAAAATGAGCATCAAATTCATTTTTAAGAACTTTTGTAAAGTTTCCCACAACCGTGAGGCGCTGGTGCGGTTCCTAAACCGGCCAGAGGAGGGAATGCCTCAGACGCTTATTCGCATCCCCGGTTGGGTTTTCCGCCAAAGCCAGTGTATACAATACCATTAAGATTTTTTTGCCATTAAGCCCTTTTAATAAGCGATAGGTTTCAAACCTTTCGCTTGGGAGCAAATCCAATCCCGTTCCAGCTCCCAGGCAACGGGTTTTAGACCCCTTGCCAAGTGAAACCACCAACCAACAGTCGCTGAAGCGTGGCCATTGCTTTGGGAGGAGGTGGACGGGCTAGCATCTTAAATGGAAGGAAGCGGTGGGTTTCAAGCCCATTGCCAAATCTACAAACAAGAAATACAGCTTAGAGAAGAAAAATGCCCGGGGTGGGAATTGAACCCACACGGCCGGGAGTCCGGCCACAGGATTTTAAGTCCTGCGCGTCTACCAGTTCCGCCACCCGGGCGGCCTGTTTCAGGCCTTATGGGTGGAGGCCCTTAAAATGAGCCTCCAAATAAAAAACCTCCCGGATCAACGGGAGGCAAAAAAATGAGCGGGAAACGGGATTCGAACCCGCGACCCCAACCTTGGCAAGGTTGTGCTCTACCGCTGAGCTATTCCCGCAACGGTGGTGCAAATATAAGGGCACAAGCCGGAATTTAACAAATCCCGGGATCTGTCAAGCCTTCTTTTTCCATGCTACCTTTGCCCGCATGATCAATCAAATGGCGCTAGAACAAGTTCGTAACTACCCAACTCAAGTTATGTTAACCACAAATGCCGGGCTTGAGCATACCGTCAAGTCCGAGTTTCAGCAACTATGTCGACTTAATGACCTGGCTATTCCCGAGCTAACAATGAGGCCTTTTGGCTTTCCAGCTCAATTAACAGTCAAAAGTACAGACCCCCTCGCCTACTATGCTGACGTGCTTTTCCGTTTACGATCCATTCACAACGTGCAAGCACTCATCGCTCATTTTTATCTGGATTCGCAAGCACCCTTGAATAGCGTCTATGAGCAAGTGCAACAACTGGCGATACCGGGTTTTGAAGTTGCTGAAACCTTTCGGGTTACCACAAACCGAACCGGTCTGCACCATTCTTTTACCAGTACGCAAGTACAGCAATATGCAGGGGCTGGTTTTTTAGCTCAATATTCAAAAACCGTTAACCTGAAAAATTATGACCTGGAAATTCGTTGCGATGTTTTTGATGACCTGGCGGTCGTAGGTTTACAGCTGACGCTTACTTCGTTAAACACACGGCATGACCGACCTTACTTACCACGCATATCGCTTCAGCCTCATATGGCCTATGCGCTGCTAGCACAAGCACGTATCAAACAAAGCGATCATTACTTACTAGACCCCTTTTGTGGGGCCGGTACCATTTTGCTAGAAGCGGCTTCCCTTTATCCCTGGCTATCCCTAACAGGAACGGATTACGGAGAAAAAGCAACGAAGGGTGCATTAGAAAACCTTTCGCATGCAGGGCTTCTCCAAAGGGCTTCCGCTTACCAAATAGATGTATACGACCTTAGCCAGGTATATGAAAAAGGAGCATTTGATGTGATAGTTACCAACCCTCCGTTTGGGATTAAGCTTAACCGGCAAAAAGCGTTTCAGGCATTCTACAGGCAGTTCCTGCAGCAAGCTGCTTACCTGCTAAAGCCAGGCGGCCGGCTGGTCTTATTGGCTACCAAATGGGGAATGCTCAAAAAGGAGATCAAGCATCAAGGGCGTTTTATCATCAATGATATTCAAAAAGTCAAAATGGGAGGGGTGGATACACGGATCTTTAGCCTTACGTTAACAGGTCCTAGTCAAAATCCGGATAAAGCAAATACTGCTCACGAATCGCTTTAAAAGCTTTATGCTCATCTTCCCAGTGCTTCCTGATATCGGCCGGAGTCGCTCCAGAACTGATCAGTTGCTGTAGCTCATCAGTGCCTGCCAACTTTTTGAAATAAGGTTCAAAAAAATCAGCTCGATCTTCTGAAGCCTGATAAAATTGGATCAACCAGCGCCAGAACAGGTGATGGGGTTTATGGGTGATGATAGAGTCAGCAAAGCTTTGTAGATTAAAACCGCGGCATAGCTGACCCTCGTAAGGTGGGTTGGTGGCCTTACCTGCGATATAGCGGGGTTTAAAAGTAGTGCTTCCCTTCTCAAATCCCGGATAACCAATGACTTGAAACGGTTTGGCAGTTCCCCGGCCCACACTTACCGGTGTTCCCTCAAAAAAGCACAAACTAGGATACAACGCTATGGCTTTTTGGTTGGGGAGGTTGGGGGATGGTGCAATGGGCAACTGGTAGGGATCATCGTGGGTATAGGATTTAACCCGGATAACACTCAGATCACATCTTTGCTGATTTTCAAGCCAATCTTCCCCGTTGATCATTTGCGCATATTCCCCAATGGTCATCCCGTAAACCACCGGCACAGGATGCATACCCACAAAAGAACGGTAGGATGTATCCAAGACGGGGCCGGCAATATAATGACCATTCGGATTGGGTCGGTCCAGGATTGTTAATGGTATAGCAGCTTCCGCGCAAGCCTCCATAACGTAATGTAGGGTGGAGATGTACGTATAAAAACGGCAACCCACATCCTGAATATCAAATACCATCTGGGTCACCCCTTTCAAGCTTTCAGGCGTTGGCTTTTTGGTAGCCCCATACAGGGAAAAAACAGGAATTTCTGTTTTCGTATCTTTACCATGCTCAATGGTTGCACCAGCTGCATGGTTACCACGAAAGCCATGTTCCGGAGCAAAGATTTTTTGAATATTAACGCCACGGCTCAGGAGTGTGTCCACTAAATGGACGCCATTGATCCTGGCGGTATGATTAGCCACTATGCCCACCTGCTCCTGTTCTAGCTCACTCAAGTAAGCTGGAAGGCGTGCAGCCCCCACCTTAAGATCATTTGCTTTCCCTTCTAACACGCCCAACATGAGCAGAATTGCTACCTTTGCCCATCTGTTAAAACCCATTCTCGAGTGTTTTTTGAGTATTTTGTAGCAAGACGGATAACCTTCCAATCCAAGCGCTCTTTTTCCAAGTTAGTGGTTCGCCTAGCGGTGGCCGCCATTGCCTTAAGCCTTGCCGTTATGCTGGTTTCTATTGCAGTCATTAGCGGATTTCAAGGCGAAATTAAACAAAAGGTTACAGGCTTTGGCTCTCACATTCAAATTACGCATTACCAGCTTTCCCAAAACCTGAAGAGTAAGCCCATAAGTCTAAATGCTGGCAGGCTGGATAGTATTCGGCAAGTAGAAGGCGTAAAACACGTTCAGTCCTTTGCCAACAAACCAGGTATCCTCAGGGCGGGTGAAACCATTGAAGGCGTTGTTTTACGCGGTACCGGTCAAAATTTTAACTGGTCTCGCATTAAAAATCAAATGAGGCTAGGTGCCCCTCTTTCATGGACGGATAGTACACCATCTGATGGAATCATCCTGGCTAAAGACCTAGCTGACAAGCTACGCGTGGATACGGGTGATCAAGTGGTGATGTACTTCGTCCAGAAACCTACACGGTTGCGACAGTTTACAGTGAAAGGCATTTTTAATACCGGACTGGAAGATATTGACAAGAACTTTGCTTTAGCCGATATCCGGCATATTCGAAAATTAAATGATTGGGATGATAAAGCCACAGGCGGCTACCAGGTGCATTTAAATAGCCTGGCAATTATCCCTTTTATCCTACCCCAGATCAATCAAGTTATTCCTGCTAAATATAAGGCAAAAGCTATTCAGGACATATTCCCCCAGATATTTGACTGGCTAAAGCTGCTGAATTTCAATGTACAGATCATCCTTACCCTCATGGCCCTTGTAGCGGCTATCAACATGATCACAGCCCTCCTGATCATGATCCTCGAACGTACCCAGTTTATCGGTCTGCTTAAAGCCTTAGGAGCCCGTAATGGTAGCGTGATGCGCACCTTTATTATTAGTGCCGGCTTTTTGATCGGGATCGGTATTCTTTGGGGTAATGTTCTTGGGCTAGGATTGATTTTCATCCAAGACACCTTCGGCTTGATCAAATTATCGGAGACCTCCTATTACCTTTCGGTGGTGCCCGTTTACTACGAATGGGGGTTGTTTTTAGCTGTGAATGTAGGTGCCTTTATCTTTTGCGCATTAACCATGGTGTTGCCAGCTATTCTGGTCAGCACAGTAAAACCTGTAAAAGCCCTAAGGTTTGATTAAAGGCGTTTGGAAAAATAAATCATCATCCTATGCTGGTTATAATATTCGGCTTGCCCGGCTCCGGTAAATCCTATTTTGCGGATCAGCTTTCGGATGTCCTGGCCCTTCCACATCTCAAAAGTGATCACGTCAGGGATACCATTGATAAAAGGGGTGATTATGATCCCCAATCAAAAGCTGCTGTTTACCAAAGCCTGCTCGCAAAAGCTGAAGAGCAGCTAGCTATATATCCGGCCGTAATTGCTGACGCTACCTTCCACAAAAGCTGGATGCGGGAAATAGCGGAAGCCAAAGCTCATGAGCTCAACCAATCGCTCAGATTTATTCAACTTGTTGCTGATGAAGCAATCATACAGCAAAGAGTAAACAAAAACCGACCGGATAGCGATGCTGATTATCATATTTATCAAAAGCTTAAAGCTGAGGCAGACTCGCTTCAAGCTAGCCACCTCCTCCTTGATTCCAGCCAACAAAATATGAATATCATGCTTAAGCAAGCTTACGCCTTTCTAAACATGGAGCCCGCTACAAAAACCTGAATTGTCATGGATCGGATACAAATAAAGGCGCTGATCAACAGGCAGGCCTTGCCGGATACAGAGCCTTTGCAGGCAGGTTTGATAGAAACCCATATTTCCTACGTTATCCTTGGGCAAGACTGGGTTTACAAGATTAAAAAACCTTTTCACTATACTTTCCTGGATTTCTCAACACTGGCTAAAAGGAAATTCTACTGCGAAGAGGAATTACGGCTCAACCGGCGATTGGCTGCTGCTATGTACCATCAAGTCTTACCAGTATACGAGGATGAAGAAGGACCTTTGATCACTTCATCCCAGGAGAAGGCACCTGAAAAAGCTACCATCATTGATTATGCTTTAGAGATGAAACGGATGGATAGCGACCTTGAAATGGATAAACTACTTGCACGAAACGCTGTAACATCATCTGATGTAGAAAAAATCGCTTTCAAAGTAGCCCGTTTTCATGAATCTGCTCCTGCCATTCATGAAGGAATTGTGGGGGATCAGCTTAAAGCAAAATTTCATGACATCACCACTGTAGAGGATTTTCTAACAGATAATCTACCAGCTTATAAACAACAGCTGAATAAGCTATTACAGATTAATGACCGTTTTTTAAGTAACATGAACAACTACTTAAAAGAGCGCCATGATGCAGGTATGATTAGAGACTGCCATGGTGACTTACACAGTAAAAATATATTCCTCTATGAGGATCCTGTGATTTTTGATTGTATTGAGTTTAACGAGAAATTCCGACAAATTGACATTTTAAACGAAATCGCTTTTTTCTGTATGGACCTGGAGGCTAATGGAGCATGGGAATTAAGCACGCATTTTTACCATAATTATCAGCCGGTTATAGACAGTGGACTAGAGCCTGATCATTACACAGATGCATTGTTCACGTATTTTAAGGCGTACCGTGCAAATGTCCGTGGCAAAGTAATTGCCCTGAAATCAATGGAGCGCAAAGGGTATGACAGCAAGGAGTTTGATACTAGTTTACATCAAATCAAAGGTTATTTAGATTTGATGAACTATTACCTTTCAACACTACCTGAACATTTTGCTTAATCAAACATTCCATATTGTAGAACCAAAATAACTATAAATTATGGCTTTCGAACTACCAGATCTTCCCTATGCATTCGATGCACTAGAGCCCAGCATCGATAAGGAAACCATGCAGTTACATCATGATAAACATCATAACACGTATGTCACCAAGCTCAACGGAGCTGTAGAGGGTACTGAACTCGCAAGCAAAAGCCTTGATGAGCTCCTTCACAATGTATCCAAGCATCCTACAGCCATTCGTAACCATGGAGGCGGTCATTGGAACCATTCCTTTTTTTGGCAAATTATGGGGCCTAATGGTGGAAATGAGCCAACCGGGGAATTCGCTGAATTGTTAAACAAGACTTTCGGCAGCTTTTCAGACTTCAAAGAGCAATTTGCCAATGCTGCAAAAGGCGTCTTCGGTTCTGGTTGGACCTGGCTCGTAGTTCATAATAAACAGTTAAAAATTGGTACCACTCCCAATCAGGATAATCCCGTCATGGATGTTACCGAACTAGAAGGAACTCCAATTCTGGGTCTTGACATGTGGGAACATGCCTATTACCTTAAATACCAGAACCGTAAGGATGAATACATCAACAACTGGTACCAAGTTGTAAATTGGGATGAGGTAGGAAAGCGATGCAAAAACGCTATGTAAACGCCTCTAGGTACAGTTGTAAAGTGAAAAAAGCCCTTGCGAGCCAATGCTTTCAAGGGCTTTTTTATTGAAAGACTCTATTCTACTGTCACTGATTTTGCCAGGTTACGTGGCTGATCAACATTACATCCGCGCAAGACGGCAATGTGATACGCTAGCAACTGAAGGGGTATGACGGAGAGCATCGGACCAAAAACTTCTTCCGTTTCCGGGACTTCAATCACATAATCCGATAGCTCACTGATAGTGGTATCACCTTCGTTGACAATGGATATAATTTTCCCATGCCTTGCTTTTACCTCTTCAATATTGCTGGCAACTTTACCGTAATTATTCTTATTAGTACCGATTATCACCACCGGCATGTTTTCATCAATTAAGGCAATGGGCCCGTGCTTCATTTCGGCTGCCGGGTATCCCTCTGCATGAATGTATGAAATTTCTTTAAGCTTAAGAGCACCTTCTAAAGCCACCGGAAAATTATAACTTCTTCCTAAATAAAGGAAGTTGGGGGATGCCATGAACTGTTTGGCAATTTCCTGTATCTTTTTATCCGTGTATTCTATTGTTTCTTGAATCTTTCGTGGCAACGTACCCAATTCATTAAGCAAAGTATGGTATTCATTTTCAGGCACATGACTACGGCGGTAAGCCATTAAAAGCCCTATCATGTAAAGCACATCTAACTGGGATGTGAAAGCTTTAGTTGATGCAACACCGATTTCAGGGCCAGCATGCGTAAATACGCCCGCATGGGTAGTGCGTGGAATAGAAGAACCTACCACATTACAAATTCCGAAAATCGTAGCACCCATATCTTTTGCCATCTCAATGGCTGCCAGGGTATCGGCCGTTTCACCTGATTGAGAAATAGCAATCACGAGATCTGTTTCCTTAATGACAGGTTTCCGGTATCGAAATTCTGAAGCATATTCAACCTCTACTGGTATGCGAGCATATTCTTCAAACATGTATTCAGCTACTAAGCCCGCATGCCAGGACGTACCACACCCAATAATAATGATTCGCTCAATGCTGTCAAATTTATTTTCGTAGTCTGCAATACCACCTAATTTCAAAGTTCCCTTATCCACATTTACACGACCGCGCATTGTATCATTGATCGATGAAGCTTGCTCGTGGATTTCTTTCAACATGAAATGATCATAGCCTCCTTTCTCTATTTGCTCCAAGCTAAATTCAAGCTCTTGTACATAAGGAGTCTGCACCTCATTATCGATGGTTTTAAGTACCATAGAATCACCCCTAACGATGGCTACATCATTATCCTTTAAATAGATAACATTTCGGGTATATTCCACAATAGGGGTTGCATCGGAAGCTATGAAATATTCCTCAGTACCAATGCCTATCACCAAAGGACTCCCCTTACGGGCAGCAATGAGCGTATAGGGATTGTCTTGCCCCATTACTACAATTGCATAAGCACCCACCACCTTTGAAAGCGCAAGACGAACAGCCTCCTCCAATGATATACCTTCATTTTCCTGAATATCCTCTATCAAATGGACTAAAACTTCTGTATCAGTCTGGCTTTTAAATTCATGGCCCCTTCTTAGCAATTCTTCTTTAAGGGCTTTATGATTTTCAATAATACCGTTGTGAATTAAGGATATTCGTCCGTTCTCGGATAAATGGGGGTGTGCATTTACCTGACTCGGTTCACCGTGAGTTGCCCACCGAGTATGACCAATGCCAATATGGACGTCTTGGGGAACATCCGGCAAGGCATCTTCCAAATCCTGAACTTTACCGGCAACCTTTTCCATAGTCATACCTCCATTCAATAAAGAGATTCCTGCACTATCATACCCCCTGTATTCCAAGCGTTTGAGTCCTTTTAAAATAACCGGTTGAGCATTTCGATAGCCTATGTAGCCAACTATACCACACATAGTTTCCTTTTTTTGTGTTGGGGTATAAAGTTCAAATATTTATCTGGCAAAACAAAGGTATTAAAGTTATGCCCTTAAAATTAATCAAATATTTACCCAAGTAAATTTATCAGGTAGTTAAGGAGGACCCTTCTGCAGGAACCTGAATTACTTTACCTAATGCGGAAGCTAAGGGTGGTAATTCATCCGTCAATTGCCGAAGGCTATTGAAGTGAAGGGTTTGATTAGCGTCTGAAAAAGCCTTATCCGGATCGGGATGAACCTCCATCATGATTCCATCTGCACCGGCTGTTACAGCAGCTTTGGCCATAGGTAATACCAAACTTCGTTTGCCGGTTCCTTGACTGGGATCAACCCAAACCGGCAAGTGAGATACTTCTTTTACGGCTGGAACCGCTGCTATATCTAAATGATTGCGAACCGCTGTATCATAAGTTCTTAATCCTCTTTCACAAAGGATAACCCTTTCATTGCCATTTACCAGGATGTATTCCGCTGCTAAAAGCCATTCATTCAAGGTAGCATACATTCCACGCTTTAGCAGAACAGGCTTGTTGCTATTACCAAGCGCTTTCAGCAAATGGTAATTAGACATGTTTCGTGACCCAACCTGAAGGATATCCACATTTTCTTCAAACTCGGGTAATAAGCTTTGGTCCATTAATTCGGAGACTACCATGAGATCATAAGCTTCAGCCGCTTCTTTTATTAAAGAAAGCCCTGAAGTTCCTAAACCCTGAAAACTATACGGAGAAGTACGTGGCTTATAGGCACCACCCCGAATAAAGGATATTCCCAGCTCGCTTAATAGATGGGCAATTTCAAAAATTTGCTGACGGGATTCAATTGAACAAGGACCAACAATGAGATTGAGGTAGGGTTGCCCAATTAATTGACCCGAAAGGTTATAATGGCTAACATCACCGCTATATTGTTGAGCAGCTAGCTGGTAATCTGCGTTGGGCTTAGAAATACGCTCCACGCCTTCCATTCGCTCAAGCTTAGCCTCAAGCGAAGGATTCCCTTTAAAATCTGGTGCTATCATCACCTTGTGATACCGAAAAATAGTTTCATGGAGTTGGCTGCTATAACTGCCTAAAACGCGGCGCAAGTTTTCCCGTTGATCCTCTGTTATGGATGATGATAGGTTTACAATCAAAGTTACCTTACTTTAGAAAAAGTTACTTTAATCCTAACACCCGTATCATTGGGGTTGTTCGCCCCCCTGATTAAAGCGCCATTAGCTCTTGGTGGATCAAATGGAATTCGGAAATTAAGTTCATTGAAACGAGCAGGCCGGTTTTCAGCTAGCGCTGTTAAGAGTTCCTGCAAGTAGCGGGGCTTATCCACTCGGTATTGCTGACGCTCACCATTGAATTCAGTGGTATCGGTTAAAGACCGATCGCCATCCTCATCTGCCCAAATTTCTAAATATGTTGGTAGCTGCCTATTAGCATGATATTCTTGGCTAACGGGGAGAATAAAATTGGCTTTATGAATATTCACCTTACCATCTGATAGCAGTTCGCTTATACCATTGGCTTCTTCCTTATCCAAAGAAAGGGTTGTTTTAAGGCCATTGGGTGGCTGTAAGAGCCCAAACTGGTTACTTGTCTTATTCAGTTGGCTAAAAGCCCCTTCCCGATCATATTCGTAAGTGTTAATGCGAGCGGCCCTTTGATCCACTAAAATGCTATCCCGAATTCCATTTGGCTGGTAGAATACGATCCTAGCTTGGCTAAGTAAGCGCCAATAAGCAATACCACCCTTGTTGTTAATAGAGAAATCATTTTGCGGAATAGCAGCAAGACCTTGGAAGAAATTAAGGAAATTTTGATTGTTGGTTAATTGGGCTTCAGATGCCCCTTTTATGAAATTGGTAAAATTTTGGTTGAGCTTCACACGGAGCTCAGATTTATTCTTAAAAGCATTGGTCCATTGTCCTATCGGCTGCTTGGTGTAATTAAAAGTAGTATCCGGGCTGTAAGTTTCACTTTCCAGAATAGGCTCAGTAAGCCTGTAAAAACGGATGTTCTGGACGGTGTTCAAATTGCCGTAACTACCATCGGCAAACGGAATTTTGAGAACCGCTGAGTCAATCTGGCGCTGATTCAGAAAAGAATCCGAAAAATCACCATTGATGGGAAGGTTGAAGTTGAAAAATGCGTTGGCACGAAAAAGCCCAAAGGTGGTGTCAAAATAAGTTCCAATGAGCTGCCTGCCCTGTTCATCAGATCGAGGACTCTGCGTTTCTTCATACTTGAAGCTAAAGCCTTCAGTAATGGTTGTGACTTTAACAGGTCCTGCTGTATCAGGCGGGCCTTTACCAGGCGGAAACTGGCTGGTGGGGGTATCCTTACAAGCAGTAAGCAGGAGAAATGCCACCCCTGTATAAAACACTATTTTATTCATAAACTGACCTAGAAGGTGTTTTAGCTGAAAAGCCGGTGATAAAGATCCACGTAAGATTGGGTGAAGGCTTCAGACTCAGGATTGACGTAGTCCAGCTTTGGCTTATTCAGTTCATCAATATGTTTTTTTAGCTCATCGTCTAAATTGTCATCACCCTCAGTAACAGCATCAGCATAGGTAGCTCCTACTTTTTGGATATCCACCGGACGCGGATCTTTGAGGTTATGCTTTACTTTATCAGCGTTACGCTTTAAATGGGTCTTTTTAAGAAATTCCTCACCTAAGTTATTTTGAATCACATCCTGGTAAGCTGTATATACGATTTTACCCTGCCTGAATACCGGCTCATTCTTATAGATTGTTCTTGCGTAGAGTGGAATCAAACCCGTCATCCAGCCGTGGCAATGAATAACATCCGGCATCCATCCTAACTTTAGCAAAATTTCAATGGCTCCCTTGTTAAAGAAGATGGTACGCTCGTCATTGTCTTCATAAAAATTATCATCGCCATCGAAGAACAAATTGCGCTTGTGAAAAAAATCTTCATTGTCTACGAAATAGACCTGCATTTTAGCGGCCGGTAGTGACGCAACCTTTATGATCATGGGGTTATCAAATTCCCCAACGGGCACATTGATACCTGAAAGGCGAATAACTTCATGCAACCGGTGCTTTCGCTCATTAATCTTTCCAAATCGTGGCATAAAGCAGCGGACTTCCATCCCTTGATCTTGCATCTGCTGGGGAATGGCTCTGGCAAATTTGGCCTGATGGGTTTCCTCGACATAAGGGTCCATTTCATTGGTAATGATGAGGATTTTAGTATCGGCCATGCTTTCTTTTTGTTTTGGTTGCTTGAGATTGTAATAAGGGTGCAAAATTAGGAAATCGCCCTTGATTTAAGGTTTTTAGACATGCTTTGCCTAAACTTGGCACGGCTTTTACAATGGGCGCTAAAAAAAATTCAGGTCCATACTTTACTTATGACGCAGGTGAATACTACCAGTAACAAGCTTAAAGAAGCTTTAAAACCGCTTACATCTAAAGGCAAAAGCATTGGTTTTGTGCCTACCATGGGAGCGCTTCATGAAGGTCACCTTTCATTAATAAGATTCGCAAAGCATGAAAACGATATAGTGGTGGTAAGTATTTTTGTAAACCCCACTCAATTTAATGACCCTGATGACTACCGGAATTACCCGCGCACCCATGAAAGGGACAAAAAAATTCTGGAAGAAGAAGGCATAGATTACTTATTTATGCCAGGAGATGAAGAAATGTATCCTGGTGGTGATCGTACCTTGCTTGATTTTGATCCCGGTCACCTAAATCAAACGTTAGAAGCAGCTTTTCGCCCAGGTCACTTTAAGGGAGTTGCTACTATTGTTAAAAAATTGTTTGATATTGTGATACCTGATCGTGCCTATTTTGGGCAAAAGGATTATCAACAGCTTTTAGTGATTCGGAAATTGGTTAAAACTTACAGGTTGCCAGTTAAGGTAATTGGGGGCCCGGTAAAAAGGGAGTCAGATGGCTTGGCCCTTAGTTCCAGGAATGTTTTACTAAACCAAGCGGAACGTCAAAAAGTACCCGTTATTTATCAGACCTTATGTTATTACAAAAAAGCTTTAGAGGAAAAGGCTTTTAGGCCGCAGGTCTACCAAAAAGAAGCAAAAGCTTATTTAGAAAGCTTTCCGGAGTTTAAGGTCCAATATTTTGCCATACGGGAAGCCGAAACCCTTAAAAAATTTAGTGAAACTCATAATCCCCATTCTGCGATTTTATTAGTGGCTATACACGTGAGTAAGGTTAGGCTCATAGATAACATGCTCGCTTATCCTAAACTTAGTTAAAAAGCTTTTGAGCCTCAAAAAACCTAATTTTGAAATAACTTTTAAGTTAAACAGGAAAGCTTAATAATCTTAAATTATGATAGTGGAAGTTTTAAGGGCCAAAATACACAGGGTATCGGTAACGGGTGCTAATCTCCACTATATCGGTAGCATAGGATTGGATCCCAACCTGATAGAAGCAGCCGGCCTGCTAGAACATGAACGGGTTCAGGTACTTAACATCGAGAATGGCGAACGTTTTGACACCTACGTTATGAAAGCTGGTAAAGATAGCGGGGAAGTAAGTCTCAACGGCCCAGCTGCCCGCCGGGTTCAGCTTGGGGATACCATTATTGTAGTTGCTTATGGTTACCTTCCTATAGAAGAAGCCCGGGAACATACGCCAACTGTTATTTTCCCGGAAAACAATAAGGTCAATTAAAGGCTTAATGGATTCTTGATAAGCTTTTGGAATGCCCCGTACATCAGATGCCATTTCCGCAAAAATTTTTGATTGGGATAGGCTTAAAACTAACATATTAAAGTGGCAAGCTAATGGTGAAAATGTTGTTTTTACCAATGGCTGTTTTGATCTGCTTCATAAGGGTCATGTAGCCTATTTAAGTGAAGCAGCGGATATGGGCCTGCGACTGGTGATTGGCGTTAATAGCGATAATTCCGTAAAGCGTTTAAAAGGTGCTAATCGACCTTTTCAAGATGAGGCTGCTAGAATGAGTATTCTGGCAGCTTTATTCATGGTGGATGCCGTTGTTCTATTTAGTGATAACACGCCCCTTAAGTTAATTGAAAGCATTAGTCCTGATATCCTGGTAAAAGGTGGTGACTACAGCCCGAATGAAGTGGTTGGAGCCAACCATGTTTGGGCAACTGGCGGCAATGTGTACTGTGTACCCCTTATTCAGGGATATGCGACTTCCTATATCGCTCGGAAGTTCTCTGGCTAAATCTTGATGAGTTGTCACCTACCGGACCTCCATTACCAACCTATAGAACCAAATTTGAACATTCAAGGCATTCATGGCAACTATTGACGTTATCATCCCTGTATTCAATGAAGAGCAATCTGTGGGTAAAGTCATCCAGGATTTACCTCAAAACAAGGTAAGAGAAGTCGTGGTAGTAAATAACGGTTCGCTAGATGCCTCAGCAGCAGTGGCCGGGCAAGCCGGAGCAACAGTCCTGAGGGAACCTCAGAAGGGTTACGGCAAAGCTTGCCTAAACGGTATTAATTACCTGGCTAAGAAAGGTGAACCACCTCAAATAGTGGTTTTTCTGGATGGGGATTACTCCGATCACCCGGAGGAACTCCTTGATCTTGTGGTTCCCATCGAAAATGGAAACGCAGACCTTGTAATTGGATCTCGTTTAAAAGGCTATGCTGAACAAGGAGCTTTGCTGCCACAGGCACGTTTTGGTAACACCTTGGCAACAACCTTGATCAAATGGATATATGGTTATCACTTTACGGATTTAGGCCCTTTCCGGGCTATTAAATGGCATAAATTATTAGCTTTGGGAATGAGGGATGAAGATTTCGGCTGGACGGTGGAAATGCAAGTGAAAGCAGCTAAAAAAAAGATGATATGCCAGGAAGTACCAGTAAGCTACCGTAAAAGAGTAGGCGTCAGTAAGGTCACGGGAACTTTGAAAGGCACATGCTCAGCAGGTTATAAAATCCTATACACCATCCTAAAAGAGCTACAGTAATATTGAAAGTGCTCGTTTTAACAATCCTGGTCATCTACGGGCTTGCCTTGTTTTTTATACTGGCTTACAGCCTAAGCCAGCTGCAGTTGTGGATTACCTATAAGCGCACAAAACCCATTACGCCATCCTGCAATAGCAACCAGGAAGCCTTTACCCCATTTGTGACTGTTCAGCTTCCTATTTACAATGAGTACTATGTGGTAAACCGCTTGTTGGATGCCATTGCAGATTTTGATTATCCTTCAAGCCGCTATGAGATACAATTGCTGGATGACTCCACTGATGAAACAGTTGAATTAGTATCCGAAAAAGTTGAAGAATTACAGAAGCGGGGCCTTCAGTGCTACCATATTCAGCGGGATAACCGCGTAGGTTACAAAGCAGGAGCGCTGCAAAATGGTCTAGAAAAAGCTAAAGGTGATTACATAGCGATCTTTGATGCAGATTTTTTACCTAAGCCGAATTTCCTAAAAGCAACCCTTCCTTACTTCAAGGATCAGTCAGTTGGTTTGGTTCAAACGCGATGGCAGCACCTGAATGCTCAATATTCTATTTTCACAAAAGCCCAGGCCATGGCGTTAGATAACCATTTCCAGATAGAACAAGAAGGAAGAAACCGGGCTGGTTACTTCATGAATTTCAATGGCACCGCGGGTATTTGGCGTAAGTCTACAATCTATGATGCCGGTGGCTGGCACATGGATACCCTCACCGAGGACCTTGACTTGAGCTATAGGGCGCAGCTCCGTAAATGGCAATTCCGCTACTTGGGTAATGTCGGTTCTCCTGCGGAGCTTCCGGCAGAAATCAATGCTATCAAATCGCAACAATTCCGCTGGACAAAAGGAGGTGCTGAAACAGCCATTAAAATTTTTCCGCAAGTCCTTAGATCTCCATTATTCACAAAATCCCAAAAGCTTCAGGCATTTTTTCACCTTTTCAATAGTGCCATTTTCGTATGTATCCTTACATGTGCACTTTTGAGTATCCCAGCCCTTGTAATTAAGAATGCAGGCTACTTTCCTATCCTGTTTCAAATTGCAACTGGTTTCCTTTTAAGCTTAATGATCATAGCGTTTATTTACTTTGATGCTTTCCGCCGCAACTATCAGAGCTTTTGGGAGGCACTAAAAACTTATTTGTGGTTATTCCCGCTTTTCCTGAGTATTACCATGGGGCTTTCCCTGCACAATGGATGGGCCGTTGTCAAAGCTTGGCTTAACGTTAAAACCCCTTTTGTTAGAACTCCAAAATTCAACCTGCGACAAACCGGGGATAATTGGAAGGGTAAAAAGTATCTGAAAGAAAGCTTGAACAGTACCATATTACTGGAATTAGCCCTTACGGCTTATTTTATTTTCGGTGCCGTTTTAGCCTTTTTCTATGGAGATTTTGGTTTATTTCCCTTTCACCTGATGTTAATTACCGGGTTTGGCAGCATTACCGTGGCCACTGTTTACCACACCCTTTTTAGTAACACATTCAAATCCTGATGAACCAATGGAAAGGCACTTATTCCCTCCTATTTGGATTAGTGGGAATGTTCGTGGTTTTATACCTGAACGCGTACTTGGTAGATCGAAGTGAATTCCCTGAGCTATTGGGGTTATTTACACTTTTATTTGGATGCTATGCCTGGAGTACTAGTCAGGTTGTTAACCTATCCCATTATTATTTAGCCATTGCCGGTGCGCTTTTTCTTAGGCTAATCCTCTTACCCGCAATTCCTTGGCTTTCAGATGATGTTTTCAGGTTTATTTGGGATGGTCGCTTACTATCGCAAGGCGTGGATCCTTTTGCGCATACGCCACAGTGGTTCCTAAACCAACCGGAATTGATTGATAACCTAAAGGGTATTGATAAATCGCTTTTTTCTCAATTGAATTCCAGTGAGTACTATAGCGTTTATCCACCATTCTGCCAGGCCTTATTTGCACTCGCCAGTTGGCTGTTCCCACAGAGTGAGGTAGGGGCCATCATAAGTTTAAGAAGCCTGATGATCATTAGTGAAGGTTTTACAATATACTTCTTGGATAGATTGCGCCAATTTTACAACCAGCCTTATTGGGTTGTGTTGGTTTACGCGCTCAACCCGCTGGTTATCATGGAATTAACGGGGAACCTTCATTTTGAGGGTTTTATGATCACCTTTCTACTAGGAGCCTTTTGGCTATTCCTCAACAAACGCCACAAAAGTGGAGCTGTCCTATTTATTGTGGCCGTTCTTACAAAGCTTTTACCGCTTATCCTTCTTCCTAGTTTTTTAAAGCGCTGGGGCTGGCGGGCAAGCTTTATCATAGGATTTTTTAGCCTTTTGCTTCTATTCCTCGGAATGTCACTTATAAGCAGTCCTGAACAGCTTTGGAATATGGCAAAAAGCCTGGATTTGTATTTCCAAACGTTTGAATTCAATGCGTCTTTTTACTACATATTGCGCTGGATAGGGTTCCAGTGGACGGGATACAACATGATAAATACCATTGGACCTTTGCTAGCAGGTGTCACCGCAATATTGATTTTTACCTATACCAGGAACGAAAGGCAACCATGCTGGCAAAATTTCCCTAAGGCTATGGTCCTCGTTCTCACCATCTACTTTGCGCTAGCAACCACCGTACATCCCTGGTATATCACACCTGTTTTGGCCTTCAGTGTCTTCACACGCTATTGGTTCCCTGTAGTTTGGTCTTTCTTTGTTTTATTAAGCTATGCCACTTACCAAACGCCAGCTTACCAAGAGCCCTATTACTTAACAGCACTGTCCTATTTTGTGGTGTTTGGGATGATTGGCTATGAGATATGGAAAAAAGGCGTATAACTCGAACAACATCAGCCCTATTCCGCTGATATGGAGGGGGTTTCCTCGGGTGTCCAGGCAAAATTCATAAGCTCCTCAAAGGAATTTAGCAGGCGGCCATTGGATGGCGCTTTCAGACCGGTATGAAAACACTGGAAACCACTTAGCAAGACTAGCGCTTCGGAACAAAGTGAACTTAACTCATCCACATATTCTTGAATCTCATCCCCCGTAGGTTTTGATGTGAATATAGACAACAGGTAGTCTGGTTTATGAAAATCATAGACATCCTTAACATCAGAGAGCGGGACGTTAGTGCCTAAGTACACCACTCTGTTTTGCCGGCTTTTAAGGACAAAATTGGCAAACAATAGCCCGATTTCATGAGTCTCTCCCTCCGGGAGAAATAGTAAGTATTTTTTCGTATCCTCAGCCCTTGATACCATCTGACCATCAATGGCAACAAATAACTTTTGACGGATCAAGTTACTGATAAAATGTTCATGAGCAGGGTTGATAGCTCCTGTTTGCCACAGGATACCGATTTTTTTCAGGAATGGATGTACAAGGGTGGTCATAGTCTTTTCAAACCCCTGCTGGAGAATGTTGGTATTCACAACCTTCTCAAACCGCTCCTCATCCATCTCTATCATGGATATCGTTAGCGCATTGATCTGGCTGTTGTTGTCGTAAGTATTTTCGGAAAGTTCGTAGACTTTATTAGCCACCTCATCCCTGCTCCACTTGGCGATTTGGGATATTTTAAAGTTGGAACCGTAAAGTAAACTTATATTAAGCAAATACTTCAGGTCATCATCGGAATAATAACGTATGTTGGTTTCAGAACGCTTTGGCTCTAGAATTTTATAGCGCTGCTCCCAAACCCTCAAGGTATGAGCTTTGATACCCGACAGGAATTCAAGATCTTTTATTGAATATTGACCCAAAAAACTTTTTTATTATTAACTCAAGTTGAACAGCCTTGTTTAAAGTTTATTTGTAAAAATTTAACAAGCTGCAAATCAATGGCTTTAGTTATTAATGGACAACTTTAAATATGGGGATAAAATGTCATATACCTTGTTTTATTGTATTGCTTTCCTTTAATGGAACCATTGTTTTTACCAAATATTTGCTAACCAGCCGCCATAGAAAAAAATCAACTGCAGTAGAAGTAATGGAAAGGCAATCGGATTATCTGAGAGTTTACTAGTGGTTAAAAAACGCCCCAAAAAAAGACAGCTCACAACAAACCAGGTGGCGTAGTTTAATGGTGGAACCGTATTGTTATTCCACACCCAAAGGTTGTGGGCCATAGCAAAATTTTCTAAAGCAAAATCCAGGAAAACCATAATTAAACCCCCAACTATCACCTGCCCGATCAGCTTGAGGTGTAGGCACTGAACCACAGAGCCTACAGCATAGATCAGCATCAACCAGTTAAAAGCCATAATAATCGGCACACCACCAAAGGAGGGGCCTAAAACAGAAGTGTAATGGTAATTCCCGAACAAAGACTGGCTATAAACGCCTATAAATTCAATTAACCACCCCCCTGCTGCAATTCCTAAACTGTTGATCAAAAAGATCAATGACCAATGCCGGTGAAAACCCATTAAAATAAGGATCGATATCAGTAAGTGAATAGGGACCAGCGCCCGGAAGATTCCTTCCCATGACGGAAGTGCAAACCCGGCTAGGCCAACGCTATGTAGGATCAGAAGAACAGTAATACCTGTAATTGCACTTATGGAAGTTGGCGTCCTTTCCATTGCTTATGTTTAAAAATTGATTGTTTGATGCTTAATAAACCTAAGTAGACCGTCATAAGCATTTGTGGAATGGCTAAAAATAAAATCTCTCGCTGGCAAAAGCCCAATAGATGGCCGGCCAGGGGCCTAACCAGCAATACCTCTCCAACTAAAACCAAACCTCCGGCTAGGGGATAAATAAAAACAAGGCTTAGGGGTGCTACAATAGCAAAGGCTAAAAAAGCTCCCAGAAAAGTCCAGGAATTAGCAAAAAAAGCTTTAAAATTTTTGCTAAACCCCCTTAATCCCTCTCTTAAGCCTTGGTACATCCGGCAACTCATATGCTCACTGGTTAGCTCAGCTGAAACCTTAAAACCCTGCTTTTTCATTTGTTGCATGATTCCCATGTCCTCAACCTGATGACCCTTCATTTGCCAATGCCATTGATACTTTCGATAGTTTGTTCCTTCCATTAGCATAAACTGACCGTTAGCTGCGGAAAAAGCAGGATTGGATCTGTTTTCTACCCATCTGATTGGTATTAATGTGGCTAACGTATTGTAAACAAGTGGAACAACGAGCTTCTCCCCCAAAGTTTTGACGTGCTGTCTAGGAAACAACGTATAAAGTTTTACCTGTTTCTTCTTTAAAGTTGCCACCGCGGATGAAATGGCATCTCCGCTCAAGCGAATATCTGCATCTGCGAAAAGCATGTAATCAGCATCTGAGGAATTAGCTAAATGATAACAGGCCCAATTCTTACCGAGCCACCCTTCCGGAATTTGTTCGGTGTGCCTAAGATTCAGTTCCGCTATATGGCTTTCAAATTCCGCTACTACGCTATTGGTGTTATCTTCAGAAGCATCATCAAACACGTTTACCTCAAGATTCGGATAGGACGATTCTTTCAGATCTGTAAGTAAATAAGGAAGGTTATGAGCCTCATTGCGTGCGGGTATCAGAACAGCTACCTTGGGGTAATTAGCCAGTTTAGTTGTGGTTTCCATAAATGGCTGATCAAAAAGGTTAAGGCTAACAATCCCAAGCCTTATTACCAAGAAAATGGCCGTAAGCACCAGAATCCATTCCATCACCAGACCCGTTCATACTGCTTAGTTAAAACTGAATGATAGGCTTCATTGAAAGCTTTTTCTATTGCGGGTAAATCAGCTTTCCAATCTTTGTAGGCATGTAAATAGGTGTGCAAAGCTGGCTTTGGGTTCGACCCGAATTCTGGGAGGATAAAGGAAAATACCACTTGCAAATTATACGGAGCATTGATGAGAATGCGCTTTATGCCTTTCTGAAAAGCAAAATTACCTGCATACAGCGATTGTAAGCGTCCCGTAGGGAAAAGGAGTAGCATATTTTGGGGATCCTGTAAAAGATCTGCTGCATATTGAAGGCTTTCCAACACTGACTTTTGACCGCGCTGAACAGAAAATGCCCCTATATTTCGCAGGAATAAGCGCTTTTGCAATTCTTCCTCAAGCATCATCACATGGTATTGCTTATCAAAATAATGGAGGTTCAGGTAATAGTTTATAAAGCCATCCCACCAGCTGAAATGATTGCCTAAAATTAGCAGCGGTCGCTCAGGATCAATTTCTACCTGCTCCTCCACATAGAAAGCCCGGAATTGATAGTTGATGATCAACGGGACATAAAACTTGAATAAGGATTGGGCCAGCCAGGTGTGTTTTGCTGGAATCATGCTTTTTGCTTGAAATAGTCACTTGTTATGAGCTCAGTGGCAATTTTTGCGGAAAGTAGGCATAGCGGGATCCCTCCACCGGGATGTACTGTTCCCCCACAAAAGTACAAGTTCTTGATCGTTGGAGAGAAGTTAGGATGACGCATGAAAGCTGCCATCATGTTATTAGAGCTATTCCCATAAAGGGCTCCCAAATAAGCCCCCGTTTCATTTTCAAGCGCCCTCGGATCTCTAATACCTTCCTTGATGATCCGTTGGGTCAAATCAATACCCAGCACCCGGTAAATCTTTTGGAGGATTTGATGTCTGGCATCCGCAATAAGCTGATCCCAGTCCTGACCATTATTCCAGGGGGCGTTGATCATTACATACCAGTTCTCGCATCCCGGTGGTGCATCGGATGGCTCATCCTTGCAACTGATATTGATGTAGATCGTAGGATCGTTGGGGATGGTCAATTCTTCAAAAAGAGCGCGGAATTCGTTTTGGTAATCACCGGCAAACAAAATATTGTGAAGGCCTAATGATTCGTAAGTCCCTTTAACGCCCCAGTAAAAAATCAGCGCGGAGGAAGATTTGGTATGATGAAGAAATCGTTTTGGTGCTTTACGGCTGGGCAATAAATACCGGTAGGTACTATGAACATCCAGGTTGCTCACCACTGCATCATAGCTAAAAACTTCATGATCCTTATTTACTAACCCAGTTGCTATTTTGTTTTCTACCTGAACACGCTTTACAGGTGCTCCAAAATAAAATGCTACACCAAGGCGCTCAGCATGATCCTTCAGGGAATTGATAATGTTATACATGCCGCCAGCCGGAAAATAAGCTCCGATATTATGCTCTAAATGCGGGATAACATTAAATGTGGCCGGTATGGCATAAGGACTTGAACCATTGAAAGTAGCATAGCGATTGAAAAATTGCTGAACCCGCGGATCTTTAAAAGCTTTCTGATTAGCCTGGGCCATGGTCTGAAGCGGCTGTATTCGCGGTAAGCGCAGGAATCGTTGAAGGGTTTGCTTCTGCAGATAAGTTGGAAGCCTGTGGAGTGATTGTTCAAGGAAAACAGGCTTGGTTATTTGATACTTGACCTCACTTTCCTTCAGAAAATTTTTGATATGCTCTTCGGGCTCACCTGTTTCATGCTGCATGGTTTTAGCCAACCCTTTGCTGTCAGGTGGAGGATTCAGCGTTGTGCCGTCCTCGTAGAAATAACGCGTCCCCTCCTTTACCGGAAAATACTTGAAAAACGCCTCCGGCTGATAACCCGAAAATTTAAAAAGGTCATCAACCAGGTTTGGCAATGTGAAAAGTGAGGGCCCGGTATCAAACCGGAAACCATCGCTGGACCACTCACCTATTTTACCTCCAGCAGCACCTTGTTGCTCCCAAACCTGAACTTGCCATCCTTGTGCTTGCAACCGGATTGCCGCTGCTAAACCGCCAATCCCTGCACCAACAATAGCTGCAGTTGATTTGGCTTTTTTATTGGTAGATTCGTTCAATTCTTTTGACCATTATTCATTCTGAAATTGTAACTAATAGTAAAAACGCTAGCCCACAAAATGTTTTTTCAGAAAATCCTCCTAATTTTAAACAAATACTTAAAAAGTGCTTTTAACGTCAAAAACCCGTTTTAATGGCATATGATGCAGTTGTAATTGGCGGCGGTATTGTAGGGTTGGCTACTGCCCTCAAATTACAGGAAAAACAACCAGGTTTGGAGGTTCTGGTAATTGAAAAGGAATCGACATTCGGCTTTCACCAAACCGGCCATAACAGTGGTGTTATTCACTCCGGGGTATATTACAAGCCGGGAAGTTTAAAAGCGAAGAACTGCACTGCTGGCTACCAAATGCTCGTGGATTTCTGTGAAGACAAGGAGATACCTTATGAGCTTTGTGGTAAACTTGTGGTTGCCACCGAGGATTGGGAAATACCGATTCTAGAAAACATCGCTGAACGCGGTGCTGAAAATGGCCTGACCAATCTTCAAATGTTGGATAAGCAGGAAATAAAGTCCTATGAGCCCCACGTGCGCGGAGTTAAAGGGCTTCATGTTCCCCAAACTGGCATTGTAGATTACAAGCGCATTGCGGAGCAAATGGCTTTGAACATTACGCAGAACGGAGGCACCCTTGCTAGCGGTGAGGCCGTTAAGGATATAAAGCTCAAGCGTAACCATACCCTAATAGCGACCAGTGAAAGGCAATATGAAACCAAGTTAGTAGTCAATTGTGCTGGTCTATACTCTGATAAAATTGCTAAACTTACTCACCCTGACCTGGATTACCGGATCATTCCCTTTCGGGGAGAATACTTCAATTTAAAACCTGAAGCGCATTATTTAGTTAACAACCTGATCTACCCAGTACCTGATCCCAATTTTCCGTTTTTGGGTGTGCACTTTACGCGGGAAATTGACGGCAATATTGAAGCGGGGCCGAATGCCGTTTTTGCATTTGAACGGGAAGGCTATGAAAAATCCCAATTTAACCTAAAAGAAACGCTGGAATCCTTATCCTGGCCGGGCTTTCAAAAAGTCGCCACCAAATATTGGCGCACAGGGCTTGGAGAAATGTATCGCTCCTTCTCTAAAGGGGCTTTTGCCAAAGCCTTACAAAAACTGGTGCCCGAAATAAGCCAGCACCATTTAGCCCCGGGAGGTGCAGGCGTACGAGCTCAGGCTTGCGATCGCCATGGCGGTTTGGTAGATGACTTTGTCATTTTTGAGGATGAAGGGGTGGTTCATGTGCTAAATGCTCCTTCCCCAGCAGCTACTTCTTGCTTATCAATTGGTTCTATGGTAGCCGAAAAAGGCCTGGGCCGGATGGCTGGAGAAGTACAGGAAGCGCATAATCCTTGAATGCTTTTACCACAATTAGAGTAGGCGATGAGTCCTTTACCATTAAAATAAAGGGCTCAATAACGTTAATAGTTAACGTGATACTTGATATGCAGGGATCAAAAAGGGAGAGCATCAAAACCTAGAATTCAGAGATTTTCAGGTTTTAAAAACCTTTTCCGCTAAGCATCAATCATTTGATAATTAAATCGCTTTTCTAAGGGTACTTTGTAGAAGTAAGGAATACTAAAGGCACTAGATACGCCCCATAAGAACGTTAGCGGCTTAAGAACGAAAACGGGTCAAATAAGCGGCTCGCTATTTCGATTCAGCTTTAGAACAGTTAAGAGCAATGAAGTATATTGATTAATTTTAGCCCTCACACTCAAAATCAACCTTTCATAACCTCCACTTTAATTCCTGCGGGTTTTGCCAGCGCTATCCCTGTATCCCCGAATACCAGTTGTGATTAATGAACTTATGATATGATAAGATTTGAATGTGTCTAACAGACTAGATTGACCTTAACTCCTAGAGTTAACAGGCAAAATCAAGGTTGACCTTATTACAAAGATGCCCACTTCCCTATCGCAAATCACTACTCCGCGGAAGAATGAGCCTAATGCCACGGTCATAGCTGAAGTAGTTCCAGATCCAATCCACCAATACAACCAAGCGGTTACGAAACCCGATAAGCATAAGCAGGTGGACTGCCATCCAGGCCATCCAAGCTAGAAAGCCACCCAGCTTAAAATTCCCAACTTCCGCTACAGCACGGTTTCGCCCAACAGTGGCCATGGTTCCTTTATCAAAATAGGAAAAAGCTTTTTGCGGCTTATTTTGAAAGATGCTTTTGAGGTTTTTGGCTAGTAACTTACCCTGTTGCATGGCTACGGGTGCTACCTGTGGATGACCATCCGGATAATCCGGTGTTTGCATCAGCGCAACATCGCCAATGGCGTAAACGCGCTCATATCCTTCCACCTTATTGTGCCGATCCACCACCAAACGGTTTCCTTTACCGATGGCTTGATCATCAATTCCTTCTGAATTTCTTCCTTGAACACCTGCTGCCCAAATCAGCGTCCTGGCCTGCATTTCTTCGGCGGATCCGCCATTCTGCCGGTACTTTACTGTCTGCCCATCGTAATCCTCAACCAGGGTGTTCTTAAACAAGTGGACGTCAAATTCTCTAACGTAACGTTCCACCTTTTCCGATGATTTTGGGGACATTCCAGGGAGTAAGCGATCGGTGCCTTCTATCAGGTATATGTTCATCCTTGAAAGGTCTAATTCGGGGTAGTCTTTGGGCAGTACTTTATTTTTAAGCTCCCCCAGAGCGCCGGATAACTCTACGCCTGTTGGTCCTCCGCCTACGACTACGAAGTTCATTAAAGCCTTTTGGCGTTCTTCATCCGTTTCCAGAAGAGATTCCTCAAACTTTCGCAAGATGGCACTTCGCAGGTTTAGGGCTTGGTTGGTTGATTTTAGCCCTAAACAATTTTTCTGAACTTCTTGATTGCCAAAAAAATTAGCCTTAGATCCATGGGCTAGCACCAGATAATCATAACTAATGGACCCTATATCCGTGTCTACTTCTTGCTTTTCAGGATTCACTTTCTGCACATTAGCCATGCGGTAATGAAAGTTTCTTTGGCTATTAAATATCTTACGTATAGGATATGAAATAGAAGATGGTTCAAGCCCAGCTGTGGCTACTTGATAAAGCAGCGGTATAAAGGTGTGATAATTGTTCCGGTCCAGCATTACTACTTGGACACCAGCATTACGAAGATTTTTAGCAACCTCCAATCCACCAAAACCACATCCAACAATAACAACACGAGGATTATTACTTGAAGGAATACTTTCTTGCATACAGCGATAATTTTTAAAAACCAATGCTTGGTTTAAATAATCTTTCAAGCAAAAGCGATGATCTAAAATAAACGAACCCACCTCGTAAAACAAGGTGGGTTTAGCAGAACTTAAAAAGTCATTAAAATTTTTGAAATCGATCTACTATAATGAAAAATCAAGTTTCTAAGGATTTCATTTAGTAAAAAAGAGGGCTATTTAACTTTTACATCTTTTTCCTGGTCTTTGATTTTCCCATTTAACTGAAGCTGGATGTCTTCAATTTCGAAGTTGTCAATCTGTTTTCGCTGGAAGTAATCCCTTAACAGGGCTTCCAATTCTTCGTCTTCATAATCAATTATGCGATTGGTTTTTTGGCAAAACAAATGATGATGATTGTCCGTTTTCGCATCGTAACGAACGGTATCTTCATCAGTTTTTACCTTCTGGACCAATCCCACCTCTTTAAAGGCATCCAAGGTTTTGTAAACTGTTCCTAGAGAAAGAGAAGGGCTTTTAGGTTTGGCCGCATTGTAAAGCATCTCAGCTGTTGGATGTTCACTTGCTTCAATAAAAGCTTCAAGAATTAATATGCGTTGATGGGTAGCCTTTAACCCATAATTTGACAAAACATTTTTCAAATCCTGATACGAGTAGTTACTTTTGTCTACCACCATAATTATTCTTTCACGCTTTATTTTTAATCGCTCGATTTAAGGAATTACAAATCACTTAATTAAACGAAAATTGGCAATGATGGTTCACACGGAGGTTTTAGCCAATTCATAGCTTTGCCTTCGTGAACCGTTCTATTCTCCGTCTTGCCATTCCGAACATTGTTAGTAACCTTACTGTACCTCTTTTAGGTGTAGTGGATACCGCCCTTATGGGCCATGCTTCAAATACTTCCCATCTAGGAGCCATTGCCGTTGGTTCCATGATCTTCAATTTCTTGTATTGGGGTTTCGGTTTTTTGCGTATGGGAACAACTGGACTTACAGCTCAAGCTTACGGTCGGGCGGATCCTGGTTCCATTATCAACCTGCTTGGAAGGGCTTTGGTAACAGCTTTAGTTGCAAGCTTCCTTCTGATCCTGCTACAATGGCCTATCATCAATCTCGCATTTTGGCTGATTGATAGTTCTCAAGAGGTCGAAATTTTTGCCAGGGATTATTACAATATCAGGATCTATGCCGCCCCTGCAACCATTGCGCTTTACGCTTTTTACGGGTGGTTCATGGGAATGCAGAATGCCCGTTATGTGCTACTCGTTAGCCTTGCAGCCAACCTTACCAATGCTATCGCCAATGTGGGATTGGTTTATGGGTTAGGCTATGCATCCAGCGGCATTGCCATAGGAACTTTGATAGCGCAATTTACTGGTCTCTTGGCAGCCCTATTTTTACTTTTAAAAAGCTATAAGGCGTACCTACCATTTTTAAAATGGGCTGCTATTGCTCAACTGCAAGCCATTAAGGAATTCTTCATCGTTAATAGGGATATCTTTATCCGTACGCTCTGCCTCATTTTTACATTTTCCTTTTTTACGGCTAAATCTTCTGCTATGGGTGAGACAGTTCTGGCAGTAAATCAAATATACCTTCAATTCATTTATATCTTAGCTTTTGGTGTAGATGGCTTTGCCTTCGCTGCTGAAAGCTTAGTGGGCCGGTACAAGGGAAGCCAGGAAAGCGATCTGCTGAAAAAAGCGATTCGCTACAGCTTTTTTTGGGGAATGGGAATGGCTGTTGGTGTTAGCCTTATATATGGAACTAGCGGTTCAGCGATATTCAGCTTTTTTACAGACAAGGAGAGCATTATCAATCAGGCCCGCCCCTTCCTTATTTGGGTGGCGTTAGCACCCCTGGTAAATACACCGGCTTTTATCTGGGACGGTATTTACATAGGGGCTACCCAGAGTGTTCCCATGCGGAATACCTTACTTATAGCGACCTTTGGGGTTTTCTTACCGATTTTTTTTCTAGCCCAATCCTCCTTGGGTAATCACGGATTATGGCTGGCTTTCACGGCTTTTATGGCAGTCAGGGGTGTTGTTCTATCTTTATACGCGCCAAGCGCGATTTTTAGGAAGGCACAGTAGTCACTTCAGAACACATTGCAAGAGGTAAAAATTTTTATGGAAACCCTCCTGGAACCGGGATATTGGGGCATGTTTTTGTCCGCTTTCCTGGCAGCTACGATTCTGCCCTTTAGTTCAGATATTATTTACGCAGTGATGCTAATTGGGGATTACGATCCCTTTTGGACAACCTTCATGGCTTCCATTGGCAATTGGCTTGGAGGGATGAGCTCTTATGGCTTAGGCTACCTTGGTTATTGGCTTTGGGTAGAAAAATACCTGGGGGTAGCTCCGGAAAAAATTGAACTTTGGATGCAGCGGCTGAGGAAGTTTGGCCCCTGGCCAGCTTTACTAAGTTGGCTCCCGGTAATTGGCGATCCGATAGCTATTGCCCTTGGGTTTTCAAAGCTTGGACCAGTGCCAGTAGCCATTTTAATGCTCATCGGTAAAACTTTGCGTTACATAACCGTAGGGATGATCATCCTTTATTTTCCGGAAATGAGGGATTTTTTCCTTTCTTGAGTCATCTCAGGTTTTGTTATTTCGCCTGAGTTTTTAAACGACCCACAAAAATGAATACAGTCGATAATCTTATACAACAGCGGCGCACGGTAAAGCCTGAAAAATTTGCTGAAACACGGGTTGAAGACTACCTCGTAGAGCAAATGCTTGAAAATGCCAACTGGGCGCCCACACATGGATTTACAGAACCGTGGCGTTTCTGGGTATTCAAGGATCATGGCCGCTCCAAGCTGGCTGATTTTCATGCAAACCTTTACAAAAAGGAAACGCCAACCGATGATTTCAAGTCAAAAACTTATCAAAAGCTGTATGATCGCCCTTTGAAGGCGTCTCACATCATAGGTATTGCCATGAAGCGTGGGGAAAACCCGAAAATTCCTGAAATTGAAGAAATTGAAGCAACAGCATGTGCGGTACAAAACATGATGCTGACCGCTGCTTTCCATGGCATTGGTACCTACTGGAATTCAGGAGGCATGACCTATCATTCTAAAATGAAAGCATTCTTTGATTTGGAGGAATCCGATCAAGTGCTAGGATTCCTTTTTGTTGGCTATCCCTCCAATGAGTGGCCTAAGGGTAAGCGAATAAGTGAAATCAATGATAAAACGCACTGGATAGACACGAACGACTAAATACTACGATATTAATCATGCGGAAAATAAAACCTCTTATTGCTATTACGGTCGCAGTATTGAGCTCAAGCTTGGCCCAAGCTCAATCCTCTCCAGGCCCTTATTGGCAGCAAAGAGTAGCATATGAAATGCAGATCAACATGGATGCTGATAAGCATACCTTTACGGGCCAACAAACCCTAACCTATTACAATAATTCTCCCGATACCCTCAGAAAGGTTTTTTACCACCTTTACTTCAATGCCTTTCAGCCTGGTAGTATGATGGACGTTCGCTCTAGAACCATTGAGGACCCGGATGAAAGGATTGGAAATCGCATAGCGAATCTCGGCCCCGAAGAGCAAGGTTATCACAAGATCCAGGAACTTGAGCAGGAAGGCATTGACCTATCCTACAAGGTGGTAGGTACGGTTCTGGAAGCAGATCTAGCCAATCCTATACCGCCGGGAGGGAAGACTACCTTCCAAATGACTTTTAATTCTCAAGTGCCTCTTCAGATCAGGCGGTCAGGGAGGGATAATAAGGAGGGGGTAGCCCTTTCCATGTCCCAGTGGTACCCGAAAATGGCAGCCTACGACCGCCACGGCTGGCATGCCGACCCCTATGTTTCCCGGGAATTTCAAGGAGAATTTGGAAGTTTTGATGTATCAATTACCATAGACAGTAATTATGTGCTGGGAGGAACGGGACTGGTACAAAACCCCCAGGAAGTCGGCCATGGATACCAGGATACCGGTAAACCATTGAACCGGCCGGCCGAGGATAAGCTAACCTGGCATTTTAAAGCTGAAAAGGTCCATGATTTCATGTGGGCTGCCGATCCCCAGTTCCATCACGACACCGCACAAGTACCTAATGGTCCTGTGCTGCACTTTCTTTATCAGCCTTACACCCCTGATACGATAGCCCCAACCTGGAGGCGCTTTCAGTCAAAAGTCGTGGAAAACTTTCAATTCATGAGTAAGCAATTTGGCCGTTATCCTTATGAGCAGTATTCTGTTATTCAAGGGGGTGATGGAGGCATGGAATATCCCATGGCAACCTTGATAACTGGTAACAGAGGTTATCGAAGCTTAACAGGCGTAACCGCTCATGAAATGGCCCACAGTTGGTTCTACGGCATGATGGCTACCAATGAGAATATGCATGCCTGGATGGATGAAGGCATGACCGTTTACTCATCCGTGAGAGCTATGAATCATTTGTTTAAACGGGATCGTGAGAACACGTTTAGCGGAAGCTATAACCATTATTATCAGATGGCGAATGAGCCTAAAGAAGAACCTATGAGCCTGCATGCTGACTTTTACCACACCAACGCAGCCTACGGATTAGCAGCTTACTCCAAAGGGGCAGTTTTCATGCATCAGCTTAGCTATATCGTTGGGCAGGAAGCTTTCATGCAAGGTATGAAGGCCTACTATAATAAATGGAAGTTCAAGCATCCCTACCCCATTGATTTCAAAACTTCCATGGAGCGGGCTTCAGGGGTTCAGCTAGATTGGTATTTTAACCTTTTTCTTAATACAACCCGCACTATTGATTATGGCATCCGACAAGTGACCGAAAAGCCGGACACTACTACCATAACCTTGGTTAAAAAAGGAAAGATCCCAATGCCACTGGACATCCGTGTCACTTTTGAAGATGGTTCCAAACACACTTATTACATCCCGTTGGTTATGATGCGTGGGGAAAAAGCCAGGCAAAGTGATATCCCCAGAACGACACTCTCGGATTGGCCCTGGACGCATCCTTCCTACCAGTTTAAGATTCCCGGCTCCATGGGTAATGTTTCTGAGATTCAAATTGATCCCACCAAAAAACTGGCTGATCTCAACTCCAAAAACGATCATTGGCCTTTAGAAGAGACCAAGCAATTACAAGGCAATCCATGAACAATCACCAGCAACATGCGGATATTATAACAGGTGAAAATCCCCTGCAGGAGCTATATACCTGGTTGCGCGATCAATCTTACAAGGAACTTTTCATAATAACCGATACGGCGGTAGCTGAGGACGCTTTCCCCCAATTGGAGCCTTATGTGGAAGACCTTAACCTTAAAGGGGTTTTAACCATCCCGCCGGGGGAATCCCAAAAAACTACAGAGTGCTGCGAAGACGTATGGCGCCAGCTTATCAGGAATGACGCCACTATAAACTCGCTGATAATAAACCTCGGAGGAGGCGTGGTTACGGACTTAGGGGGCTTTGTGGCCAGTACTTTCAAGCGAGGTATTCCATTCATCCATGTTCCAACAACCTTGTTGGGTATGGTGGATGCAGCTTTGGGAGGCAAGCATGGAGTAAACCTTGACCATTTTAAAAACCAAATTGGCCTTTACCAAAACCCGGATAAAGTGTTGATAGCTCCGGGGTTCCTTCAAACCCTCGAGGATCGGCAACTTTTAAGTGGATTTACGGAGATGATCAAGCATGCGCTTATAAAAGATAAAACCCTCTGGGAGCAATTTCAGCAAATCAATCCCCTGAAGCTTGAGCAACTTACGCCTTTTATTGTTCCGGCTGCCAGCATTAAATTGAACATTATCGCTAATGATCCTTTTGAGGACGGTGAACGGAAAAAATTAAATTTTGGGCACACCATTGGTCATGCCCTTGAAAGTTTGAGTCAAGAACGTGATGAAGATCCGTTACTACACGGAGAAGCCATTGCTATAGGTATGCGAGTGGAAACATTTCTATCGAAGGAGCACTTATTAATGCCAGATCAGTATTTGGAAGCCATTGATCAATATTTAAAGCGGCTTTACCCTACTTACCAGCTATTCCCTGGAGATGAAGAAGCTATCATAAGCTACATGAAAGCTGATAAGAAAAGGGATAAGGAAGCTTTCAATTTTTCGTTACTTGTAGAGCCTGGGCACGCGGATACGGACGTTCAACTGAGCAAGGATGATGTTAAAGCAGGCTTAGCGGCTGTTTTAGCTACTTAGGAATTCACGTAACCTTCATCTTTCAGCTTGGGATTCTCAGCAGCATTTTTAGCAAGTTGATCACATAGCTCATTGTCTTCAACGCCCTCATGGCCTTTTACCCACTTAAAGATAACCGTATGCTGCCGGAAAACCTCAAGAAACTCCCGCCACAAATCCGGGTTTTTGCGATTTTTAAAGCCTTTTTGCTCCCAATTGAATAGCCAACCCTCATTGACGGCATTCACGATATATTTAGAATCTGTGTGTATAAATACTTGGTGTCCTGTTTGTTTGATTCTTTTAAGGGCTTCTATAACGGCCTTGAGTTCCATTCGGTTATTGGTAGTTCGGAAATACCCTTCTGAGCATGTTTTTTTATGATTGCCATAGCGCATAACCGCAGCCCAGCCCCCGGGACCCGGATTTCCAAAAGCTGCACCATCCGTGTAAATAATAATAGGCTTACCTTGCATAATTTGCTAGCTTGAATAAAAAACAAAAGTAGGGTCCAATGAAAAAAGTTGTGGTTTCATGGAGTGGTGGCAAAGATTCCATGATGGTGGTTCACAAATTAAGCCAACAGCCGGATGTTGAAATTGCCGGTTTGATGAGTGCATTCCGCGGACCAGCGGAAGTAATAGGACTGCATAACACCCCTTCCTCCTTAATAAAGGCGCAGGCTGATGCCCTTAAGCTTCCGCTTTACCCTGTCAGGCTATCCGCTCAAGCAGCAAATGAGGAATATGAGCAGGCCCACATTGCTTGTTTTGAAGAACTAAAAGAGTCAGGCATTCAAGCAGTAGCATTTGGGGATATCCACCTGGAACCGATCAAAGCATACCGGGAACAACTCCTAGAAAAATCCGCGATGCAAGGAAATTTTCCATTATGGCAAAGGAATCCTCAGGAATTGCTGAATGAATTTTTAGCCGCTGGGTACAGCTCCCAGATCATTGCCATTGACCAATTGACCGCTCCTCAAGAACTGTTGGGAGAAATCCTGAAAGGGTCAATTGCCGAAAAATTGGAAAAGCAAGGCCAGGATCCATGCGGTGAAAATGGTGAATACCACTCTTTTGTCTACAACGGACCCCTATTTAGCCATGCTGTAGAAGCCGGAATAGGCGGCTATGAGACCATAGATTATCGCCCAGAAGTAACCATGGTCTTGCAAATGGCCAAGATGAATCCATTTTAAGCTATTCGCGGGGCCCTAAGCAAAAAAGCCAGGTTTAGACCCTCCCTTCGCTAGCACTTTGAAGGTTATTGATCAAAATACGTCAACGCTTCAGCCACCACAAATGCACTTCCTGTGATCAGCACCAGGTCATGCTGGTTGGAGGCTTTATCCATAGCGGCTTCGCTAGCCGATTTTACAGATGAGAAGGATTGCCCTTCAAGACCATAGGCTTCCGCCTCTTTTTGGAGCTCATCTGCTGGTTTACCCCTTGGCAGATCAGGATGGCAAAAGTAGTACAAGGCATCAGTGGGAAGTGCTTTCAGGATAGGATTTAAGGCTTTCTCCTGGGTTAATCCGATTACCAGGTGTAGCCTTTGGTAAGTGTAATGGTCCAGTTGCTGACGATGCCAGCGAATAGCATCCGGGTTGTGGGCTATATCGCAGATAGCAAGCGGATTGTTGGCTAGCTGTTCCCAGCGCCCCCGCAAACCAGTCAAACCTTGAACATTTTCAAATCCTTGATGAATGGCATCATTTCCAAATTCCCAACGGCTGCCATTGGTTGATGACATTTGATTCAGTTGGTGCAGCGCTTCTAATGTCGTTACCAAATTAGATGCCTGGTAATAACCGGGTAGATCACATGTATAGGTTACAGGTTCTTGATGGTAAGCATGGGTAACCGATACCTCAAGTTCAGGATTACTACTTTTTAACTTGCAAGTCCATTGCTTATCCGCATAAGTAATGGGCGCGTTTTCCCTGGCTGCTTTTTTATTAAAAATTTCAGTGGTTTCGGATTGCGTTTCCCCTATTACAACAGGGGTTCCTGATTTGATGATACCGGCTTTTTCACCCGCAATTTCGCCCAAAGTATCTCCCAACATAGCCTGATGATCAAGACCGACATTCGTAATAACTGATAACTCAGGCAATAGGACATTGGTAGAATCCAACCTTCCTCCTAACCCTGTTTCAATGACCGCAAATTCAACTTTTTCTGCCGCAAAAAATTCAAAAGCCATTGTAACCGTCACCTCAAAAAAAGATGGCTGTATTTCTTCAATTGGCTCTTGATACCGTTTCACAAAATCTGCTACTTTTTCTGCTGGTATCATCTGACCATTGATCCTGATGCGCTCCCGGAAATCTTTGAGATGCGGAGAGGTGTAGTAGCCTACCTTGTAGCCAGCTTTAATGGCTATTGCTGCCAGCATATGCGTGACAGACCCCTTGCCATTGGTGCCGGCCACATGAACACTTGGAAAAGATTGATGGGGATCGCTGCAATAGCTTAAAAGGGCCTCGGTATTGGTAAGATCCTTCTTGATAGCCCTGGCCCCCACACGCTGAAACATGGGCAATTGATCGTAGAGGTAGGCTAGCGCCTCTTCATACGTCATGGACCTTACTTGAGTTTAAAATTAATGGTCATTTGACCTACCTGCCGACTGGGCCCTTTAGGATTAGCGTTGAATTCTGTTTGGAGCGCAGCTTTTTTTGCAAGTCGCTTCAGCCTGCTATCGGTTACGGTAGAACCTTGCTGACCTGGTTCGGCATTTATCACTTCTCCTTGTTCATTGACCGTGATTTCAACAACAACTCGCCCGTACTTTTGGGATTTATCTTTGACTTTCGGATACTTGGTGATAGACCGGCCCTCCAGGCTAAAAGAAATCCCTTGCTCATCCTGCTGCGCTTCCCCTTTCCGAACAGGGTCATCTACTTCTTTATCACCACTTTTCTTACCTTGTTTCCCTGGGTCATCCTTTTTACCCTTGCTATCATCCCCGGAGGTGAACAAGGCTTTTTCATCGGGCTTTCGTTCTTTTGTAGTATTCTTCTCGGCCTCGCCTTCACCTTTATCTGTTGAGATTTTCTCAGGCTGCTTTTCTTTCTCGGGTTTTTTTTCTTGATTCTGAGCCTCCTTCATTTGAGGAGCTGGTTGTTGATCCTGGGTAGCACTACTTTTTTCCGGAGCCTTCGCAGCATTTTCAGAGGATGATTGAGCTTCCTGGGTTTGGGAAGCTTTTTCAGCTTCCGGTGTTTTGAGCTCTTCAGCTTTGGCTTTTTTATCCGTAGATTCTTTGATTTCCTTTAATTGCTGGGTCATCCCAGTCCGGTTTTCCCCCAACATCACTTGAATACCTTTTTGCTGAGGCTCAGGAACACTGGAACTCAGGGACAAAAACAAAAAAGCGGCAAATAACCCGATAAAAATAAGCCCTGTACCAAGGGCAGCCCTTCGTTCAATCCGGTTTTGACTCTGGATTTCCCGAGCTTTCCTGGCTGAAATTTTACGTTTACCACTTTTGCGGCTCATCGTTATCGCCTATTATTCTGGTTCGGTTGCAAGGATTACCCGTGCATCAATTTCATTGCCAATATTCATAACCTTAACAATCTCGTTGACCGGAACTGTTTTATCGGAGGCAAGCACAACGGTTTTCCCTTTATTTTGACTAACCTTTTTAGCGATCGCTTTTTGAAGGTTTTTGAATTTCACTTGATTCTGGCCTACGTAGTATTCAATATCCTTGGTTATGGAGACGGTTACCGTCTGTTTTGATACCGATGAACTAGAAGACTGTGGAAGTATAAGCTTAAGGGCATTGGGCGTTACAAAAGACGATGTAAGCATAAAAAAGATCAACAATAAAAAAACAATGTCCGTTAGTGAGGACATGTTGTAAGTGGCTGTAACTTTGGTTCTTCTTTTAATAGCCATGCTATGGGTTTACTCAGCAGGTTCTTGAAGGATATCAATGAATTCCACTGTTGTAGCTTCCATCTTGTAAACGATTTTTTCTATTTGCGTAGCCAGGTAGTTGTACGCAATGTAGGCAATAATACCAATCGCCAAGCCTGTGGCAGTTGTAACCATGGCCTCATAAATACCACCGGCTAACATAGATGGCTCTATATTACTTCCGGCTACCGATAGCTGGTAAAAGGCTTTGATCATCCCCGTAACCGTGCCTAAAAACCCGATCATTGGAGCTGCACCGGAAATGGTACCAAGCGTGGCGGTATTTTTTTCCAGTTTAAAAACTTCAAGCGTGCCAGCATTTTCAATGGATGCCGAAATATCCTTTAGTGGACGGCCAATACCAGAAATCCCTTTTTCCACCATCCTTGCCACCGGAGTATCGTGGTTTTTACACAATTGTTTAGCACCCTCGATGTTGTCATTGACAACCATGTCACGAATTTTATTCATAAAATTACGATCAATACGAGATGCTTTTTTAATGGTAAGGTAACGTTCAATGAAAATATACACTGCCACGACTGCTAGAATAATAAGGGGTACCATGATCCACCCTCCTTTAAGCAAGAGCTCAAACATGGAAAGCTCGGCAGCTCCTTGCTGACTGCCTCCTTGCTGTTGATTAAGGGTGTCTTGCGTAATCTGAAGTAGATTAATTAACATGTTATTTTATTGGGTTCGTTGATGGGAAATTTTAAGTAACCAAGCGTCTGGTTCCTGCCCATTATGCTTGAAATCCTGAACCAATGCCATAGCCTTTACGGAGTCTTGGTAATGATTGACGCTCACGCGGTGAAAGCCATTATTACCATCTAATATGGCCGTTTGATATCCTTGATTTTTTAACCTATTAGCTCGCTCGCGGGCATTTTGCTTTTGCTTGAAGGAGCCGGCAATCACATGGAAAGTTGCCTGATGACGTTCCGGTAGTGCGCTTTTATCAGAATCGTTAGCCGTAGCATTGTTGGTTGGGATGGCTGATAAGGAATTTGCCTGATCCATTGGAGCAAGGCTTCCTTTTGGGCCATCCCCGAAATTGAAAATCGGCACATTGAGTCCTATTGCTAAGAGGATAGCGGTAATCAAGACACTAACTGGCGCCAAAATAAACGGCGAAGGCGTCAAGCTTTCTTGGACCTTTCTGGGCTTATGTTTGCTTTTGACCTTCTTCAAGCGCTGAGGACTTCTTTTCACGGGTGTAAGTCCCACCGTATTGCAACCGTAAGTATCTGGTCTAAAAGCACCTTTTCTATCAGGCGTAAAGTGAATACTTGTAGAACCACTTTTATTAAAAATGCCAATGCCGGAAAGCCGAACAGGTTCCCCATCTGCTAATTCACTTTTCCAGGTATCAACTTCCTCTTGGAGTTTGTTGAGGGCTTCCGCAAAGGATATCCTTTCCTTATCCGCTAAACGCTGCGCTAAAAGCCCATCATTGGTAGTCAAACCACTGTTAAAAATTACTTCAGTTCCCGGTGGATGAATAGCTTGTTTTGCTTTGTCTATTCTTGCACTTGTACGCGTTGTCATTAGCGCCCCAAAGTGCGGTATGATCACACATGCTTTCTCCCTCAGAAGTTCCCCAATAACCGTTTTGATCATGGAAGCGCTTTTATCCATATACCTGCAATTTTAGGAAAATTATCGTAGACTAGAAACCTAAAAAAGCCCTGAGTTGGGCATTGTAGATTTTCTGGTATCCCAGCCAAACGGGGTTTATGAAGGACTTAATTAGTATTTTCGATCCAACGAAATGCGGTGAGAAACATGGCCAAACGTAAAAGCACTTATGTATGCCAGGAATGTGGCAACACCTCCGTAAACTGGCGTGGTCAATGTCCTACTTGTGGCAGCTGGAACAGTTTTATAGAAGAGCCAATTGCGGGCACTCGTGAATCATCATCATCCCTAACCCCTGCGTCCGGGACAAAGCAAGCAGCACAACCACTGACGGACTTTGAGCTCGATGCGGTTAGCAGGGTACAGACCATCGATCATGAGCTAAACCGGGTACTGGGCGGAGGTATTGTTCCTGGCTCGCTGGTTTTAATTGGTGGTGAACCGGGTATCGGGAAATCTACCCTGCTTTTACAACTAGCACTGGATCAGCAAGAAACCATCCTTTACGTAACGGGGGAAGAAAGCTACAACCAGATTAAAATTCGTGCCTCCAGGGTTGGTTCACCAAATCCTGCGTGTTATCTCCTTCCGGAAACAGCACTGGAAACGGTTATAGAGCAAATACAAAGGCTACAACCCACCATTGTTATCCTGGACTCTATTCAAACTATCACGAGCCAAGAGGTAGAAAGCACAGCCGGAAGTATCCCCCAGATTAGAGAGGCTACTGCTTACCTTCAACGTTGGGCAAAACAGCAGCAGATAGCCGTTATCCTGGTTGGCCATATAACCAAAGAAGGCTTTATTGCCGGACCTAAAGTTTTAGAGCATATGGTGGATACGGTCCTTTATTTTGAAGGAGAGGCCCATTACAACTACCGGATCCTTCGCACGATTAAAAACCGATTTGGCTCCGTTGCTGAAATCGGTATTTACGAAATGATGAGCCACGGGTTAAGAACTGTTGATAACCCTTCAGAAATTTTACTATCTCAAAGGGATAAGCTTCTTAGCGGGATAGCCATTGCTGCGACTTTAGAAGGGATCCGGCCTATGCTTACAGAGATCCAAGCACTGGTTGCGCCAACTTCTTATGGGACTCCTCAGCGAGCTACAACCGGGATCGATAGTAAGCGGCTAAACATGATCCTTGCCGTTCTTGAGAAACGCTGCGGCTTAAAGTTGTCCAGTTCTGACATCTTCCTTAATGTAGCCGGAGGAATGAAGATTGAGGATCCTTCATCTGACCTAAGTGTGGCAGTAGCACTCGCCTCCTCTTACTACGATATACCCGTTAGTGATGATACCTGTGTTGCTGGAGAGGTTGGCCTTTCCGGAGAAATCCGACCAATACAGCAAGTGGAAAAACGCATCAACGAAGCAGAAAAATTAGGCTTTAAGGAGATCTACATCTCACGGTTTAACCAGAAGCATTTAGAACAGGCTCACAATGCTATAACTATACAGGCTGTTGGTAACCTCGAAGTTATGCTAGGTATGCTTTTTAATTGAAAAAGCCCGGCATGCGGAAAGGCAAGCCAGGCTTTAGGCATAAGTTATGGCATTTTGAGCATCAGCCCTTATTGAAGGCCAAATCCGTAGTATCCTTTTGAGCCATCAGGATTCAGGCCTTTGATCAAAATCCCACCGTCTTTTTGTTTAATGCGATTTATTATTTGGTATACATCTTTTGGTTTATCAACCTTGGCGTTGTTGATTTTCATGATAATGAAGTCTTCCGGAATTCCAACTTCTGCAAATTTACCTCCCTTCACTTCAGCAACCCTAACGCCAAAGCCGATATCCAAACGGGTTTTAGTTTCAGCACTTAAAGGTTTGAGTTTGGCCCCGATATTCTTGTTTATTTTTTCCTTGTTTTCTTTTTCTACAATTCTGGGAGCACCATTTTTATTTGTCAGGGTTACCTTTTTAGTGATTTTTTCTCCATCTCTTAAAACGGTGACTTTAACTTGATCCCCTGGATGCTTTTGGCCAATAATAGCTTGAAGCTCAGGGACAGAGTTAATCATTTCACCATTGATGCTGATTACAACATCACCTTTTTGAATTCCTGCTTTACGGGCAGCACTGTTTTCCATTAAACCAGCAACTAGCGCACCCCGTATATTATCTAGATTCTTCTTGTCAGCAATCTTATCATTCACATTCCTAATAGAAACGCCCAGGAAACCTCTTTTTACATCCCCATATTTAATAATATCGTCTGCTACCTTGGTGACAATGGAAGTGGGGATAGCAAAGGCGTAACCGGCATATTCTCCAGTCTTGGACGCTATGGCTGTATTGATCCCTATTAAATCCCCATTTGAATTGACCAAAGCTCCACCACTATTACCGGGATTGACAGCTGCATCAGTTTGGATAAAACTTTCTATGTGCGTTCCACCTCCAAGCAGGTTAAGGTTTCTGGCCTTAGCACTGACAATACCTGCTGTTATGGTACTGGTAAGGTTGAAAGGATTCCCGACCGCTAAAACCCATTCACCAATTGAAAGTTTATCAGAATTGCCGATGTCCACAGCTTTTAGTTTGTCTGCGTCAATTTTAAGTACTGCCAGGTCCGTTGACTTATCCGTTCCTACAATGTCTGCCTCGTAAGTTCGTTTGTTGTGAAGCGTTACCTTGATTTTAGATGCATTTTCAACTACGTGGTTGTTAGTTATAATGTAACCTTTTTCGTTGTAAATGACCCCTGAGCCAGACCCTTTGCGCATTCTTGGAAACTTATCAAAAAACGGTAGGCGGCTTTGACCTCGTTGTACTTTTATGCTTGTTTTAATGTGAACAACGGTTGGAAGCACCTTCTTAGATACGCCCTTAAAATTGAAAGAGGGAATTTTACTGCTTTTATCCCGTAGTTTATAATCGGTTAACTTGGCACTTGTACCAGTACCGGATTTTTTGTTAAGAGCTTTATCAGTAACCGTGTCTTTGTAAATAACTTTTTTTGTTGGCTGCTTTTCCGCTAAAAGGGTATATCCCCCTAAACTAACAATACCGCCAGTAATGGCAGCTGCCAACATCACAAGTATGGTTTTGACATTGAGTTGAGCCATAGAGTTTTTAGTTAAATAATTTCAACAACTGTGCCTACCTTAGCTGAACCTTATTTACAAATGCTGTGGAGAAGGGCGATAAAGCTTTGTATTTTTGCAGTTTATGGATTAATGCAACAATCTTGGAAAAAACTTCCTTTTTCAAATACCAGGGTACTGGTAACGATTTTATACTAATTGAAGACCCTAAGGGTACTTTTCCGGCTTCCAAAAAAGAGCTTGTAGCCTGGTTATGCCACCGGCGGTATGGCATTGGTGCTGATGGATTGATCCTATTGCGGATAAGTGAGGAGCATGAGCTAGAAATGGTTTATTACAATGCGGATGGCGGATTAGCTTCCATGTGCGGGAATGGTGGGCGTTGTTTTGCTCATTTTGCCTGGAACAAAGGATATAGTAACAGCCGTGAATTGTATTTCACTGCTGCAGATGGATGGCATAAAGCATCCGTAAATGAGGATCAGTCTATCACTTTAACCATGCAATCAGTTACAGGCATGAAAGCGGATAATACGGGGTTCATACTCGACACAGGATCTCCTCATTATCTGGTTTTTGATGATCCAAGGACCATCAAAGAAAAAGACGTTGGTTCAGCCGGAGGATATATTCGGTATGACCAGGCATTTAAAGAAAAAGGCATAAATGTAAATTTTATTGGCGAAAAGCATCCTAATTACCTATATGTTAGGACTTATGAAAGGGGCGTGGAAGATGAAACTTTATCATGTGGAACAGGTGTAGTAGCCGCGGCCCTGGGCTATGCCTATCAGCAGAAAAAAGCTACAGGGCCGGTTCACGTAGAAACGGAAGGCGGCACTCTCACCATAGAATACCATATAAGGAGCTTTGAACCTTTTCAAGCATCTTTCATAACCATTACTGGTCCAGCAAGGCATGTTTTTGATGGTTTTATATCTTTTTAGCAAAAATTCTAATCATTTTTTCGTACTTAAGGAATCTTGAAGTTTGTTTTCATCGCTATATCTTATTTATGGTGTACATTTGTGTGTTTGACTTAAAACGAAAAAGGTGGCAGTTCAAGTAAATCAATCATTTAAACTGGTTTATAGCCTTAATCCATTTTCCCAGGTGGGGGCTGTTGTAGAGCCTTTTGTTGTACAATTGAATGAGGTTGGAAACCCCACGCTATCCTACCAGCGTATCCATGAAAGCAACATCTACAGCTTCTACAAGCGTTTGGCGCCTGTAGATGAGGAATTAATTAAAGTCATGGATGAATATTCACATCAAGCTCTGGCTAAGCGATTTGGTAAAAAAAATAAAAACCGACCTGCTGAATTCTTAAAGGTTGGACTATCAGAGGATTTCAAAGAGCAAGTTGTACAACCTTTTCTGGATAAACGTGTGGCTTATGTTCTAAAGCTCATCCAGGAGGAGCATGGCTGGTTATACATCAATAGCCGGAGTGGTAATCCTACTTCAGAAGTAGTTACGGTCAAATCAGAAGAAGCATCTGTCCATTTTCATTTTAAAAAGCGAGAGCAAGGAACCATTTATTACCCTACAATCAGGCAGTCTGACCTCGGCCTCATCAAACTTTGTGATGAAAAATCACGCTTAATTACCGTAAAACCATGTTGGGCCTTAGTCAATAATAACCTGCTTTCGTTTTCTGATAAGCTAGATGGGAAAAAGCTAAAACCTTTCTTAAAAAGAGGTAGCTTACAAATACCTTCCCGTTCAGAACCAGAGTTCTATCGCAAATTCATTCCGCAGGTTTTAGAAAATCACTATGTAGAAGCTTCTGGTTTTAGTATCCGGAAAAAAACACCGTTACCTGATCCTGTGCTTAGCCTTTCCAGGGATCTAGCAGGGAACCCCGCATTTATACTAACCTTTGAGTATGGGGATGAGACTACTTTTTATGCTCATGAACAGCGTAATTTCAAGTTGAGCTTAGACGAATCAGGAGACACCTATCATTTTTCAAAGGTTGAAAGGAATTTTAATGTTGAAAAAAACCATTTAGAACAACTCCAACAGCGAGGCCTGATCAATTATCGCGATTCCTATTTTAGTCCAAGCAATCCTCACGGCCAGGAGGCCTATCGCCCTTCTACATCTGATGTGGCACTGTTTCAGCCTTTATTGGATTGGCTGAAAGCTTGTAAAATAGAGCTGGAAGCCTCGGGCTTTACCATCTATCAATCACAAGCAGAAACCCAGTTTTACGTTGGAACACCTGAGTTAGTGATGGATCTATCAGACAACCCAAAGGATAGGGATTGGTTTGATGTTCAGGCTAGGGTTTACTTTGGCAATTACAGCATACCTTTTTTATGGCTTAAGCCCTACATAGAGCAAGGAATACGGGAATATCCGTTACCTTCCGGGGAAGTTGCTTTATTGCCTGAAAGTTGGTTTAGTCAGTATTCGGATTTGTTTGAATTCCTGTCGGTTACCGGTAATGAAGATATTCTGCACCTACGCAAGCATCACTACCGTCTCCTAGAGGGCGAAGGGGGCAATGGTAAAGCGCTAAACAATGGATCTTACATCGAGGCACTGAGGAATTTAGAGGCCAAGGAGGAGGAAAATAAACCCCTACCAAGCACCCTCAATGTCACCTTAAGGGATTACCAACGTACAGGCTATAATTGGCTAATGTTCTTACGAGAACAAGGATTTGGAGGCTGCCTGGCAGATGATATGGGCTTAGGCAAAACCCTCCAAACCCTAGCTGTACTTCTAAAAGACAAAGAAGAGACCGAAGCATTAGCAGATGACCAATATCAAAGGAAAAATAAAGGCCGCATGAATTTGGTCATCATGCCGGCCTCCCTATTGCACAATTGGCGTGCTGAAATATTAAAGTTCACCCCGCAGTTGAGTTGCCTTGTTTACACCGGTAACGACCGGGGTGACCTCATCCGCTGGTTTGAGCACTATGATGTGATTCTTACAACCTATGGTTTAGCCCGGAATGACCGTAAATTGTTGGAACGGTATCAGTTCAACTACATCATACTGGATGAGAGTCAGGTAATAAAAAATCCGTCCTCTAAATCGGCTTCTACTGTTAAGCAATTAAATACCCGTTACAGGCTAGTACTTACGGGAACCCCCATTGAAAACAGTTTAATAGACCTGTGGTCTCAGATGGCCTTTTTGAATCCCGGCCTTTTAGGTAGTTACCGTTTTTTCAAAAAGACCTACGTTATTCCTATTGAAAAAAGTAAAGATGAGGCTACACGCGATAAGCTCCGGGTTTTAATCAAGCCATTTTTATTACGCAGAACTAAAGAGGAGATTTCCGAAGAGTTACCGGAATTAACCGAGAAAACCCACTATTGCATCATGAATGATGCGCAACAGCAAGAGTATGACCGCATCAAATCGTATTATCGTAATCAGATCCTTGGCAACGTAGATTATTACGGTTTAAAGCAATCTCAATTCATGATCTTAAGGGGTATTACGCAGCTTCGGTTGGCCTCTAATCATCCTCAACTTGTCAATAATTCCTACGACTGCGAGGCCAGTAAGTTTGAGGAAATCTTACAAAAAGTTGCAGAGCTAGCAGCATCCAACCATAAGATCCTTGTCTTTTCCCAATTTGTGAGGCACCTAAACTTTTTGAAAGCCTCTTTAGACCAAAAAAGTATTGGCTACGCCATGCTTACAGGTAGCGCCAAAAACCGGGAAGCCATCATTCAAGATTTTAGACAAGATCCTGATAAACCCGTTTTTCTTATCTCCCTAAAGGCAGGTGGCGTTGGTTTGAATTTGGTGGAAGCGGACTATGTTTTCATAGCTGATCCCTGGTGGAACCCAGCCACAGAATCACAAGCCATTAACCGCGCTCATAGAATAGGCCAGGACAAACGGGTTATTGCTTACAAGTTTATAACCAAAGGAACGATTGAAGAAAAAATTCTAAAATTACAGGAAGAAAAATCTGAGCTGGTTAAGGAAGTTATCCAAACCAATCAACAGCTAAGTTATCAGCTTACAAGGGATGATGTTGAAATGTTATTAGAATAAAAAAAACCGCTCATTGAATAATTTTAGATAATGAGCGGTTTAGCTAAAGACTTAAAAGGCTAAAAGCTATGTTTTAGCTTCTTCCTTCATATCCTTTAATTCATCTTTCATGTAATCTTTGTAGCCGCCTGGCATTCCGGCCTTCTCACCAATTTCCAGTGCCTTTTCTGTAAGGGAAATAGCCTTTGAGACCTTTCCACTTGCACGCATAACTTCAGCTTTGGTCCAGGTATTCCGCCAATGTTCTTTTATGTCCAAGGACTTGTTAACCCAGGATTTGGCTTTTTTGAGTTTCATTTCCTTACCAGCCAGGTAACCGGCACATTTACTGTAAACCTGCCAGTCATCTTTCCCAGCGTTATCAACAGCTTTATTCATCATAGCCATGATTTGTTTACTGGTGTTCGTGCTGATATTAAAAGGAACCCTTGTTCTTTTCCAGGCTAGCTGGATATTAGCAGTGCTATCGGTTACATTTTTGAAATCAAAAGTCATCATTTCATGAAAAGGGGCTTTCTTGGGCTCAGCTTTTACCCTAAGCGCGTCTTTGGATTTATCATAAGCGGACATCGGGCTACCCTTAAGCTGATTATTGAATATAATGGTCCACTGATCCTTCCCCGGAATGGTAAAAACCGAATAAGTGCCAGCTTCTAGCTTTTGCCCTTGAATTTCTACATCATGGCTAAAGCTGATCTTAGTTCTGTCATTAGCACCTGTTCGCCAGCGTTTTCCATAAGGAACGAGTTTTCCCCAAATTTTCCTTTTCTCCCCCGTTTCAGGATCAGATACAGATGGCCTGTAATATTCTATCGAGATCTTATTAATCCCGACCATTTGAGTGGCTTCACTTTTGGGGCTTACTTCAGGAAAGCGGATCGTTACCTCATTTCCTTTATCCCCATCTTTCTTATTATCCTTCAGAGAATCAGAAGAAGCCTGCTTTTTGGAGGCTTGACTGGATTCTTGTTTTGTTTGGTCTGATTGCTTTTGATCAGAACCGCAGGCAGTTGTTAACACAGCCACAACTGTAAAAACTCCTAAAAATCGCATAATCTATTACTGTTTAAAGGTTTAACGTTCAAATTTAGGATTTTTGACAGCGCTGCTACGGGCTAAATGCACCATTGATACAATAGTTCAACAACTTCAAGATTTTGTAAAAAGGCGTGTATTTATACCTTTGCATTGCAATTTGAAAAAATCGTTAACACATATTGCGGGGTAGAGCAGAAGGTAGCTCGTTGGGCTCATAACCCAAAGGTCGCAGGTTCGAGTCCTGCCCCCGCTACTTCTTTAAGGACCTTCGGGTCCTTTTTTTTATTCCCGTTTCCCTCTACTAGCCTCCATTTTCCTTGGATCAATAAAAATTCCTCTTTTAGAAGCAATACCTAAAATTACGCAGGTTACTTTTTTGGGTTCCACAGGAATACTTCTATAAGGACATTTAGAAACGATTTAAGGCTTTAAGTTTTTGTTATCTTTGAGTTTAAAGTTCATTTGAAATGTGGCGTAAACTAATAATTTTAATACTTGTCTTTAGTTTACCGCAAATAATAACTGCTTCTCATCTATTGGGATCTCGTATCTCTTGGGAAAATGTTGGCATTGATAGCTTTCATGTTTCGGTAAAGGTCTTCAGAGAATGCAGTGGTGAAGAATTGGTTCCTCCCACGCCTGAAATCAGGTGTAAAGACCACCAACAGCGATTAACACCCCCTATTCAGCGATTGCAAGTTAAACGGAAGCTTCATTCCCCCTCGTGTTCAAAATACTGCACGGCTTGTAAGGCTGATACATGCAAAAACAATGAATCCGTAAGTGATCGTGGCTTTAAAGCTGTTGAGGCTACCTACTTGGTGGATCTAACCGCTATCAACTGTTGCCGCATTGCTTTTGCTTACCAAAATTGCTGTAGACCAACCGCTTTAACCACCCTTAAAAATCAAAACCAAAAGAATCTTTACACTTCAGCTTGGGTTAATAAATGTAAAGCAAAGGGTGTAAGCAAGAATGCTTTCCAATCCATCCCTGGATTTACTTATTGTAATGGAAAACCAGCCCAGCTATTGCTAGGCAATACGCAATTTTCAAGAGATCAAGATCATATTGATTCTGTCAGGTATGAATTGGTAAAGCCTAAAAAAGGCCTTAATCAATCGCTCAAATGGGTTAATCCCTACAATCCTCAAATGCCGCTAAGGTTTGAGGGTTTCCCAAATAAAGACAAAAAATCACCAGCCGGCTTTCACCTTAACCACGCCACTGGTTTATTAGCTTTCATTCCTACCCGTAAGCAAAGCACTACTGTGGCTATCGAAGCTAAATGCTATCAAAATGGCTCCTTAATTGGCGCGCAAACACAAGATTTTGCATTAAAGACCATTAACTGCAAGGCTAACAAAAACCCTGATTTAAAGGGATTCAGCAGCAATACATCTTATTCCGATAGTTTAATTACCTGTGCTGGAGATACGGCCTTCCTAAAATTACACGCTGAAGATCCCAATATTCAGGATACTTTAATCACTTCCATTGACTGGGAAAAATTACCCGGAAAACTTTTAAGTAAGAATCGTCAGTTTTTAGCTAACAATAAAACAGCCTGGACTTTCAAGTGGTTACCAGACGATACCATTAATCAAAGAGTCGGCTTAGATTTTTACGCAACTGTTAAGGATCAACATTGTCCGTTTAATGGTACTGACCGAAAGAAACTCCACTTAGAGGTGCTACCTGAACCCTCAACAAGTTTTGAAACCAAAGTTGAACAATGTCGAACAATAACCGCAAAAGCTGAAAAGACGCTTCCATCTTCATTTAAGCAACAGTGGTGGCTAGGAGGTAATAAGGCATCAAATGAAAGGCAGTTTAAATTTGATTGGCAAAACTCCGGAGAGCGTTTACTTCGTCACCGGATTTCTGCGGGTGAATGTCAAGTATCTTCAACAAGCACACTAGATTTAGGTGCTTTAGCTGAAGTAAAAGGTCAAATTCCAACTTACTGTGCCGGAGACACTGTCAATCTCCAAGCAAAAAAGCCATCATATATTGGTAAAAACCAAACCCTGATTTACCAGTGGCTGGAAAAGTCAGGTCAATTAATAACTAAAGGGGCTAATTTCCGCCGGAGTCTTAATTCTACTAAAAAAGTGAAACTACTGGTAACCCTGAAAGGAAAGGGGGGCTCGACTGTTTGTAAAGATACCACGTCCTATACCATCCGCATCAGGGAGTTTCCTGCCATTAAATTTGATCCAATCCCCGCTATTTGCGGCAACAAGGATTCTCTTAACTTAAACAAGTTTGTAAAACCCAGTAATGGGGAATGGTTTATAAATGAAGAATTGATTGAGAAAGGTTGGTTAAAGCCCCCTGAAGAAAAAAGTGGCTCACACAACCTTAAATACCGGTTAATTGATAGCCTAAACAAATGCACTACTTCAAAGCAAACTCCGATAACCATAAAACCTGTTAGAAAAGTTGAAGCATTTTCAGATACGGCTATTTGCAAGCGAAACAAGGCTTTGGTACTGCCAACCACAACTGGGCAGGGAACATTTAATTGGACCGGAAGAGGCTTATTTAACGTTAACCAGGGGCTAATATTTGCCCCTGCAAAGGCTGATCTCCCTGTTGATACTTATAAACTTAAAGCAATCTTCACTCCTGATGATGAACAGGGATGTTCATATGATGACACTTTTGAAGTTGCACTTTTTCAAGAGGCACAGTTTAAGTTCCCACAACAGGAGTTATGCCCCTACGATAGTTTAATCCCGGAATCTTTTTCTAACATGCCCGAGGGGGGATACTGGGAAACGCAGGCCAATAATTTTGACATTGAGAAATCCGAAATTCAACGGAAGCCTCAAGACAGCGGTATTTATGCAGCAAATTATTACTTAAACGGGAATTGCCGTTTAACGTCTAATGTAGATTTTAAGCTTGTTCCTGAAAAGCCTTTAGCGATCAATGTCCAAGCTTTTGAGCAGCAACCGCTATGTACCAACCAGGATAAAGTAGCCCTGGAAGCTAAACCCTCAGGGGGAAATTGGCATGGACGCGGGGTTAATAAAGAACAAGAATTTCAGCCATCCAAAGCCGGTTCTGGTCACCACTTGATAGCATATGAGTATCCCCATAAAAAAACATCATGCTTTTCCAGGACTGCGGATACCGTCCATATAAATTCCAATCCTGTAATAGATTATAAAAGGTCGAAACTATCAATCTGCCCGGGAAAAAGGGTTTTTAAGGATCAGTGGTTATTAAAAAATCAAACCAATATCACCAGCTACTTTAAACCCACCTTAACAACCGATGCTCACCTTCCGGTTGTAGGAAAGGACAGTTTTAAACTTAACATTCAAAAACCCTTACAGCTCCCTGATTCAACGTTTTTAATTACCAAAGCGCTTCCGCAGAAAGGATGCGAAGCTTCCACAGATAGTATTTTACTGATCAAACGTTCCAAACCTGATTTTTCCATTATCCATAAGGGAACTCGCAAGGCATGCGAATTTGTGCAAGGGAGGCTAAAACTTCAGTCAAAAGATTCCCTAAAAAGTATTCAGTGGCGGATCAATAATAAGTTTTCCAGTGAAAGGTCCCTGTTTTATAACCTTGGCCGCAAAGGCACTCATAATTTAGGAATTATAGCTTCCAATCAGTTTGGTTGCGTGGATTCAAGTTGGAATGCTGGCTATTTTCAGGTTTTAGAGAAACCAACTGCTCGATTTACAGTTAATAAACAAAAACTCTATCTACCTGAGAGAGTCCACCTAAAAGGAGCTCCCCGATCAGCCGATTTACATAAATGGGAAGTAAAGAAAGACCAAAAAACATTGGCTGAAATAAAAGGCCAAAAAATTAGCTACAATCCGCTAAATACGGGGAACTACACGGTCAAACACATGGTAAAAACTGAAAAAAGATGTATTGACACCTCCGTAAATGATGAAGCTTTTAAGGTTTTAAGAAAGCCGATCGTCTATATTCCCAGTGCTTTTACACCTAATGGAGATGGGAACAACGATAAGTTTACCGTAAAAGGACAGAATATAACCGACTTTCATTTAGAAATTTTTAGCCGTTCCGGTGCTTTATTGTACCAATCCTCCAGCTATAATGATCACGGATGGAATGGCCAATTTCAAGGCTCGATGCTTCCAAGTGGTAGTTATTGGTATGCTTTATCCATTCGTGGAGCTTTAGGAGAAAAACAAACCTATTCAGGTACATTTAAGTTAATTAGATGACATGATTAAGCGAAGTATGCGAATCAAAATAAGTCGCGATTTGTATTTTCGTAAATCTAAGTTAATAAAGTGGTTACCTTTAGAATTGAAAACTGTATAGTAAATAACAACAAAAAGTTTTTGACCATGTCAAGTTTATCCAAATCCCTTTTAATATTGAGCCTTGCACTTCTATTAGTGCCCACTAGCAGTAAAGCTACTCACGTAATGGGCTCAGATATTACTTGGGAAAATGTAGGTAAAGACAGTTTTGAAGTCACCCTTACTGTATACCGGGATTGCACCGGCATCGACCTCAGTAAGCCAGATCTAAGCGTTTCTTGTGACAGTGGTGGCAGCATCAGTACTAGTCCCACTGAAGTCTCCAATTCATACGTAGATGGTAATGATATAACGCCTATTTGTGATAACTCCAATAGTGAGTGTGGCAGTGGCGGTTTTGGCTATGGTATTGAAAAGTTCGAAGTAAAATACACGGTAGATCTTTCAAATACTAATTGTTGTAAGGTTAGGTTCCATTATGATGAATGTTGCAGGAGTAACAGCATTACAACGGGTCTTTCTGGTGATCAATACTATGCCGAATCATGGTTTGACCGCTGTAAAGCACCACAAAACAGTTCACCTGATTTCAGCGAAACCCCTACGGATATCCTTTGTAAGGGTCGAAAGCAAGTTTATACCCAAGGCGCAGTGGATAGTGATACTGACTCTACCGGAAAACTTGTTGACTCCTTAAGTTATTCGTTTGCTGATCCGCTAGGTGGGCCAAGCAACCCCTTGAGCTACAATAATAATTATTCAAAAGATATTCCTCTGGATTATAAGGGAACCAAACCATCCCTGCCATTTGTCCCAAGAGGTTTTGGTTTCCATTTGGATAATAACACAGGCGATCTCCGCTTTACGCCCACTAAGAAGCAGAGTTCTGTGATGTCCTTTAAGGTAACAGAGTTTCGCGAAATAAATGGCAATATGGTTAAGATAGGGGAAACTCGTAGGGACGTCCAGTTCTTCGTGAGAAATTGTCCGCAAAATGCCTCTCCAACTATAACGGGTATGGATTGCCCCTCAGATAACCAGTTTAAAACTGTCTGTGAAGGTGAACTAGTCAAAACTTCCTTTTGTACCAACGATCCTGATCAAAAGGATTCGGTTGATATAAGTTTTAAGCCTGGTAACTTACCGGGTTCGCCCAGCTTTGTTGTTACAAATCCAAAAGGGCAATACCAGAACGGGGAGTTAACCTGGACACCCGGAGATGGTGATGCTAGCCCCATTCCCTATCGTTTCTCAGTAACAGCCAAAGATGATCATTGTCCGGTGGCGGGCAGGGCCACCAGGACCTTTCAGATTCAGGTTAAACCAACCCCAAAAGCTGAAATCACGGTTAAAAGTAAAGGATGTGGAACTTACCAATTTAGTGCTCGACCATTAAAGGGTGCCGGCATCAAGTATCTTTGGGCTAGTTCTTCATCAAAACTCAAATCCAGGCGTCAAACCTTTAACCATACCTTTGAAGAACCAGGTGAGTATCCCTTTAAGCTAGATGTTACCGCTCAGGGATGTACAAGAACTTACCAGGATACCGTAAATGTCCCTCCTTTCCTCAGAGTAGACCTGGGTAATGATACCACCATCTGTAAAGGCGAAGGAGTGACCCTTGGTGGCATGCCAAAAGACACCAACGGTCGGGTTAGCTATACATGGTATGACAGCGTCAAAGGAAAGCGATCAAGAACCTTTAAAAACCTAACCAAGGATACCACTATTAGTGTCACTATTCAAGACACCATATGCTCTTTCACTGATCGGGTTAAAATTGACGTTAGGGATAATCCCAATTTAGACCTTGGGTCTGACCCAAGAATTTGTGCAGATGATACAGCAGTTATAGCGCCTAAATTGGTGACTTCATCTGACTCTACCAGTAATACTCCGTGGATCTACTTAGATGGCGGGCAGCAAAAAGCCAACTACAATTGGCATCGTAGAACTTTGAGCTCCCCAACGTTTAGTGAGAATGACACTGTTGAATTAACCGATTCAGGTAGGTATATCCTTGAAGCTTCTGATACGTTTAATTGTGCATCAAATGACACCCTGAATCTTACCACTAACCCAGAGCTTGACCCCCAGCCATTTCCTCCTAAGATATGTACCGATGATACAAGCATCTTAAGGGCTAATAATACAGGTGGACCTAACGTGAAATACACGTGGACCAATTTAAGAACACAAAAAACCTTTAATTCTCAAAATATAAAAGTATCACCGGACAGTACCACCCAATATGCCCTGGTAGTCGAAGAAACCACAAAAGGCGTATTCTGTAAAGACTCAGCTACTACTACCGTAGAAGTTGAGCAATTACCAGAAGTTGAGATTGACCCTATGGCTGACATTTGTAGCAACCAAGGTCGCTTAAACCTCGGTGATACCCTTAACCCTAACAAGTCTTTTGGTGGCCAGTGGGTTTCCAATGACTTGCCAGCTGCTTCTTTGAGTTCCAACGGCTCTTTCAATACGGAGAACGTCCAACAAGGCCAGTACTCAGTGCGCTTTAAATGGAAAGAACCAAGAGGAACTCCCGATCCACGCTGTAGCAATGTCGATACAGCTGAATTAATGATTCGGCCTGCACCAAATGTTAACATCGGGACTGATACGATCCTTTGTACACACAATGAACCACTAAACCTCAACGGAACACCAGCAGCACCTCCAGGTGACTGGACCGGTAAAGGAGTTACTGATGCCAATGAGCAGTCATCTTTGACCTATGATCCTGGAAGTAGTCAGGTTCCTACGGGTGTTAATTCCATCGTTTACACATACAAAGAGCCTGTCTACCAATGCTCCGCCCCGGATACCATACAGGTGACTGTCCAGCAATCTCCTACACCGGATTTTAGGGATCAGGAAATCTGTATAAACAACAAAATCCTTCCTTTAACCAATATTGCCAGCGATGGAACATGGCAAGGGGATGAAGTAAGTAATGGTAACTTCAATACACCGGATGCTCCGGGTGACTATACGGCCAGGTATAAAGTAAGTTCCCGAACCTTCCGTACCTGCACGGTTGAAGATACCATTAATATCAATGTAAAGGATACCGTGGAGGTAAAAGCAGCTACCGCTTCCGGTGAGACGAATTTCTGCGAAACAAGAACGGATGTTGCCTTAGAAGGAACTCCTAGTGGTGGGGGCGGTCAATGGGTAGACATTAATAATACCGCTACCATCGATAATGGCAACATCTTTAACCCAGAAGCCAGTGTGGAAGGAGATAACAAACTTGCGTACGAATACAAAGATCCCAATACCGGGTGTCTGAACAAGGATACCATCACCTTAACGGTAGATCCAAAGCCAAAAGTCTCTATCCTACAAACAGATACCAGCAAGTGTAAAGGATCAAGTTATGAAGTAGCCGCCAAGTTTGACAATACCAGCCGTATTCCTATTTGGCAAGCCCTTGGCCGCTCGGATTTGGCAGGCTTTACAAATATCAGCTCTGATGACAAAACCGTTAGTGCTTCTTACGCACCTAATGATCAACAAGAAGAGGCCGAACAATTTGTCATAACTGCTGAAGCGAAGAATGATGGCGCCTGCCCAAATCGGTTTGATTCAGTTTCCATCAACATTAAACCCGTGCCAAAACCTAATTTCCGGTCCGATAAACAAGGTTGCCCTCCCTTTAATGTCGAATTTGAAAATAAAACTACCATATCTGAAGGCGGGAAAATCGCTTCGTACCAATGGCAATTAGGCAATGGTACTCAAACAGACGCCAAAAACCCTCAAACTGTTTACAGTAAACCCGGTGAATACAATGTGTCCCTGAAGGTGACCTCCGAAAAGAACTGTGCGGCTACCATAAGTAAGGAAAACTTCATTGAGGTGGCCGAGAAGCCAAAAGTTGATTTTAGCGCTGACCCCATATTAACAACCATCAATGCACCTAAAATCAACTTTAATAACTTAACTGAGGGCGATAATAAACCTTTAAGTTATCAATGGTCGTTTGGTGAGGATGATCGAGGGGATGCCAATAGTAGCACCTTAGAAAACCCATCCCATACTTACTCGGATACCGGCGCCTTCACTATTCAGCTAACCACTACAAACGATGTTGGTTGCGCTGATACCTTAACCCGGGATAATTACGTCAGGGTAAGGCCTACAGTGATTAACTATGCTCCAACTGCTTTTAGTCCCAATGGCGATGGAGACAACGATATCTACCGGGTAGAAGCACGGTATTTTACAAGCTTTAACATCCAGATCTTTAACCGGTGGGGTGAAGAAGTTTACCAAAGTGACAACTATGAAAAGCATGGGTGGGATGGATCCTATGAGGGTCAGAAAGCACCCAGTGGTGTTTATACTTTCATAGTCCAGGCCACAGGCATGGATGGCGAGGATTACACCTTCTCGGGAACCATTACGCTTATTCGTTAAGATCAATCCTATCACCATCTACGCATCAAAAAAAGGCTTGCCGGTTAGGCAAGCCTTTTTTTTGATCTTAATTTGGTTGGGGTATAATTGAAAAGGCCTTTTAATAAGCCTTTTAATAAGTCTTTTTCAGTGCCTGACTTGCAGTATCCAATAGTTGCTGATCTATATTGCCATAATGTTCCATGTAATCCTGCTGGCTGCGCCGTATAACCTCATACGCTTCCTCTCGAGGGTAGATATGGGTTACTTCACAGGTACGGTGACCTTGCCCGGGCATGTCCTTGTAAGTGAGAAAGTAGTGCCTAAGCCTTTCAATTAAGTTCTCAGGACAATCACTAATATCCTGCATTTCTTTATAGACCTCATCCCCTTTTAACACTGCAACAATTTTGTCATCAGCCTCTCCCCCATCGATCATTCTAAGGCCGCCAATCGGTAAAGCTGGCACCAGGACATCCCCATGCGTGATATTCCGTTCCGTAAGGATGAGCACATCTAAAGGGTCGCCATCTCCTACAATCTCGGTTCTTCCGGTTTTTGTTTCCGTGTAGTTTGCAACATGCTGATCACAAAAGGTCTTTGGAATAAAACCATACGGTGCTGGAACAATGTTGGAAAATTTCTGAGGCCGGTCGACTTTCAGGTAACCGGAAGCTTTGTCTATTTCATACTTTACGGTATCAGTTTGAACCACCTCGATAAAGGTGTTGATAACTTCAGGAGCTTCTTCCCCTATTTCAATACCATGCCAGGGATGGGACCTGTAGCGTTGAGCTAGTAAACTCCAAAACTGACTAAAAATGTCTTCTTTCATTATAACAAGGTTTACTTTAAAGAAATATTCTATTCAATTTTTAAGCTAAGATCAAGGGGTTTAAATTCCCTGTTCAATTGGCTAGTGGAAATATAATTGACTCCCGTTTCTGCAATAGCATTTAGGTTGTTAGCTAGAATACCACCTGATGCTTCGGTTTGGCAATGGCTACCAATGATTGAAACGGCATTAGCCATTTCGGTAATTGACATGTTATCTAGTAAGATCCTGCTTAGTCCATGATAATTTATAACAGTTTTAACTTCCTCGAGCGAACGGGCTTCCACAACAATAGGAAGGGCCAGGTTATAACTTGCTAGATAATTTTTAACAGCCTTTATAGCAGCATCCATTCCTCCAGCATAATCAATATGGTTGTCTTTAAGCATGATCATATCATATAGCCCCACACGATGATTAACAGCTCCTCCAACCCCTACAGCCCATTTTTCCAGTATGCGAAGGCCAGGTGTAGTTTTACGAGTATCCAATAGCTTGGTTTCGTATCCATCCAGAAGCTTAGACCACTCATAAGTTTTGGTGGCAATGCCGCTTAGATGCTGAATTAAATTAAGCACGGTTCTTTCGGCTGTTAGAATGCTTCTTACTGATCCTTTTACGGTAAATACCTGATCTTTATCTTTCACCCACTTACCATCTTCAAGTGGGGTGCTGAATTTCAAATCAGCATCAAAATAGGAGAAAATGAATCTACAGGCTTCCAAACCCGCTAGCATCCCTTCATCTTTTGCATAGAGGTTCGCTTTTCCAACCGCATCTCTCGGTATAGTGGCTAAGGTAGTATGATCTCCTTCCTGTACATCTTCATTCCATACGAGCTTGTTAAGCTGCTGAAAGAAATCTTTCTGGTAAGTATTGACAAATTGCTCTAACGACCATTTATTCATGAATTGAACCTCCGTCCCGGTTTATCATAATCCTTTTTACCTTATTCAAACTCCAATTCACTAATCCGAGGTTGTTTGCCCTTGCCACCTTCTAACAGTAATAGGTAAGTTCGAAATGTGCCCTCCTTGGTCTTTAATTTACCAATAAGGTATTTTGAATTCGCTTTGGACACTCCTTTATGAAGGGTATTAAATTCTTTAGGCGGATGGGCTTGAAAAAACTTCCTCAGCTTATTTTCTGCTTTTGCTGGTTTGTAAGATCCATCTGATGATGGTGTGCTAAAAGCCACCTCTCTGATGAAATAATTAGCGACCTCCTTAGCGTTGCCAGCCTTTAAAGCCAATCCAATATCTTCTAAAATGTCATCGGCTTTGGCCGAGCTACATATTAAACCACTGCATACCAGCATTAAAATAAGATGTTTCATAAGAAAGTGGTTTAAATATTTTAACAAATATAACCGCTGCTAAACTATTCTGCTGTACCATCCAAAGGCTTTGAAATTTTTAATGGAATAACTACTTATAACGCTGGTGAAGATAGGTTATTCTGTTTTATTTTGCCATGATGGGTTAAATTTGAACCCATGGAAACAAACAAAATGGCTCTCATAATTCTGGATGGTTGGGCACACGGTCCGGATGATCCTGAAGTGAATGCTGTACAGAAAGCCCGCACCCCCTTTGTAGATAGTTTGTATCATCAATTTCCCAATACTGAGCTATACACATCAGGTGAGAATGTGGGATTGCCTGATGGACAAATGGGGAATTCAGAAGTTGGACACCTCAATATTGGAGCGGGTCGCGTGGTTTATCAGCCCTTGGTCCGGGTGAACAAGGCTATAGAAGAAGGCACCCTTCATGAAGACCCTACGATTAATGAAGCAATCACTTATGCTAAGGAAAATGGGCAAGCCTTACATTTACTAGGTTTGGTCTCTGATGGTGGTGTTCATTCTCACATCAATCATCTGAAAGGCCTTGTAGATATATTTTCAGAAAAAGAATGCGAGGATGTTTACATCCACGCGTTCACCGATGGTCGGGATACCGATCCGAAATCCGGGATAGGGTACATACAATCCCTTCAGCAACACATTGAGGATACGCCCGTGCAAATAGCATCCATCATAGGGCGATACTACGCCATGGATCGCGATAACCGATGGGAACGTATCAGCAAAGCTTACCAGCTGGTTGTAAATGGGGAAGGCGAACCTTATCAAGATCCCAGCAGCGCCATAATGGATACTTATGAAAACAACAATACGGACGAGTTTATCGAACCGGTCGTTTTAACTGATGATCAGGAATCACCTGTTGCCACTATTCAGGATGGCGATGTGGTGCTGTTTTTCAATTTCCGAACAGATCGGGGACGGGAGCTCACGATGGCCCTGTCGCAAAAGGATATGCCGGAGTACCAAATGCAAAAGCTTGACTTGCATTACCTGACCATGACCCAGTATGACAAAACTTTTGAGGGGGTTAAAGTGATTTTTGATGAAAATATTCCTGAACAAACCCTTGGTGAAACTGTATCCAATGCAGGTCTTTCTCAGTTGCGGATCGCCGAAACAGAGAAGTATCCCCACGTGACCTATTTCTTTTCGGGTGGCAGGGAAACCACCTTCCCTCAAGAGTTTCGTAAAATGGTACCTTCACCACAAGTGGCCACGTATGATTTACAACCAGCTATGAGCGCCCAATCGTTAAATAAAGCACTTCAGGAATTTGTAAAGGCAAATGATCCCTCTTTAGTGGTATTGAATTACGCCAACCCCGATATGGTAGGCCATACCGGGAACTTCAATGCCGTAGTAGAGGCCCTCGAAACGGTGGATAACTGTTTAGAGGAGACCATTCATTTCCTAAGGAACCGGGCCTACGGTTGTCTAATAACCGCAGATCATGGTAACTCAGATTACATGGTAAATGCTGATGGATCCCCCAATACAGCCCACACAAAGTATCCAGTTCCCCTGTTCTTACTTGCTGATCAAAATAATATACAACTAATGGACGGGAAGTTGGCTGATATTGCCCCCACCCTTTTGGCGCTAATGAACCTTCAGCAGCCAGCATCCATGTCAGGCCAATCACTCTTGTCGCCCGTTGCTATATGAATGCCCATTTTGCATGAAACTATTGTCATCTTTTTTCCTAAAAGCCCCATTTCCAATTGCAATTGGGTCTACGTTGATTTTACTATTAACAACGGGGTGCCAAAGTGAGCGAAAAGATTCCTTTTACATTGATCAATACTTTGATATTAAAAGCTTGATTGACCGTCAAATCACCCACTATTCAGATTCTACCAGGCAAAGAAAACTAAAGAAAACAGTTTCGTTTGATTCGGGTTCGGAAACCAAAACACAAGACATTCAGAAAATTGAGCAAGTAAGGGATGTTTTAGAAACAGCCATTATCAATAAGCCTGGCTTGAGGGGCGTGTACAAAGTGAATTGGAATCATGGATTAGACGATAGCGGTGATACCCTTTACAGTGTTTTATCCAATACCCTAAAACCAGAGGAGGATGCCTTAGTCAAGGAGATCAAAGCTTTTTACAAAGGACCGCCCAGGCAAGTAAATCTCTACAGGATTCACATCTTTAAAAGCACTAAAAACATCCTGTACGAAAATTCTCAGTACATCAGGATGAAATTCCAGGATGGGTTTATGACAGCCCTAAGTATGAAAGGTCACCAACAAATACTCAATTTTGAGCAGGAGCCGTATGGCCTTTCGCTGGAAGTTGCCGGTAAATAGGTTAAGCGCATTTAGTCCCTTGCAAGATCTTGCAATAGCTTGTAATTACGGTCATTGAGGCCTTCAATGGCTGTTAATACGTTAAGCATAGCTTCCTTTTCAGATTCCCTGATAAAAGGCTTGTCCGGATCAGGCTCGAGAAAATAACTTATAAAACTCCTGAACACATCGAAAAAACTATGGTAGTTGCTAAATATCAAATTGTTTTTTTGACTTTCAGAGCTTACGCCTGCTGAAGATAGCATTTGATCAAGCACATCATTTGCTATATCATGTTCTTGATTGAGATTTTTCAAGGCTTCAAGCATGATTGGCTTCACGGTAGAAATAGCAGATTTCTGGTAAGCCAATTCTTTTTCTAATTGATCCGCATCAAGTCCCTTTTCAGTTGCTACTTGTTCAGCTTCATGGCGCAAATGACCTTCTTCAAAATTGTCAATTCGACCATCTGATTCGAGAACCATTAATGTTGGGAATAAGTAAACAAGCTCTTCAAATAGTTGGTAAGGAATATGCCTGTTGTTACGCAGCTCGCGGTAGGCTGTTAGCTGCTCATTCATAGAATATCGTTTTAGTCTAGCTCAAATTAATGAAATTTAATTTAAACCAAAGCACGCCATTTCTCATTCATAGTTTAATGGAATCCTTTTTACCAAATCGTTCCTCAAAAATTGCCACTGCCACTATGAGTTCTTTTTTTATCCATTTTAATCTTTTTTATAAAATTTCCATCGTTCTAATTCTGTTAAACGCAATTGGCGGAATATTGGCTTTTGGTCAAAGTCAGGGAGAGATCAATGGTAAAATTACAAAGGCCAATAACAATAAGCCGGTCAAATTTGTCAATGTACTCCTTCAGAAGGCAAATGGTAAACACAAAAGGGTGCAAGGTACAACCACCAATGCCAAGGGCCGATTTCAATTAAAAAACCTTGAATACGGAAGTTATGAGATAATATGCTCTTACGTTGGCTACCAAACCCGAATGGTAGAGGATCTTAAGCTTTCCGCTGAAGACCCGGTTTTGAACCTGGATACGCTAACCTTGAAAAGCAATGCCCAAAACCTGGATCAAGTGGCCATTCAGGAAGAACGGGACTTTATCAACCAAACGGCCAAAGGCATCACTGTAAATCCCAGCAAAAACATCACACAAACAGGCGGAAGTGCAATTGATATTCTAAGAAACACTCCAACTGTCAATGTCACTTTTGATGAAGCCATTAAAATGAGGGGTACGGAAGCTGGCGCCACCCAAGTGCTGATCAATGGGCGTGAAAGTGCTTTAAGTGATAATGTAGCCCAGATCCCAGCCAGTGGCATAGAAACCATTGAGGTCATCCAAAACCCTGGAGCTAAGTACCAAGCTGAGGGCAAAGGCGGAGTCATTAATATCATTCTAAAAAAGCAAACCCAAAAGGGCACCAATGGCAAAATTGATTTCTCGGCAGGCAGCCGTGATCAATACAATGCAGGTTTACAGTTAAACCATGGAACGGATAATTTCAATTTTTTCCTCAATTTTAACAGGCGCCATGATGTAGACATTGAAAGGGAAAGCTCCAGAAGGGATGTTTATAACCAGGATACCACAATCTCCCGTAGGGTGGATGGCAGTGATAAAGAGTATGAAACCAGTAACACGATTAGAGGTGGCGTAGAATACTTCTGGAATTACTTCAATAAGGTTGGAATTGACGTGGTCTATGAAAATGAAAGCGAAAGAGGCACTTCCCGAACAGTCAATACCCTTGAACAGACGCAACCGGAGAAAGAATTGTTCAGAAAACGAGAGATTACTGATAACATCAATAAGAATGGGTACACGTATGAGCCCACCATTTATTATCAAAGAAAATTTCCAGAATCTGGTAAAAAATTGAAAGCCACATTCAAATATGCGTATGAGTTTCAAAATGATGTTACCACCACAGAAAAACTCCCATTAGCAACCAATGGCAATAACCCTAATCAAAACCGCCAACGTCAAACAGATAACCGGCAGCTAAGTATTTTCAGGGTTGACTACACAGACCCCATTTTTGACAGTGGTAAATTAGAAACGGGAATTCGCGGCCAGTTTCGCCAGTTTGATAATGACTACAACTTTTTTAAGTACAATAAAAACTCAACGGAATGGGTCAACCAGCGCAGCATTAGCAACAATTTCCTTTACCAAGAGCAAGTTTACGCAGGCTACCTTGAGGGTTCCTATGAATACAACCAATGGAAGGCAATCGCTGGTCTACGTGCTGAACAAACAATTATTCATACAAAAGTTAAGGACACGGATAATAAAAACGACAACCAGTACTTGAATTTTTTTCCAAGTGCACGGCTTCAATACCAAATAAATGAAGAACGCTCATTCAACTTGAGCTATTCGAGACGCATAGACCGTCCCTCGGGTTGGCGGTTAAACCCCTTCCCGGATCTTTCTGATTCCTCAAGTATTTTTGTGGGGAATCCTAATATAAACCCGGAATACATCAATGCTTTTGAACTGACCTATGCCGATAAATGGCAGGGCATCGACATTAATGCAACAGCTTTTTATCGGCAGCGGGAAGGCGTCATCGATTACTTGACGGTGATCAAAGATGGACTGCCCTATATCCGCCCTCAAAACCTGGCAAGTGGCGAAACTTTAGGTTTTGAAACGACTTTTACCACCTGGATTACTCCATTCTGGCGATTGAATGTCAATGGCGCAATATTTCAAAGCAGGATAAGAGGAAAAATTGGGAACTTTGAAGGGGTTGAGAATGCAGGCAAAAAGATCTCCAACGAAAACACCACTTATCGTGCTAAGCTGAATACGAGCCTTAAACTGCCCCTTAACTTCAGGTTACAGCTTACAGGAAACTTCGATGGCCCTGAGGTTGAAGCTCTGGAAGAAGAAAAAGCGCGATATTTTATGAATGTAGGCCTTCAGAAGTCCCTGTTTGATGGGGATGGGAGTATCGGTGTCAACGTCCGGGATGTTTTAGATACGCGTAGGATGAAAGAAATCGGAGAAAATGAGAATTTCTCGGAAGTAAGAACCCGCCAACGATTGGCACAAACCTTTATGGTTAGTTTTTCCTATGAAATATAAATACGGCTATTAAATAACAAATCGCCATATAATTTTGCCTAATACTGTTATTCTTTCACTACGCCAATCGGGATAGCTGGTGTTAAGATTTTGATTAACAATCAAGAAGAAATTAGTACCGATTTTAGGGATCCACTCCAGTCGGAAATTCATGTTAGCTAATTCATCCTGATCATTCCATTGCGTATAAACTGAGCCAAAAAGATCAGGATTCACCGCGTATTTTAACCGTGTTCCTATTAAATCGGTATCAAAACGATTTTGAGGTAATCGGATCCAGTTTTTACTATAATTTGTGCTTAAATCTATGTGCTTGCTAGCTCTCCAACGCAGGTTATATTGGCTCTCTATGGATGTTCCGGTAAAAAATCCTCCCCAGTTGACGGAAACATTACCAGAAATGGTTCTGCCAGAAAAAGAGCTGGCATTCAAGTTATAACGGGTTTGCCAATATTCCCCTGACGGGACCTCCGCTTCTCCTTGTAATTTGAAGGCTTCTTGAACACCTTCCCCGGAACGGGTAATTGAAAAGTCAAAAGATTCCCCGCTTTTGGTATCAAAACCTAAAGGCTTAAAATTCCATGAAAGGGTTTGCAGCTCCTGCGTAGTATGAAAATAATCGTAAGTAATGGTAAATGGTATAAACCGAAATTGACGAATCCATGGAATAGCTTCTCCTGGCCTTGGCTTTAAAATGACACTGCTAAAAACCTCCCGGAAATCCGGTCTTCGGCGTAAACCTACTTCTGGTTGAAATTTATCAGGGGCGCTTTGGTAGGAAGTAAATATGGAAATCTTATCATTAGGATATTGAAGAGATACCCGGTAGGCATTGGCTTCGGGATTGTATTGTTCCCCATTATTTCGTGTGTGAACAAGCGCACCGCTAAAATTCAGGTTTTTATCTCCTAAAAAATTGGAGGTGCGGTATTGGCCATTAAAGCCGGTAGTTGTGTGCCACCCCTGGTTAGTAAGTTTGTTAACGCTCATCATGCCTACCGTAGACTCCTTCAGGATGTTTTGCCTAATGCTGGCCACCGTATAATTAGTGCTCGGCTGGCCTCGGCTCTTTTGGGTCTGTAGGGACATGAAGCCGATTGTAGTATTCCTAACCTTCCCCAGTAATCGCGTACCGCCTAATATGGGCACCTGCTTGCGATCATCAGTAAGGCCTATTCGCCTAGAATAAAAGGGCTCAATACGGTTACCACCAAACCCCATTTTAAAATAATCCCTTCCCTCCAGAAAAAACTCTCTTTTTTCCGGGAACCGTAAAGGAAAACGCGTGAGGTTGATCTGTTGAGGATCAGACTCAACCTGTGCAAAGTCCGTATTAACCGTTACCTGTGCCCTGAGTGTGGGTGTCACCAGGTAATTGATATTACCGCCAACATCAAAACGTCCGCGGGCTTTATCATTAAATTGCCCTCCAGAAACCCCATACGGCTTGACCTCAATAAAATCTTTATCTAGTAGCGAATCCAGCCCATTAAGATTACCGGCCTGGCTAACTTGACGAATGTTGTAGTCACGAGACCAGCCCTGCCATAAAACTTGTTCTCGCTTTCGCCGGATATTTCGCTCAAAATTGACACCCCATACTTGCTCTTTACGCTCCCCATCATATTTAAGGGTGGTGAAGGGAATTCTCATTTCAGCAAACCACCCCTTAGCAGTCCGCCTAACTTCTACATCCCATACGCCATCCCAGCTGCTGTTCACGCTGTTCCCGTTGTTAAGTACCTGGAGGTCCCTCCGAGCTCCGTTGGGATTGGTTATAAAAAGAAAGCCATTGCGGTCATCACCGTAGGTATCAAAAATAACTTTGAAATTATCGTCATTACTGCTATTAAAATCCCTGCGGAGTTCTTTAGCCAGCATGCGTTTTGGCTTTCTATCATAGCACCAAATACCTACATACAAAGAACGCTGCGAGTAAGCTATAGCCGCCTCCGTAAGTTCAGTAGCAGGTCTGCCAAAATTTAATTCCCGCTGAGTAAAAACGTTGGCCCTTTCAGCCTTTTTCCAAACCTCCTCGTCTAATTGACCATTGACGCTAAGCGGCTTAGGTGTATATTGTGCGGTCAAGGTACGCTTTGGACTTTGCTGGTTTTGTGATTTTGCTAAAAACGGCTGAGCTACAATGAAGATCAATATCGCTACAAAAGCCTTTAAAATCCTGATGACCTTATTTGTTAAAAAAGTGTTTGCCATGGAGGGAGTGCTACCTGTGTTTGAGGAGATTATGCCAATGTTGTATTTCTTAATAGAGGCGATAAAGGGTTGAGCCCTCCTACACAGGCCAGGGTTCTTGGCGGTAAGCACTATCCCAGAACATCCACTCTAATCGGGTTGAATAAAGAAAAGCTTCCTGCATACTTGCTTTTAAGGTTGAGCTGGCATATTCAGCAACTTCATCTGTTATTTTCAAAGCTTGATCTACTAACTGACTGAATTCTTCCCCAGCATAAGTATCAATCCAGTCTTGATAAGGGTTTTTAACTGCTGCATGATTGTAAATATGATTACCGACTTCACGGTAAATCCAGAAGCAAGGTAAAAGAGCGGCTATACCAACTGCGTAAGGCTCTAACGCGGCTTTACTTAATAAAAAATTGGTATACAAGGAACAGGTTGGGGATTTTATACCAGTTGGCTTGATATCAAATTTTTGGAAATAATGGTTATGGAGCTCACGCTCTACGAGAACGGTTCCTTGAGCAAAATTGGCAAACTGCTGAAGCTTGGACGGCTCACTTGAGCGAGCACCTATAAGGGCCAGAGCTCGACCAAAATCCTGTAGATAAAGGGCATCTTGGTTGATGTAGAATTTAAAAGGTTCAGGATCCAGGTTCCCCTTCATGAGGGCCTGGTTAAACGGATGGGATAGAATCTGCTCATAAATCCCCTCGGATTCACTCCAAAGTTTCTGGGTAAAAGACATTTTTTAAATTTTTTTGGATTCTACTTACCACATGGCATGAAAATGATGAACCGGTCCTTTCCCCTCTCCTATTACAAAGTGCACACTAGCTGCTAATGACGCTTGCATGTAGGATTTAGCAGCGCTTACGGCTAGCCTATGATCGTAACCTTTTGCAAGGTAGGCCGCAATGGCTGAAGATAAGGTGCAGCCCGTACCGTGGGTATTTAGGGAATCAATTTTTTTAGCGGGTAATTTCAAAATACCAGCATCACCGCCACCTAAGAAAAAATCCGGGCTTTCGGTACCTTCCAAGTGACCGCCTTTCAGCAGTGCTGCCCTAGGCCCTAAATGCAGTAATGAGGGTAAAATTGACCTCATGTGATCTTCAGTTGCAATAGATTGACCAGTAAGGTCCTCAGCTTCAGGGATATTAGGGGTTATTATTGTAGCTTTTGCTAAAAGCTTGGATTTTAACGCACTAATCGCTTCAGGCTGTAAAAGGCGATCTCCACTTTTAGCCACCATTACAGGATCTAGAACCACAGGAATGGTTGGGTAATCATTTAGAATATCCGCAACTGCCTCTATAACATCAGATGAATGCAACATACCAATCTTAATAGCATCGGCTCCGATATCTGTTAAAACTGCCTGGAGTTGGCTTTTAATAAATGCCGGCTCAACCCCTGATATATCGGTAACCCCTTGCGTGTTCTGGGCCGTCAAAGCAGTAATTACAGAAGACCCGTAGCAACCTAGTGCTGAGTATGTTTTTAGATCCGCTTGAATACCGGCACCACCGCCACTATCTGAACCTGCGATAGTGAGTGTTTTCGAAACTTTGCTCATAAAGGATGTTATTGAACGTTTAAAAGGTAAAACGCTTTAAAAGCTTTGAATGTTAAAAGAGCGCAAATTTGTTGGTTTTAAAAGAGTTCTAGAAACTGCTTAATTACCTAAAAACAGCAACTTTATGGAAGTTACTATAAATCAAAACAAAAAAAGCCTGGAAAAAGGTACTACTGTCAAAGATCTTGTTGAATCCTACGGTTATGAAGCTTATGGAGAAGGATTAGCTGTAGCAATTAATGACCATGTAATACCAAAAGATCAATGGGATGAATATAATTTAGAGGAATATGATGATGTAACCCTTATTCAAGCAACACAGGGTGGATAGGTATTAGAGAATGGATTTAACAGTTTTTACATGGCCAGAGGCCTTGAAAGGAGAAATTGATTTTATCAAAGCCCTTATTGACAGGGGTCTCAAAACAGTTCACTTAAGGAGGCCTTATTGGTCACCTCACCAAACGGCTAAGTTTTTAGATTCGTTGTCCCTAGAAGAATCAAAAACCATAATCTTACATCAGCACCCGGATTTACGCCAAGAGTTTCCTGTTAAAGGAATTCATTTTTCATCCCGTCTTCCACTTAAAGGTCGAGAGGAAATGCTTCAAGAAAAGGACTTGATCTTTAGTACATCTGTTCATCAACTAGATCAAATAAAAGACTTACATTATAATTTAAATATGGCTTATATAAGCCCAATTTTTGATAGTATTTCAAAAAAGGAACACTTTGCTAATTTTGAGTGTAGTTTATTAGGTGAACTTTTAGAAAAAAATTATAATATCATGCCTTTGGTTTATGCCTTGGGGGGTGTATCCGCTAAAACCATCCCTATTGCCAAACGATTAGGTTTTTCTGGAGTTGGCGTTTTGGGGACACTTTGGGAGCATTACCGCACAGAAGGTTTTATGCCAGCAGTTGATAAATTCAACAGCTTGGTGAAAGCATGTAAAGCATAGCATTATGACGATTACCAATCCGTTCCCTCCGTTACAATTTATTACAGGAAGTAATCCTCGATTACCTCATGCCGAAGAAGTGCGACAAGCCTGCATGGCAGGCGTTAGATTTATACAGTTCAGAGAAAAACATTCCTCGGTAGAAAGTACTAAACGAATGGCTGAAACTGCTCTTACAATCGCTAAAGGGTTTGGCGCTTGGTTCATTGTTAACGATTACATAGAGGTCGCGCAGAGTATAGGTGCCGATGGCGTTCATTTGGGCTATTATGATGAATCGCCTGAACAGGCTCGCGCTCAATTAGGGCAACAGGCCATAGTTGGTGGTACAGCTAATGACTTCAATCATGTTCAGTCCCTCTATCGACAAAATGTGAGCTACATGGGCGTAGGCCCCTTTCGATATACATCCTCGAAAAATGAATTAAAACCTATTCTTGGCTTTGAAGGTTACAAAAATCTCACTCATCAAATGACAAAAGCCGGGATTAATACTCCTGTTTATGCAGTTGGGGGCCTTTCGAAAGAAGATATTGCCGATATCTTAAAAGCAGGAGTTAATGGCATAGCTGTCTCTTCGGCCGTAGGAAAGCAAACAAACATCTACCAAGCGGCTTCATATTTCCTAGAGACTATTAATAAACTATCATGAACTAATTAGCGCTTTTAAACTATAGATAAACCTACAAAACTGATCTCATGTCCTATGCAAAAAGTTGCTTTTTGCTTCATGGTGGTTATTATTAGTGCGCTTTTGTCATTCTGTCAACGCTCGAGGTCAACCATTATGGGTCTCCCTTGCTATACTACTGATAGTAAGACTACAGTTCATACTGTAACCCGAAAGTACATGAAAAACTACCAGCATTTAAAAGACACCGTTTTTAAACTTCCCCATGCTCCTATTCACCGTTTTTTAAAGCGTCCGAACCGTTTGACCTACGTAGGAATATACACCGATGATTCCCTAAGATACATAAAAGATTCCCTATCAAACCACAATTACTTGACCAAGCAACGCAGTGACAGTTTAGGTTTTCACTGCATGCTTGATAAAGATGGCAAAAAAGCCTATGTCTTTTTAACTCCGGGTGAGTCAGGCCCCTTGCTATTTTTAAATTGCTGGAAATCGGATAGTATAGCCAATAGGGCTTTTATGAATAAGCAATACTACGCCACGCGGCTAGCGTGTGATTAATCTTAACCTTAAGTATCACCCTGCGTTTTTCTTAAAACACCTTCTGTTGGACTGGAAGGCCTTGCATAAACCCTTGATGGGATGCGCCCGGCTTCGCAAGCAGCTTCCCCGGCTTTAATCGCCTGATTCATGGCCTTAGCCATCTTAACCGGATGCTCTGCCCTTGCAACAGCGGAATTTAACAAAATTCCATCATACCCCAGCTCCATGGCATAAGCAGCATCGGATGCAGTGCCTACTCCTGCGTCAATAATTAATGGGGCTTCTACCTGGTCCCGAATGATCTGAAGGTTATAAGGATTGCGTAAACCCATGCCCGAGCCTATGGGAGCGCCAAGCGGCATAACAGCTGCACATCCCATATCAGATAATTTCTGGCAGGTAATCGGATCATCATTGCAATAGGGCAAAACCTCAAAACCCTGCTTAATAAGTTCTTCAGCTCCCTTCAGCAACTCTGTGACGTCAGGAAATAAGGTTTCCTCATCGCCAATTACTTCTAATTTTACCCAATTTGTGCCCAAGGCTTCACGTGCAAGCTGCGCAGTAAATATGGCGTCTTTTGCAGTGTAACATCCTGCCGTATTTGGTAATAGCTGATAGCCATCCGTTTTAAGGTAATCAAGGATGGTATTGCCTTCCTGATGCTGGTTCAGGTCCATACGGCGAATAGAAACGGTGACAAGCTCGGTTTCACTAGCAGCAAGGGCATCTCTCATAACCTCCGGATTGGGATAAAGTGAGGTGCCCATTATCAAACGGGAATGAAAAGTTTTATTAGCTATTGTTAAAGCATTCATGATCGGTGTTTTAAAGCTTAATTTTCTTTAACTGCTTTATGAAATCTTGAAGGTGCAAATTTTTCCGCGAAGGGCTCTATATTCTCACCATTTACTAAGGCTTTTATGGTGTAAGCTGTTACCGGTGATAAAAGGAATCCATGCCGGTAGTGGCCGGTGGCCCAGAACAAACCAGGTTCAGCTTCACCTATTAAAGGGCTGTTATCCAGTGTTGCCGGTCTTAGTCCTACTCTAATATCTTGAAGTGGCAGGTCATAAATTGCCGGAAGGACCTCATAACCAAATTGTAAAAGATCTTTGACCCCACCTGCGGAAGGTTGCTGTTCAAATCCTCGCTCATAGCTAGTGGCCCCTATCAGCAATGAGCCATCGGCTTTAGGTACCATGTAGGCTCTGGGCGTCCGAACCATGTTTTCCAGCTTTAATGAGGCATTTTGGGAAAGCGCCAGCAACTCGCCTTTAACAGGTCTTAAGCCAAAATTATAGGATATAGACGTCTGCTGAAACATTTTACTCCAGGCCCCGCTAGCAATCACAACCGCATCATACACTTTGTTTTCACCCTGGTTTACATCGATTTCCCATCTCCTATCCGACTTTCCTTGTAAATCAGTGATAGGGGTTTTTTCAAAAATTGATTGCCCTTGGTTCCTTAGCGCTGTAACCAAGCATGCAACCAGCTGATGATGATCGATCTGAGCATCCGTTGGTAGCCACATACCAGCCGTTACACGTGGCGATAATGCCGGAATTTTATCACGGGCCTCGGATCCGGTAAGCCAATCAATTTGCAAATTAAGGGACTCACGGAACTGAAATAACCGTTTAAGCTGGGCAGTATCATCCCGGCTTATTCCTACCAAAACCGTCCCAGACTGATCAAAATCCACGCGCTGTCCACCATCAAAAGCTAGCTGCGAAAGGAACTCCGAATACCAGCTTAAGCTAAGCTGGCCTAATTTCATCAGCTCTTCTTCTTCAAATTTGGCTTCAGCCTGGGGAGCAAGCATGCCTGCTCCGGCATAACTAGCTGCTTGTCCAACATGGTCTCTTTCGTAAACACTGACTTGGTGCCCAGCCCTGGATAATTGCCAGGCCGTACTTAATCCCGTAACGCCTCCTCCTATGACTGCTATTTTCTGGGTATTAATGGGCATAGTTATCTATAGGTTCTACCACAGGATATAACCCTTTATACTTGATAAAGTTTCTAGGTATCAGTGTTGTTATGCCAACCCTGGAAATAAGCATAAATGGCTGAAAAATCGTGATCAGACCAACCGCTCTCCTTCGCGAGTTGGTATAAATCTTTGGCTGTATTGCCTAAAAAGGATGAAACATCTGACTCATAAGCAGCAACCCCTGCCAGCTGCAGATCTTTTTGCATCCACTTCAAAGGGAAATCCGGGGATACATCACCAGCTTTTAGTTTTTCCTTTTTGCTTTCCAGAAATGGAGCAGTAACTGGTCCACCTGTTAAGTTTTCCATGAGTTGATCTTCGTCCAATCCCATTGCAGTGCCGAGTTTCATAGCTTCCGCGAAAGCAGCCATGGCGTGTCCCAATTGGTGATTAAAGACCATTTTCATGGCTGCTCCTTTACCAGCTCCTCCCACATGACTAATGCGCGTCCCCATCACGTCAAATAGGGGTTTAGCTTTGTCAATCTCTGATGCCTCTCCTCCTACTACAAACAGGAGTTCCCCGTTCTCAGCCGGTTTTCTTGATCCTAAAACCGGTGCATCCAGGTACTTAATTCCGCGCTTATCAGCTTCTTGGCTCATAGTCCTTGCAAATCCGGGATTAACAGTCGTTGAATCTATCCAGATGCTACCATCCGCAAGGTGATCCAAAAAGCCCGATTCACCATAGGCAAGGTTTTCAACTGCCGGTGGATCCCCAAGTACGGTAATTAGGATGTCTGCTTGATCTGCAATTGCTTTAGGGCTTGCACCGACATCAGCCCCATACGGTTTAAGAGGTTCAGCTTTTTCAGGTGATCGGTTGTAAACCTTTACTTGGTAACCTGCTTTTAAAAGGTTTAAAGCCATGCTACCGCCCATTATTCCCAATCCTATAAATCCAATCTGCATAATTTAGCTTTTAAGGCAAAAGTAGTGACCATTTGCTTATTCAAGTATGATGATCAGTCATCACCCCATTTTTGACCAAGCCTTAAGCTAGGAGGGTTGGTTGTTCTTCCCTTTCCGACTTAGTGCGTATTCAATTACCGGATTCAGAAAAACCGCAAGTAGTACTAAGCCTGTGCCTATGTAGAAACGGTTATCCATATTTTGGTTTTCTTGGAAAATGATAAAAGCCAAAAGAATTCCATATATAGGCTCCAGGTTAATGGTCATGGCATTGGCAAAAGCGGTAAGTTGCTTGAGGGCATGGATAGATAGCACATAAGCAAATGTGGTACATAGCAAGGCTAAAATGACCAGGTATATCCAGTCCATACGACTGCCTGTCATAGCTGTATCAGGGAAGTATTGCCAATAAACGGGGAAAAGAAGGCTTAGAAAAATTAAACCGCCTCCTAATTCTACAAAGGTCATAGTCAGCGCATCCTGATCTGCCACCATCCGCTTATTCATGGATGCAAAAAAGGCTGCAAGCAGGGCAGCCAATAACCCCATAAATATTCCGGTTGTGTATATTTCGGAAAAATAAAATATAAAATATATACCAGGAATGATCAATACCCCAAGAAAAAGCTCGTAGACTTTGAGCGGTTTTTTTGTGATCAGTGGCTCAATCATAGCAGTAAAAAAGGAGGCAGTGCCCATACAAGTGAGGGTAACTGATACATTGGCATACTTAACCGCCCCGTAGAACATCACCCAGTGGGAACTTACTATGATCCCAATTCCTAAAAGCTGCCATATTCTTACAGAATGCATAACCCTCAATGCGCGCCAAACTTGGGGTATGAATAAAAGGCTGATACAAGTAAAAAGTAACCGGTACCATACAATAACAAGCTCTGAAAGATCGATTAGCCGTCCTAAGATTGCCGTGAACCCGAAAAGTATAACGGCAATGTGCAGCTGGAAGTAAGCTTTTACTCGCTCACTCAATTCCTCTCTTGGCTCTTGTTTGAAAATCCGAAAATAGGCATTTTTAAACCTTAAATGGGTTGTACTTAGTACGGAGAAAAAAGCTTAATATGAATCTTAATGGCATACGAATTCTTGTGACCGGTACAAGTAAAGGAATCGGGCTGGCAACTGCTGAGGACTTACTTAAGAACCAAGCCTTTGTTGGGCTTCATTACCGGCAATACAACGAATATCTAGAAGCACTGAGCAAGGCCTACCATGATCAGGTATCCCTCCATCAAGGAGATCTGATCGAGGGGCAAGGCGTAGCAAATCAATTAATAGAAGAATTCGTAGCCAGTTGGTCAGGCTTGGATGCTATTGTTTTAAATGCCGGCATTGCCCAAGCAAGCCCTTTGGATATGGCTTCTCAGGAATGGGAAACCCAATGGGATCAAACAATGGCGATCAACTTACGAGCTCCGGCCCTTCTTGCCAGAGCAGCAATTCCCTTATTCCAACAGCAAAAAAACGGAGGCCGGCTGGTGTTTATAAGTTCACGAGCAGCATATAGAGGCGATACCCCAGCTTATTGGGCTTATGCAGCTTCTAAGGGAGGTTTGGTATCCCTGGCTAGATCCATCGCCAAAGATTTTGGAAGTGAGGGTATAAAAGCATTTACCGTTTCACCTGGATTTGTACAAACCAAAATGGCTCAACAGTTTATTGATCAATATGGTGAGCATTTTGTAAAGCAGGATCTAGCATTAAACACGCTCACGCAACCTTCCGATGTAGCTCAAGTGGTAGCTTTTCTTGTTAGTGGGTTAGCAGATCACACTACGGGCACAAACATAGACGTTAATGCTGGTAGCTATCTACACTAGTTTGTTTTAACGCAGGTTTTTTATAAAGCAATTAAACCTTCAATCTCTGCTGCAGCTTTATAACGTTCAATCACCGTTTCGCTATCCATCATCATTTCCTTACCCGTAACGCTAATATAGTTACCATTTTTTGATGAACGGGTGCTGATTTCGGCTGGGCCAAATATTTCTTTGACCTCCTCCACCTGATCTGGCCTTACGATGAATTTAAACATGAATACACCAGGCCATTCTTGTTTTTGTAAGCGTTCCCGTAATTTTTGATAAGGATCTTGATTGTTTCCGCTCATACTTTACCTCACTTTTCTGTATTCTACAACCACCATTAGAAAAACAATAATTGTACGAATAACAATCTCCTAAGATAAAATGGCAGGATCCCCCTTTCCTGTTCGCAGAATTTCCATTTCACCATTCAAGCAGCTTAAAACCGTAGACCCCTGGTTATCCCCGTTACCACCATCCAAAACCAGGGCCACATCGTTCTTATACTGTTCGTGGATGACTTCAGGGTCGGTCGGATAGGTTAAGATTTGGTCCTCAGCGTGTAACGATGCCGTTACCAGGGGCCTTTTTAAACGTTCTACAATGGTTCTAGGAATCAGGTTGCTGGGCATCCGAATGCCGATCTCCGACTTTTTTTCGCCAAAAATTTTAGGTACTTGGTTATTGGCCTTTAGAATGAAAGTATAGGGTCCAGGGAGACTTTTTTTCATGGTTTTGAAAATACTGCGATCAAATGGAAGCGTATAATTAGCTATTTGCGAAAAATCATTAAAAATCAGTGAAAAATTGCGGCCTGAATTTTTTCCAACTAGCGAGGCTAACCGTTTTATAGCCGATTTATTATTCACATCACAGCCAACCGAATAAACGGTATCGGTAGGGTAAATTACAAGTGAACCATCTTCTAAGGCTTCTTGAGCTCTTTCAATGTGACGATCATTGGGGTTTTCATCGCTCATTTTTAAACGCATAAGGCAACCATTTTTTGCTTATGGCAATTTAAAAAATTTACTTCATCAACAAACCTCGTAAACCACAAGAAAAAAAACTCCGGCATTTGCCGGAGTTTAAGGTAATGATCGTCAAATGTGGTTCATGAAGCTATTAAGCCTCTGTAACAATGTTGTTAACCTTCTGGGCTGCTTCTTCAAGAAGAACAGCAGAGTCAAGCTTAAGGCCACTTTCATCCAGGTTACGTTTAGCTTCTTCAGCATTGGTACCTTGAAGCCTTACTATTAGCGGTATATTGAGGTCTTCGATATTTTTACAGGCCTGAATAATGCCATTAGCCACCCGGTCACAGCGTACAATACCACCGAAAATATTAATGAGTATGGCTTTTACATTGGGGTCTTCCAGAATGATACGAAAGCCTGCTTCAACGGTCTCTGAATTGGCTGCGCCTCCAACGTCCAGGAAGTTAGCCGGCTCACCACCCGAAAGCTTAATCATATCCATTGTACTCATGGCCAGGCCAGCGCCATTCACCATGCAGCCAACGTTCCCATCTAGTCGGATATAATTCAGGTCGTTTTCTTTTGCCCTGACTTCCAATGCTTCCTCTTCGGATACATCACGCATTTCCGCCAAGTCTTTATGACGGTAAAGGGCATTGTTATCAATGTTAACTTTTGCGTCTACTGCCATTATCCGGTTATCAGAAGTTTTCAGTACCGGATTAATTTCAAATAGGCTCCCATCAATTCCTTCGTAAGCCTGGTAAAGACTAATGACAAACTTGACCATGTCTTTAAATCCTTGGCCTTTAAGTCCAAGGTTAAAAGCTATCCGCCGACCTTGAAATGCTTGAATACCTACGGCAGGATCAATTGGCTCCTTGAATATTTTTTCGGGGGTTTTTGATGCCACTTCTTCAATGTCCACTCCACCTTCAGGGGAATACATGATCACATTGCGACCAGCCGCCCTATCAAACAGAACGCTCATGTAGTATTCCTCCGGCTCATGATCGCCGGGATAATAAGCGTCCTCAGCAATGTAAACCTTATGAACGGTTTTACCGTCAGCACTAGTTTGGGGGGTCACAAGGTTTGATCCTAAAATCTGAGCAGACTTTTCCCGAACTTCATCAAGATTTTTTGCCAGCTTAACGCCACCAGCTTTTCCACGCCCCCCGGCATGAATTTGGGCTTTAACGACAAAAACCGGCGTATTGGTTTGTTCCTGTAGCTGCTTAGCAGCGTCTACCGCTTCATCGGCAGTGTTAGCGGTAATACCGTCTTGAATAGGAACACCATAACTTTTAAGGATGCTTTTAGCTTGGTACTCGTGGATGTTCATAGCTGTAAGTTTTGGAAAGCTCAAAAATAGGATTTTTACCTACCGGTGCCAAAAATCTTAACTCAAACATCGCATTTGTGGCGGATTGTACAATAACTTTTAAATTACACACCCTAAAAACTAGCAAAATGGAACACGTTTTAATAAGTGGAGGGAGCGGTTTAGTAGGTAGACATTTGACGCACAAGCTTCAAGACAGCGGATACCAGGTTCATATATTAACCAGGGGTTCTTCTGGAAACGACCACGGTATTCTTTATCATCATTGGGATCCCGCCAATGAAACCCTGGACCAAAGAGTGATAGAAGAGACCGATCATGTAGTTAACCTTGCCGGTGCTAACCTTGGCGCTAAGCGGTGGAATCGTGCCTATAAACACTTAATCTATCAAAGTCGTGTTAATAGCACCCGGCTTTTAGCTTCCGGTATCCAGCAGGCTTCCAACCCTCCAAAAAGTTTCGTAAGTGCTTCAGCGATCAATTACTATGGCATTCAGCGGGATGAATTGCTAAATGAATGCAGTGAGCCAGGTTCTCATTTTCTTTCCAAGGTTTGCGCTGACTGGGAACAAGAAGCGAACCATGTTTATAATGGTTTTACACGAGTTGTTATACCTCGTATATCAACCGTCTTTGCACCTGAAGAGGGAGCTTACCCGAAAATGAGAGCGCCCGTGGAATGGGGTGTAGGAGCGCCCCTGGGTTCGGGTAAGCAGTGCACTCCATGGATCCACATTGATGACCTGGTAGAAATGATTCATTGCTTAATGAACAATGAGCAAGCTATTGGAGCCTACAACGCTGCTGCTCCTGATTCGACTGCTAATGAAACCTTGATGAAGACTATCGCCAGGGAACTCCATAAACCTTTCTTTTTACCCAATGTTCCATTCGTAGCGCTTAGGGTAATGATCGGACCTTTTGCTGAGGTATTAATGACAGACCTCATGCTTGACGTTAGTCGCATCCGGGATTCCGGTTTTCAGTTTAGGTTTGGAGATATCCAAAGTGCCGTATCAGACTTAGCCAACCGATGAACACCACTTCACGTTAAAATTTCCTACCTGACAAAATCGACCTGATTCCCTACCGATGGCTGCTCCAAAAAGCAAACCCTTCCTTCTTTTTCTCATTTTTTTTACTGTTTTTCTGAACCTGTTGGGTGTTACCATCATCATTCCCGTATTGGCTCCGCTGATGTTGGATTCACCTGGCAGTGGCCTTTTGCCCCAGGACTTTACTTTTGGAGAAATAACCTTCATCCTTGGCTTATTAAAAGCAGCTTATCCCTTCATGCAATTTTTAGGATCCCCGTTATTGGGAGCTTTATCAGATCGCAGGGGACGTAAGCCTGTACTATCCTATGCCTTGGTGGGTTCTATCATTGGATACGTCATTTTTGCCATTGGCATTGTGGAAGAGAATATTTGGTTACTTTTCGGAGGTCGAATCATCGATGGTATAACAGGGGGCAACATTGCTGTCATCTACTCTGCAATTGCAGACATAAGTGACGAGCAGTCTAAAACCAAAAACTTTGGCTTAGTGGGGATGGCATTTGGATTAGGATTTATCATAGGGCCATTCATTGGTGGTATTACCTCAAATCCTGACATTATATCATGGTTTAGTTATGCCACGCCTTTTTGGTTGTCCGCTATTTTAACCGGTGTAAACCTTCTTTTGGTTCAGGCTTATTTTCCTGAAACGCTCAAAACCCCCAGCAATAAAAAAATTAGCGTGTTTTCCGGCTTTTACAAGTTTGCACAAGCTTTTAAGCTGAAACAGTTCCGGGCCCTTTTCGCCGTCATTTTCTTAGTTTTCCTGGGATTCACGTTCTTCACGCAATTCCTGGATGTATTTTTAATTGAAAAGTTCAATTTCGAGCAAATTCATATAGGTAGAATGTTTGCCTATATTGGTATATGGATCGCGCTTACACAAGGTCTTATTACACGCTATGTATCCCATTACATTGCTCCCCATAAGGTCCTTTCTGTTAGCTTAATTGGGGTGGCGGTATTTGTCATTGCATTAACGGCACCTGATTCCTGGTCTACCCTTCTTTTTGTACTGCCTTTCGTATCAATTTTTCAAGGCCTCAACCAGCCCAATTTGTTATCCATATTATCCAACAAGGCAGAAGAAGATATCCAAGGAGAAGTACTTGGTATTAATCAGTCTTTGCAATCCCTGGGTTTAACAATACCTCCAATTATTGCAGGCTTAATCATATCGATGGACATTAATTTACCATTGCTGGTTGCCGGAGGATGTATGGCGTCAGCTTGGTTATTGTTCATGGTAACGGAAGGTTGTAAAAAAAAGCAATGAGCTTTTATTCCACTTTATTTTAAAAATAACTCCCGAGTAAGTACTTATGTAATTTTCGATTTACCTTACTTATCAGCAAAGGATTTATAAGGGTAAAAAAAGCCCGGTATGACTAATACCGAGCTCTTGATCATCTGCATTTTTAGTAGCAAACTATTCTTGTGAAGTAAGCATAACCTTGGGAAACTGCTGAGTTAATAAATAAGCGGACCCAAAGAAAATGGTATTAAATACCATATCGCCTGCTATGGTATACTTGAAGAACGGAATAGCCGCTACAAAACAGCTCATAAGCCCGCCAAAAGTTTTAGCATACAGGCCTGAGGTGAACCATACGCCTAAATTCGATACTAGAAAAAAGACTAATGAACCGCCGAGTGAGCCTCCTACAATTTTTGAAATATTCTTGTTATGGCGGAGGGCAAAACCAAGTACTCCTATCAAAAGAAAACCACCGTAAACATAAGGCTGAGCCCCATAAAGGGCCGTTTGACCTGTAATACCCAAAATAAGGTCACTCAGGAATAAAACACCTAAGGGAAGGAGGAGTCCTAGGGCTCTATTAGAAAAATATGCGCCTCCAAACAATGCAATAGCACCAATAGCACCAAAATTAGGAGGTAGGAATTCCATAAAACGGGTTGATATACCTACAATAATAACCAACAGAATTATAAGGTTTCTTTTGCTCATATAATATGATTTTTATGCCTGCAAAGGAACGAAAAGTTTACGAATAGCTCCAAAAGACGGAGACCGCTGTTTTACCCTTGCCCCTAATCTTTACTTTGTTTTTTCCTTCTCAAAATCTAGAGCAACAGAATTGATACAATAGCGGAGCCCAGTAGGCTTAGGACCGTCTTCAAAGACGTGACCTAAGTGAGCATCGCAGTTGGCACACACTACTTCAGTCCTACGCATGCCCATACTATTGTCCTGTTTTTCTGATACCTGTCCTTCAACCGGCTTGTAAAAGCTCGGCCATCCAGTACCAGACTCAAACTTCGTTTCGGAAGAAAAGAGGGATTCCCCACAACAAACACAATGGTATGTGCCATCACCTTTGTAATCATAATATTCGCCAGAAAAGGCTTTTTCTGTACCTCCCTCTCTTGTGACGCGATACTCTTCCTCCGTTAGCTTTTCTTTCCAGGTACTATCACTTTGTAAACGCTTATTACTGGTTTCCTGATTCATATTTTGCGATTTTGATTTTCTACTACTTTGCTTTGCTACATCGTTTTGACCACAAGCTTGAAGCGTAAATGAGACCAACAATAAGGCCGTCAAAAATTCATAAAGCTTGTAATTAAATTTTTTATCTGGTTTCATTATCACCCTCTATCTTCATTTTGTTGCTCATCAGATTCCTGGATCCCACTTGGTTGACCCTTCTTCAGGATATCTGGTATAACTTTTTTTAGCTGTTTAACGCCTATTCGTTTAGCCCTTATTTTCTTTTCGTCATCTAAGACATAAATGACCGGAGTGCTATAAATGTTGTAGTAAGCTCGAAATTTTGAATCGTTATAGCGGTCTTGAACATTGATCCATGGCATCTCATGGTTTTTAACATACTTCATCCAACCGTCTTTCTTGTCCTCAATATTCACCGCATAGACTTCCATCTTGTCGCTGAAGTCTTCATTCTGGTATATTTTTCTTAATTTGGGAATAGCGTCTTGGCAGTGTCCGCAATCAGAATCCCAGAAAAACAGGACAGTAATTGGTTCATCAATATCATACAAAGATACGGGCTCCCCGTTCGTGTTAGCCATTGTAATACGGGGTGCATTTTTGCCTATTAAATTAGGTTTCATGCGTAGTGCACGTTCCCTTATATCCTTAAGTTGCTTATCAGAAACCCAATCAGCCTTACCTGTCATATAATATTTTTCCGCCATGTGGACAAAAACTTTGTCCATGCCCATGATTTTAGAGCGCTCGTACTTAGAAGTTATGTTGTGAACGATATACTTGAAAGTTTCATCATTCCCTTCTGTGCGAGCAACTAATTGATCTGCTGCGGCAATGATTGAATCCGGATTAGACGGTGTAAGATCTTCGAGGTAAGTTTTAAATTTTTTGTCGAAAATAGGGGTCCTCAATAATCGATCATCAGACCAATCAACGTTGTTTAGAAAGCGCCGCTTGTAGACCATAAAAGCCTTTTGAGAATCTACATTATTATTTTTTCCCACTTCTGGGTAGGGCGGATCTTTCATAGTCCGAAGGACCTTTGTGTAAAATAGATCAGGGTTTTTATCGATCAGGGTTTCGCGCTTTTCCTGGATCGCATCTGAAATCGAATTGATTTGCTCTTTGAGTTCTTTTGCTTTTTCAGGTTGCTTCTCTTTTATGCGCTTTCGCTTTTTACTTAGCTTTTGTGCTTTAGATTTTTTGCTGTTCAGGGTTCGGATGTAATCAAAAAATACTTTATTCTCAGGGCTACCCTTCACAGTCATATCTTGAATAGGGTTTTCCTTAGTAGTAGAAAGGGTGAAGTCCTGATCATTAATAATGAATTCGAAGTAGTTTTTGTTACCCGGAAAAACGAACATATAGATACCACCATCAATTGGTTTTTTCCCGGTCATTGTTACCCGTCCGTTTTTGTCCAGTTGCAGGGTGTCCTTAATGTACTTTTGGTCACCATAATAATAAGCAAGCAAACACCTCTTATTGCTAAGCCCCTCTACTTTTATAGAAATGTCATGACCTTTTTCAGGGGTTGAAGCGGTGGTAGTTTTTGTAAGGAGAGCAAAAGCTACAGCAATCAAAAACACAAAATAAAACTTGAGATAGTGCATAAGTTTGGCCTTTAGCGATAAATGGTGGTATTGTTTTAATTTATTAACAACGTTACAAAGATCTGTTTTTATAAAAACCATATTCCGGATCAGGTTTCTTTTAGCCGCTTATTCCTCGTAGCTTTGTTTCATCAATCGCTATTTATTCTATGATTTTTCTAGGCCACTACTTAAAGCCCGCTGTGGTTTTGGGTTTGTTTTTGTTGAATCCCGGATTATCCTTTTCCCAAAACCATGCCGATCGTTTTTTGATAGACGGGGATGTTAACGATTTCAAAAATGTACCGCACCAGGTTTACCGGGATACCATCCACCAACCTGAAAAAGGCATGAATCTTCAAGAGGTTTACATGGCCTACGATAAGCACTATTTCTACATTGGTTTTACTTCCGGAAGGCCCTTAAATCTAACCGGGGGCAATCCCAGCCAAGGTCAGGTTTACATTTACCTGGATGTTGATCAAAATCGAAAAACTGGGTATCTCACCGGGGCTTTAGGTGCTGAGGTTTCCATTGACTTTACTCGTAAAATCGTAAGGTGGAACGTAAAGCCTGAATCCGATGTGCAATTAGATCAAGCCGGTATAAGGCTGATGCCAACGCTTGCTTCTACTACTTATGAAGTAGCAATTCCCCGCCAAATACCTCTAGAAAGTGATACGGCCATCTTAGATAACAATATATCCTGGCAATTGACAGATAAAACAGGAGACGAAACCCTACCAACCTATGATTCTGCTTTCGATTATCAATTTCAAGGTCCCAAAGTAGTCCCTGAGGTCAAGCCCATCTCCACGAATAAAAAGCTTCAAGAGGGTTTCCGATTGGTCTCCCACAATACGTTGAACAGTGGGCTTATAAATGACAATAGAGCAACTCAGTTAAAACGCCTTTACCAATATCTTGACCCGGCTATCCTTACGCTCAATGAATGTTGGGACGTGAGTGCTGCTAAAGCAAAGCTTTTTTTTAACAAGCACTTGAAACTTCCAAGTAATAAAGAGTGGCATGCGTGCAAATTGGATGAAGGGAATATTACCGTATCCAAATATCCCTTTGCTAAGAAGTGGCAGATCACAGACAGCTTAAGGCTTACAGCAACCCTTACGAAACATCCAAAACAGCAATTTTTGCTAGTGAACGCCCACCTTTCATGCTGCGATCAAAATACCAAACGACAAGCACAGGCCACGGCTCTAATGAAATTTTTAAAAGATGCCCACCAACCTGGCGGAAAGATTAATTTACCAGAGGGAACCCCTATCTTAGTTTCCGGCGATATGAACCTTGTGGGTAAAGGTATAACTAAGCGCATGCTTACGGGAGATACTACAAAATTCTCAGCCTTTTATCCGGATTGGGATTACACAAAACTTAAAACCGCCAGCACACCCCATACACACGGGCATTTTGTCTATACCTGGAAAAGTTTGGAAAGTGGCTGGCCAGCCGGCAAACTTGACTACATCTTTTTTAGCAACAGTGTAATACAGCTTAAAAAACATTTCACTTTAAACACCCAAGAGGTACCCGACTCCCTTTTAAGAAGAACTGCTCTAAAGCCTAGTACCACTAGCTTAGCCTCCGATCACTATCCTTTAGTAGCAGATTTCAGTTTTATACAACCTCAGCAAGAAGGTGCCTTAATACCTATGCCCTCTCATCTTAATCAATCTTCTTACAATTTTCCAGTTAAGCAGCCAGTTAACGAGGTTAAGATCTTTAACAAAACAGGGAAACTTGTAATATCCAAAGAGCCACAAAAAAGTCTACGGCTTGATATGACTAACTGGCAGCCAGGGGTCTACTACTTCAGAATCGACAAACCTCAAGGCCAAACGGTGCAAACATTTTTAGTTACTCCTTGAACTTAAGGGTCTGTTCATTAACAATGAATCTTGTGAATGTTTAGCTGGGATTTTTTCATCTGGCTTTTCGGGATTCTTTATCCTTTACTGGTGCTTTTTATAATCCTGGTAATAATCCTGGAAAACCGAGACCCGGTTAAGACTATTGCCTGGCTATTGGTATTGATCCTTCTACCTTTTATAGGAGTTGTGCTTTACTTCTTTTTTGGTCGTAACTTCCGTAAGATCCGCGCATTTAATAAGAAAGCCGAAGCCGACTATATCCAGATCAAAAATCTCAGAGGGCTTCACTTTCTGGACCTTGAAGCCAAGAACTTTTACAATGATGAGAAAATCCGACAGAAGTCCTCGATCATTAATTTATTAGTGAACAACAGCAAGGCCCTTTTGACAGAAGGCAATCAGGTTACCGTTCTGAATAATGGGACCGAGACCTTCCCGGAAATGATCAACGTCCTCAAGTCAGCGGCGGATCATATTCACATGGCTTTTTACATAATTTGTGACGATAAAATTGGTAATACTATTCGACAAATTCTGGAAGAGCGAGCTAAGGCAGGGGTGGATGTGAGGGTGATTTATGATAGTGTCGGTAGCTGGACTTTGAGTAACAGGTATGTGCGGTCCCTCAAAAATTCAGGGGTAGCTATTCAAGGTTTCCGGCCTGTGAATTTTCCTTTCCTGACCAGTAAAGTTAATTACCGCAACCATCGCAAAATAGTGGTTGTAGACGGCAAGGTTGGTTTTGTTGGCGGCATTAATATCCAGGATAAGTATTTGGATGGCGATCCAGATCTCGGTTTCTGGCGGGATGTTCATCTAAAACTAGATGGAGATTCCGTTAAAAGCCTCCAAACCGTATTCATAACGGACTGGCAATTTATAACAGGCCAAAACCTGGAAGGCGATCGTTATTTTCCGGTTTATCAAGTGGCATCTCGGAATTTGGTGCAGATCGTAGCAAGTGGGCCGGACTCAACCTGGGCGAACATCATGCAAGCCTATTTTGCAGCCATCAATAGGGCCGATGAGTACATTTACATTTCTACTCCTTACTTCACACCTAATCGTAGTATCCTTACAGCACTCAAAACAGCTGCTTTAAGTGGGATTGAAGTTAGCATAATTTTACCAGGTAATTCTGATTCGCGCATCAACCTATGGAGTTCTTATTCTTATGTGGAGGAGTTAATGGCCGCTGGGGTGAATGTTCACATTTATCAGAATGGGTTTACCCATGGAAAAATGATGATCGTTGACGGTGTTTTTGCTTCCGTTGGCAGTGCCAATATGGATATCAGAAGCTTCGACCAGAACTTGGAAATCAATGCCTTGATCTACAACCGGGAAACGGCTATTTACCTGGAAAACTCCTTTTATCAAGATTTGCAATCGTGTGAAAAACTGGATTTGGAAACCTTTCGAAAAAGACCTGTATCCCACAAGCTTAGGGAATCTGGCGCTAGGATTTTTAGCCCGCTTTTGTAAACTAACACCGGTTATACCTTTTATTTATTTTTGCTTAGCTCAAAAAAAGCTTTTATGATTCGTGTTTTATTTGTTTGCCTTGGAAATATATGCCGCTCCCCACTTGCTGAAGGGATTATGAAAAAGCAATTACAAGAAAATGGGCTTGATCAAGAGGTGGAAGTATCTTCGGCCGGAACCGGAACCTGGCACTTAGGCAACAGGCCTGACGAGCGAACCCTGAATGTTGCCAATGCCAATGGTATAAACCTGAACTCCATTGCTGAACATGTAGCCGATAAAGCCCCAGAAGGTTACGATTATATCCTGGTAATGGATGAGAATAATCGCAGAGATGTTGAGGGTATGGATGCAAAGGGGACCAACCTCCATAAAATTTTTCTTATACGAGAATTCGATCCTCAGGCCAATGAGTTGATAAGCGTTCCGGATCCTTATATGGGTGGGGAGGCTGACTTTGATGGCGTTTTCAACGTGCTTAACCGCTCTATCGAAAATTTCATCCATTTTTTAAAGCAGCAGCACGCACTGTCGTTTTAATCAGAATTATCGTCTGATTTTAACGCCTCATTCGATAAAGGATTTGTTTGTTCTCCGAAATCCATTTCAGGATTAAAGCGGATTGCATAAAATTCATTGATCACAGCCTGAGCTCCGTGAGCTAGGAAAGCAATCCAAAAACTTCCAGTGTCATAGGCAGCCAGGCAAAGGATGACGCCAAAAGGTAAGGCACCCAGGATCTCATGGATGCCCTTAGGAACATGAACTAAAGAATAAAGAACAATATTGAGTGCTATGGCTGGCCACAAGCCTATAAGCTCTAGAGCCGGAAAAAACAACAGACCTCTGAATAAATATTCATAGCCTAATAGAAATAAAAGCCAAGTAGCAGCATTTAAAGTAAAAAATGAGGGTGACCACCTCCTGATTCGGATCTGAGGGTACGTTCGCTGATTAACCTTGGTCTTAGCACTAAACAAGTTAAAGATCAATAGCAAGGATACTAACACGCCTGCCCATAAAGCCACTTCCTGTGGCCTTAAAAACCTTATGCCAGTTTGGGACCATGGATTACTTACCAGAAGGTATCCGGCAAAGGCCGCAAGCGGTCCAAATAACATAAACCCCAAGGCCCTTTGAGCAAAAATTAAATTGCGATGTGGGATGGGATCAGTAGCCACATCATGCCCAATAAGTTTTTGAAGGCGGAAGAAGAAAATCCAGAAGAGCGAAAAAGCTAAAATTGTATATAAGCCTACCCAAATAAGGAATTTCCAATCCATATTTCAAAAATTTATTTTACCCGACTTTAGCGAATTTAGGCTCATAATAACCTTTTAATGGCTTTTTTGGTAAAAATTTTTTTAATACAACTTTATCCGCCAGGTCGTTTTATTTAAACTTGTCTGACAGCCGCATTAATTTTTGCGCTATTTTGACCTTATGTAGAACTCATTTTGAGTTTTACATTTCGCCTTAAGTTCCCTAAAAGCTTGAATAAATCTCTTTGAAGGAGCTAATTTGGCAGAATTGTGATACTTGTTCCTAAGGTGGCATTAATTATTTTTGCGATTATAAAGGATCAAACCCATGGCGCGAAACCCAAAATACCATTTTGACCCTAACAGTTTAACCTATCGTCCATACCGGCTCAATATTGGAGAAATAATGCTGCGAATAGGCGGTGTTTTATCGCTTTCAGTTATCCTTTCAGTGGCAATTTTCATGGGGATGAGCTACTATTTTGACACGCCTGAGGAAGACCGGTTAAAGCAGAAAGTGGAAGTTTACAACCGGCAGTATAAAGCCATGCAGGAAAGGTTAGATAACATTAAACAAACTGTTAGAACTTTAGAGCGCCGCGATAAGCAAATTTATCGCTCGATCTTTGAGGCTGAGCCTGTTTCAGCTGCCGTTCGCAATGCCGGCTATGGTGGCGTTGAGTATGGTCCCAATCTTCAGGGTTTTGCCTTTGGTGACCTTGTGAAATCAACGCAAAAGGATCTTAATAAAATTAGCAAGAAACTTCATGTGTTGTCAGATTCTTACAATGAAATTACAGAGCTAGCTTCCAGAAAACAGGATATGCTTTCTGCTATTCCCTCAATACAGCCGATTCAGAACAAAGAGCTGACCCGCATAGCCTCCGGATATGGCAAACGGATCCATCCCATTTACAAAACCGTACAGTTTCACGAAGGCCTTGATTTTACGACCCAGATCGGAGCTCCGGTTTATGCAACAGGAAAAGGAGAGGTCATAAGAAAAAATTATTCTAAAAGCGGGTACGGGAACCAGCTCATGATCGACCATGGTTATGGTTATAAAACTCGTTATGCCCATCTTTCAGATTTCAAGGCCAAAGAAGGTGAAACCGTCCAGCGCGGTGAATTGATCGGGACCATTGGCAATACGGGGCTTTCAACCGGCCCACATCTTCACTATGAGGTGCGTAAAAATGGGAAACCAGTGAACCCTATCAATTATTTTCACAATGAGTTGAGCCCCAAAGAGTATCAAAAAGTCGTATTGTTAGCGAACCGTGCTAATCAATCCCTGGATTAAAGAAAGTGGTAGCAAAAGCGGAAGAACATCAGGCCTCCAACAGGAAAACAAACGATAAGCGGTACTACACCATTGGAGAGGTTGCGGAGATTCTTAGTGTAAATACCTCTTTAATCCGATACTGGGAACGACAATTTCGGAATCTCCAGCCCAAAAAAAACCGCAAGGGGCATCGCCTTTTTACAAAGCAAGACATTGATCAAATAAAGTACATATATTTCCTTGTTAAAGAGCGGCATTATTCCTTGAATTATGCGCGCAAAGCTCTTGAAAGCTCTGACACCTCCGATCAGGAAGCATTTCGCCTGGCTGAGCAACTGCGGGAGCTCAGGAAATTTCTGCTGGAGTTGAGGAATAACCTTGATTATACATCGGGTGAGGGAGAAGAAGCGTCTTCCATTGATAATACAGACCCACAGGGACCCTAAATCAATGGACGGACCGGAATAGGCCGGTAAAAAAAGCTTTTTAAAACCGAATGTTGAAGTTAATTACATGATAAACAGCGGCATTAATAGATTGCTCAAGTACTTGCAGCAATGGTTAATGCAAATCCGTTTTTGGCGTCCAAAAGCTTTGGTACAGCCTTTAACTTTCGAAAATGCTGAGCGCATTTTAATAGTAGGAGCTCCCGAAAACACTACGGAACAAGAAGCCCTACTAAACTTCCGCGAGGAATTAGCTAATCAACAAAAGATCGTCACGATCTTGATTTTTCAATCAAAAAAGCAAGAGCTGCCCATAGTCACTGAAACTTCTTTGGTTAAGGTTTTTAGTCAAAAAGATCTGAATTACCTCGGGTTGCCTAAATCAGAATTGCACAAAGCCATAACTGAACAACCCCATGACCTGGCTATCAACCTTTGCTCGCCTGATTTTTTTCTGGGGCATTACATCCTGGCCATTGCCAAGCTCAGCTTTTGCACCGCTTTTTACACGGAAAAGTATGCTTATATTTATGACTTTATGGTTAACATGAGAGACGAGGCCGCACTTAGTTCAGGAATTGCAGACTTCATGGCTTATTTAAAACGTATCCAAAAGCATTGAGATAATGGACATTCAAGGAACAGGAGTAGCCGTTGTAACGCCTTTTGATCAAAAAGGGGAGGTAGATGAGCCTGCGCTAAAAAAGATACTGGGCCATTTGCAAAAAGGAGGCGTTTCTTACCTGGTTATGTTGGGAACTACAGGTGAGTCCGCCACATTAACCTTGGAGGAAAAAAAGCGGATCTTAAGTTTAACAAAAACCGAAACGCAGGGCCGAATCCCACTGGTAGTAGGCGTAGGCGGCAACAATACCTATGAACTCCAACAGGAACTAGCAAACCTGGAGCTTGAAGGCTGTAGCGCTATTTTATCTGTATCCCCCTACTATAACAAACCTACGCAGGCAGGCTTAATTGCCCATTACCAGACATTGGCTAATACCGCACCCCTACCGATCATTTTATACAATGTTCCAGGCCGTACTGGAAAAAACCTGGAATCCGTCACTACGCTTCAGCTTGCTCAGCATCCCAATATTCAAGGAATAAAAGAAGCCTCTGGGGATATGCAGCAGGTAATGAACATCCTTGAAAATAAGCCCAGTGACTTCCAGGTTGTTTCAGGGGATGATCACTTAACCATTGGTTACTTAGGGATCGGCATGGATGGGGTTATATCAGTTACCGCCAATGCTTACCCCAAAGCCCTGTCAGAAATGGTAAAAGCGGGGTTAAAGGAGGATTTTACCACCGCGCGTAAGCACCATTATCAATTGATGCCAACCATGCGTAAAGTATTTGCTGAAGGTAATCCTGGAGGCGTCAAAGCCTTTTTATCCGCCATGGGATACTGTGAGCAAGTATTACGACTACCCTTAGTTCCCGTCAGTGAAGCATTACAACAGGAGATCAAGCAACAAGTATCACAATAGTGCTAAAGCTCAATTACCTTAAATACAACTGATGATTTTTAGTAGATATTGAATAAAACACAAGGCCATGGCTGAGGATAATAATCAGGAGCGGCCGCTGGATGAACTGGCAGATCAAGAGAAACGCGCGGAAAATCAACAGGCTTTGCGCCCCATTGCATTTTCCGATTTCTTTGGCCAAGATAAGCTTGTTGAAAACCTTAAAATATTTGTTCAAGCAGCCTTAAACCGCCAGGAAGCCCTGGATCATGTTCTACTGCATGGCCCACCGGGTCTAGGAAAAACCACGTTAGCTCATATCATCGCTCAGGAATTGGGCGTCAATATTAAAATTACTTCCGGACCCGTTCTGGATAAGCCTGGTGACCTGGCTGGATTACTTACCGGCCTGGAGGATCGGGATATCCTCTTCATTGATGAAATTCACCGAATGAATCCCGTCATTGAGGAGTACCTTTACTCTGCAATGGAGGATTACCAGATCGATATTATGCTTGAAAGCGGGCCCAATGCCCGAACTGTGCAGGTAAAACTCAATCCGTTCACCCTTATTGGAGCAACCACGCGTTCCGGTTTATTGACCGCACCGCTACGAGCACGCTTCGGCATCAATTCAAGGCTGAATTACTATGATGCCGAGCTGTTGAGCCAGATCGTTAAGCGATCTTCCGAAATCTTAAACGTTCAGATTGATGAGCAAGCCTCTCAGGAAATTGCACGCAGAAGCCGCGGTACGCCAAGGATTTGTAATGCTTTGCTCAGAAGAGTTCGCGATTTTGCCCAGATCAAAGCCGATGGCCATGTAACCCGAGCTATCACCCGCTATGCGTTAGAAGCCCTGGATGTGGATGAACATGGCCTGGATGAAATGGATAATAAGATCTTACGGACTATCATTAAAAAATTTCAGGGCGGCCCTGTGGGTTTAATGACCATTGCAACCGCCGTAAGTGAGGAGGCCGGTACAATTGAGGAAGTATACGAACCTTACCTTATACAAGAAGGATACATTCATCGTACGCCAAGGGGACGACAGGCCACCCTAAAAGCCTACCAGCACTTGGGGGAATCTTATCAGGATCCCCAAAGTAATTCAGGTGACCTGTTTTCGGAAACTTAATTACTTGAGTATAACCTTTCGTGTAGCTACCGTTCCATCTTTGAGGGCATTAAGGTAGTAAATACCGGGCTGTAGTTGATGAAGGTTCAACTGTTTTGATCCTCCATTGCTGCTCTGTCCTTTTTTACTGTAAACAACCCTTCCTAACTGATCCAGAACTTGCCATTGCTCAACAGCTTGATGGGTGGATACGGTTAGGCGACCATCGGTTGGATTAGGGTACAACCTGATTTGATCTGACTTTTGCACAGGATCATTTTTCCCTATGTAAAAAGCCTTACCGGTTACAAAGTGATAATTTATCTGAGAGCCAAAATCTGAATTAAAGTTTTTTATAATCTTACCTATCTGTCCGGGTTCGCGCAGTGCAAAGCTTCCTTGGCCTACTCGTTCAAGAAAAGGATAGTAGAGCCCATTCTCATCAGCTGGCGATTCCTGGTTGGGGCTGTCATCATCCAGAACCAGCCTATACTCTGCTCTCTTGTTTGGTAGATTCACCGTATCCCTGTAACGGGTGTTATTGCTAAAACTTGTTTTTTGGTAAACCGTATCCCCATTTGCCCGTATGATGTAGAGCTCGTTTTGCTGAGCCTGCGCATTGGTCGTTAGCCAAATAACAAATTGTTTTGGCAGAACCGAGGGTGCAGAAAATTCAGAAACCTTCTTGTCGTTAACAGCATTATCATCCGAGTTACCATTAACCTCTTCAATTTCCACTATAAATGGACTCCTACCATCTGTGCGCCAATTTTTAATCTTAGTTGGAAATTCAATTGTTTGCTTTTGCATTGGTTTCAGGCTTCCATCCCATTGGTAGGTATTATTAACAGCACCATCAGCGCCATATTTAAAAGCTAACTGCTGGATGGTTTTTTTTCCTTTATTCTTAACCACGACCTCCGGATTCATAGCAGCTGGATTTTTCCGGCTATAGACGTCCTTATTGGATGGTGCTTTAATTGCTTGAAGTGCCGCATCCACTGAGTTACGTGTGCCTGAATAAGTAATTAACTGAACAGAAAAATTGTAAGAAGGCCGCTGGTCGCCATTCCAATTGATCGGCTCAAGATCAAGGTTAAAGCTGTTGTTACCGGCTTTTATAGCATCTGTTATATTGTGCTCATAGGTAATAACACGGCTACCCGGACACCAATTAGCCCGGTCTAACAACCACGTACCCGACTGCGGAAAAATAGGATTACTTCCGCAATCATTCCGCCACATAAGCTGCCGAGCTACCTCATTACCATTTACGTTAAGCTTGTAGTGTTTTTTGCAGAATTCTGCACAATTGGTGTTGTTATCAAAACCATGCCCTGATGGGATCACTCGGACCTTCGCTTGCTCGACATCAGGAGGAAGCTTTACGTACTGGGGTGGCATTTGATTTTGCTCAAAAGCTGTAGGGTTTTTGTAGGGGAATCCGCCTTGATAAAGGTTTTGAACATTGGAAACGCGCTTACTTGCTTTCCCTTCTACAAAATGAAACCGTATACTAGCCGAAAAACCTGAACTGTAGCCCTCATAGAATACACGGATTTTAACCGAGTCTCGTAGCAATTTTCTAAAATCGGTTACATTAAACCTGTATTTACGCTCCCAACTGTTATCAAATCCCTGTCTTGATGTTTGCATATAGCCGGCATAGGGCGTAATTACGCGGGATAATTCTATCTCTTTAAAGACAGGTGATGTCTTTATGTACGTTAACTGAGTTCCCTGCCAGGTAGAGTCACTTTGTACCAAAGTAGAGTCTATCCGGTTACCTTTTTGATCAATGGTGTAACGGAAATAACCTGCAGGCCAGCGGACAACAGTATCTATTGGTTTGACACCTTCCCCTTCTACTTTGTAGGACACCAGTAAAAGGGAATCCCTTTGAGTAGTATCTACAGCATTCTTTACCGTATCATAATAAACCTGGTAAGTTGGATTCCGACTTACACTAATGGGGGCTTCTTCAGAGCCATTCACCTTAAAATTGGGATGCTGCTTTTTAGTAGAATCGATTTTTCCGGTTGGTTTCAAAGCTATTACCCTGGTAGTGTAGTCCCATTCACTGCAGCCTGAGGAGGCACATCCCAGGGTATAGGTCAGATTAACATTGCGGAAACTCTTATTTTTGGAGGGAAATTTTGTCCATTGATCATAGGCCCCATAGCTTGTCATATCCGTGCCTTGGTGAGCGGTGATAGTAGTAGTATCACCCGGTGAACTCATGGATATGATTGGACACAATAAACAAATGGCAGGTATAAGAAGCAAAAGTCGCATAAGGCTTATGTTCAGAAGTTTTTATTGTTGAAAAAAAAGAGGATAGGCCTTTTCTCGTATTAGGTATATTAATCTTTAAAGAGGTTATCAAAACTATAAAACATATTGAGATCAAGGTCCCTTAGCTTTGCTTTGAGGTCATTCATTTGGGTAGAAGTAAAAACTGGCTGCGAAACTCTTCTTGATATTTGATTTAAGGCTTCAAGCAGTGCTGAATCCTGAGCATAACGGAAAGCAGATTGGTTATTGACGAATCGCGTAAAAAAGCAAGGAAAATGCTCGTCAAAGGGTAGATCAATACTTCCAAAAAAACTCCTTAGCTTTTCAAGATCCACCTTAGCTAGCTCATTGTAAAATTCTGAAGCCTTTTCAGGGTAATGCATGACTATAAGGCGGTCAACGAGGAGTTCAAGTAAAACATGTGATAAAAAACCCGGCCTGTAAGGCGGATAGGTAACCCTTGCCTTTTCTAAGGTTGCCTTCACCAATGATCTGCTTTTGACAAAAAAATTGGTATTATGAAACCAATCATCCATTTCGAGATGGGCTAATGCACCGCTCGCAATGGCTTTATGAACTGGAAAAAGATGGTTTTGGAGGTGACTTTGCTTGAATTTCCACCCCCTTTTAACCATTCCCATCAAGTCCGGCAACACTAATCCAAGGTTGTAGTATGGTGCACTAGCAACCCCATCAAAATAGAAATGAGCTAAAAAATTCATATCACCTATTTCATTTTGCCAAACAATCGGATGAAGATGAGCGGTTCAATATACTCCAAATCCTACTTTTGGGCTAAAAAAAGCAGGTAGAAAAGGCTTATTTGTAATTTCGTAAAAAAGATTTAACACCATCATGGATTTCATTGAAGAGTTACGCTGGCGTGAATTACTATATGATTTCATTCCTGAAACAGACCAATATTTAAAACAAAATCAAGCAGTTGGCTACATTGGATTTGATCCCACTTCAGCCTCTTTGGGAATCGGTAACCTTATTCAGATCCTGATTCTGAAGCATTTTCAAAGGGCTGGCCATCAGCCAATAGCCTTGTTAGGCGGTGCAACAGGTATGATCGGGGACCCTTCCGGTAAATCGGCTGAGCGCAGCTTGCTGGATCAATACACCCTGGAACACAACGTCAACCAATTTCGCCAGCAGCTAGCGTCATTTTTTAATTCTTATGATGGTCCCGCTATTCAGTTCGTTAACAATTACGAGTGGTACCAGGATATGAACATCCTGTATTTTTTAAGAGAAGTAGGGAAGCATTTAACGGTAAATTACATGATGGCTAAAGACTCCGTTAAAAGCCGCCTGGAATCCGGGATTTCGTTCACCGAATTTTCATACCAACTCTTGCAGGCTTACGACTTTTACAAGCTTTTTGAGCAATATGGCTGCCGGGTACAAATGGGAGGATCTGATCAATGGGGTAATTTAACGGCGGGCGTAGAGTTGATCCGAAGGCTAAGCCAGGAAGAAGCCTATGCAGTTACTTCGCCATTGGTTACCAAAGCGGACGGATCCAAATTCGGTAAAAGCGAAAAAGGGAATATTTACCTGGACAGCTACCATACTTCTCCATATGATTTTTACCAATTCTGGCTGAACGTCAGTGACGAAGATGCTGAACGCTTCATAAAGATGTTCACCTTTTTGAATAAGGCCGAAACTCAAAAGCTCATTGAGGATCACCGCACAGCTCCCCATCAACGACTATTACAACAGCGGCTAGCCGAAGAGGTTACCAAGTTCGTACACTCCGAGGAAGACTTAAAACGGGCTCAAGATGCATCCAGAATCCTTTTCGGTAAAAGCACTTTAGAGCAACTGCAGGAACTGGATGAAGAAACATTGCTTTCTGCAATGGCTGATGTTCCACAGTTTGAGGTTTCAAAAAATGAGCTGGAAACAGGTATTCCGGTTCTGGACCTCTTAACCTATCACACCACTATTCAGTCATCAAGAAGTGAAGCTAAAAAAAGCTTAAAAAGTGGAGCTATCACCATCAATAAGCATAAAAAGCCTGAGCAACACGAAACATTAGATCAGAATGAACTATTAAAAAACCGGTACATGCTGATCCAGGTTGGAAAAAAAAGCTACCATCTTCTAAAAGCCAGCTAAAGGTTGATAATTTTATGGCAGGTAGGCCTCGCTAGGATTCAACCTTAAGGATTTTTGAAACCTTTAAAAATCATCGGTAAGCCCTCACTTAAACCATTCTCCTTTTAGAACATATTTCTTTAGATATGGGATACAAGCTGCTAAATGATTGAAGCAAAATGCCTTAAACCCAAAAGGTAGAAAATCAACGAGGAACCCTTGGCCGTGATAAAAATTAGGGTTAAAAACCCTTTAAACATTGAAAGGTTTTGATTGGATACTAGCTTGTCAGAATTGAGTTTTTGAGAATAAAGAAGGTTAAAATGCTTTATGGTCACTTGCAAAACCCTTGGAACATTAGCAGCCCTTTTAGCTTACGGGCTTATTGTAGCCGTTCCCGCGCAGGCTCAGTTTGGAGATAAAAGCAAAAAGCAAGTAGATCCAGAAGCGCAAGAAACTCATAATGCTGCCAAGCAATATTTTTATAATAAGGACTATGAAAGTGCTATTCCGCTCCTAAAAAAGGCTATAAGGCAGGATTCCTCTTACATTGAGCCCTACATGACTTTAGCGACCATCCATTTTCGCCAGGACGATCACAAACCAAGGCGTAAGGTTTTGAAAACCCTCATCAAAAAACGTCCCGCTTTCCCCAATTCTTATTACAACCTCGCTTCCGATTATTACGTGAACGGAATGTATAAAAAAGCCCACAAGCGTTTTAAAGGGTTTTTAAATTTTGAGGAAATCAAACCCCACTACCGCAAACTAGCTCGGAATCGGAGGGATACTGCCTTATTCCGTGCGCAGCAAAAAGCAAACCCTGTAGAGTTTAATCCTAAAAACCTTGGCAAGGGCGTTAATAGCAAGCACAGCGAGTACTGGCCTGTATTAACCACTGACAGAGAGACCCTTTATTTTACCCGAAGGCTGGAAACTGAGAAAGAGCGTCAGGGGAGATTTGGCCAGTTTGCTTTTAACGAGGATATCTTCCAAAGTCAATTAAAGGATAACGAGTGGTCTGAATCTGCAAAACCAAATGGTAACCTTAATAGTAAGCGGAATGAGGGAGCCATTACTGTTAGCCCTAATGGTCGATATATTATCTTTACCGGCTGCCAATGGCCTGATACCAGAGGTCGCTGCGACCTTTACATTGCAAGAAAATCCAAAGGACGCTGGAAGAGCCCTCAGAACCTTGGGCAACCGATCAATACGCCTGCTAAAGAAACGCAGCCCTCGATAAGCTTCAATGGGCAAACTTTATATTTTGCTTCAGATCGCGGAAAAGGCGGACGAGAACTAAATATTTACCGTAGCAAACGTCAAGACGATGGATCATGGGGGAGCCCTGAAAGGTTAAGCTCGAATATTAATACCAATAAAACGGAACAATCCCCATTTATTCATGCCGATAATCAAACCCTGTTCTTTTCATCCACGGGTCACATGGGCATGGGCAAATCTGATCTGTTTTACGCTACCAAAAAGCCAAATGGGAAATTCTCAAAGCCTAAAAACCTTGGCTACCCGATTAATACCAAAGGAAATGATATCGGCTTATTTGTCAGTAGTAATGGTCGTACAGCTTACTTTGCTTCAGAAAAGCCTAAAAAAGGTTATGGAGCATTAGACCTGTACCGTTTTAAACTGCCTGAGAAAGCGGCTGCTAAGGCCGTAACCTATGTAAATGGTAAGGTAGAAGATGCGATCACCCGCCAAAATCTGCAAGCCGATATTCGAATCCGGAACCTTAGCACCGGGCAAGTGATGGTTAGCACTCAGTCAGCTAAAGGTAGCGGGCGCTTTATGCTACCGCTTCATTCTGATCATAACTATGCCGTAGCCGTAACAAAAAAAGGTTACCTTTTGCATACGGAACCCATTAGGCTTAAACGTTATGATTCAGCCAGGCCTTACCACCTGAACATCGGCTTATACCCTATTCAAAAAGGCAAGACGGGTCGGCTTAAAAACATCTTCTTTGAACTTGATAAGCATCACCTCAAATCAACTTCTAAAGCTGAGCTTACTGAACTAGCCCTATTTTTAAGCAAAAACCCTTCAACTAAAATTGAAATTCAAGGCCATACGGATAATCAAGGCAGTAAAAGCTATAACAAGGAGCTTTCTCAAAAGCGAGCAAAGGCGGTATATAATTATCTATGGAAAAAAGAGGGAATTGATAAAGATCGGTTAAAATACAAAGGTTATGGCCAGCGGAACCCCATAGCTTCCAATGAGTCAAAAGAAGGACGGGCTAAAAACCGGCGAACTACTTTTAAGATCATAAACACAAAGAAGCGCTAAATATTATGAGCGGGAGATTAATTTTTTCACACTTTTTTTAGCGGCTTTAATATTTTTCATCAGACCTTCTAGCTTAGCACGGTTTAGGGGACTACCTTCAAAATGTTGTTGAAAAACCTCCTCGGTCATCTCCTCCCAATCACGGTCATTAAAGTCAACTATCGGAGCGCGGGGATTAAAGTCTGGCTCCTGATGCGGTTTTGCGAACTTATTCCAGGGACACACGTCCTGGCAGATATCACAGCCAAAAATCCATCCTTCCATGTTTGAATGATACTCTTCCGGTATCTTCTCCTTCAGCTCAATAGTCAAGTAGGAGATACATTTATTGGCGTCTACCTTGTAGGGCGTTATAGCTTGGGTTGGGCAAGCATCAATGCATTTGGTACAATTTCCACAATGGTCGGCAGCCGGAGCATCAGGTTCCAATGGTAAATCTATTATGAGCTCTCCCAGAAAGAAAAAGGATCCCGTGTGCTTATTAAGTACATTGCTATTTTTTCCTTGCCACCCTGTTCCACTGTGTTTTGCCCAGGCCTTATCCATTACAGGAGCTGAATCCACAAAAACCCGCCCATTGACGGTTCCGATTTCATCCTGGATGTAGTTGAATAATTCCTTAAGCCGTTTTTTTAAAACCTTGTGATAATCCCGCCCATAGGCATACTTTGAAATTTTATAGTTGCTTGTTTGCGGTTCCGGCTTTCCCGGAAAATAGTTGTACTGAACGGAAATAACAGACTTTGCATTATCCACTAGTTTGCGCGGATCCAGTCGTTTGTCAAAATTACGCTCCATGTAGGTCATCTTGCCATGCTGGCCCTGATTCAGCCACTGCTCCAAAAGCGGGGCTTCTTCTTCTAAAAAACCTGCTTGTGCAATACCGATAGCGTCAAAACCAAGGGCTTTTCCTTTCTCCTTAACAGCCTTGGCGTAAGTTTTTTGTTTTTGGGCAGCAACCATCCAAGCCTTTGCTTAATTTTGCACCAAATGTAAAGATTCAATATGATCAATGTCATTGATGACAGGGTAATTGTTTCAAAATATTTGTTAGGTGTTGAAGGTTTGGAAAAAACCATTTCAACCGTACTTTTTTACAAGGCAAGTAATTTATGATAGGTGAAAAATAGCTTAAACAAAGCATTATTTTACTTGGTTATTAGAATGTATACATAAATATTTACTTAAAAACTAGTTCAAGCTTTAGTTAAGGACATTTAAGCTAGTCGCTGTAAAAGACTTTACCACAATGCTACTACGATTGAAAGATTTAATTTTACTGATTATTTCAGCTTTACTACTCGTAAGTAACCCTATTAAAGTAACAGCCCAGGAGGATGGTAAAGAATCCAAGCAAACAGAAAAATCTGAAAGCGCTAATGGTGATGGCGTATCCAAAGCTGAAGGCAAAAAGCTCTACAAAAAGCACTGTACCCAGTGTCACAAAATCAACCAAAAGTTAGTTGGTCCTGCCCTGGCTGGCATTAATCAGCGTAAATCTCAAGAGTGGTTAATACCCTGGATTAAGAATTCTCAAAAAATGATAGAATCCGGGGATGAGTATGCTGTAAAGATTTTTAACGAGTACAATCAAACTATTATGCCGCCAATGCCGATTAATGACCAAGAGGTTAAATCGGTTCTGGCCTATATAAAACAAGAAACCAAAAAAGCACAGCAAGCGAAGGCTTCAGCCGGAGGAGGCGGAAAAAGTCAGCCAAGCAACATCTACGCTGATGGTAGTATTATGAATGACGGGCTTTTCAAGTCCCTTCTTTTTATCGGTACACTCCTTCTGATTGTGCTTTTGTTCATTTCACTCAATATACTTGGGAAAGCCCTTAATATCAATAAAAAGCTCCCAAGTGTGAACTGGAATAAGATTAACGCCTATTTATTCGGGATTTTCTTTGTGGCAGGATTGATAGGTATCATCTGGGAGTATGACATTCACACGCAGTATTTATTACCCGAAGCTGCTTCGATTCATGGGGAAAACATGGATCAACTTTTCATGGTAACCTTGGTCATTACGGGAATAATGTTCCTTGTTACCCAATTTCTTCTATTCTTCTTTTCTTACCGGTATCGAAACAAAGGAACAAATAAAAAAGCGCTGTATTATCCCGTAAATGATAAACTAGAGATGTTCTGGACAACAATTCCCGCTATTTCTCTAGCAATCCTCATAATTATGGGATTTGTAAGTTGGCAGAATATTAATTCCGAACCCAAAGATACAGCACAAGTAATTGAGGTTTACGGATACCAGTTCAACTGGAAATTCCGGTATCCCGGTGAAGATGGTAAATTGGGAGAATATGATTTTACCCGAACTAAGCCTGGTGAAAACCCCTTAGGCCTTAATCCCAATGATCCGAATGCTAAAGACGATATTGTTACAAGTGAACTCCACCTACCAAAAGATAAGCAAGTTCAACTTAAGATCCGCTCAAGAGATGTCATCCACAGTGTTTTTTTACCGCACTTCAGGGTGCAAATGTATGCCCAGCCCGGTATGAATAACACTTTCAAATTTACTCCCACCATCAGCAGTAGTGAAATGAAAGAACAAGTGGATAATGAAGAGTTTAACTATGTTCTGGCCTGTAATCAAGTTTGTGGGGCAGCGCATTACAACATGAAAGCTAATGTTGTTGTAGAGGAAGAAGAAAATATGGATGAATGGCTAAAGGAGCAATCTACCTTTCAAGAGAAGTTAGAACAATTTGCAAGTAAGTAACTAAAGTAGTAGAAACATTAAACTATTGACTTTATGAGCGCTGAAGCGGTAACCAATGCCCATGCAGAAGAGCACGAGCACGAACACAAAGAAAGTTTTATAAGCAAGTACATCTTTAGTACCGATCATAAGATGATTGCTAAGCAATACTTGATCACTGCTATCGTAATGGGATTGATCGGTGGTTTGCTCTCATCCTTATTCAGATTACAGCTAGGATATCCCGATCAATCTTTTCCCTGGCTTGAAAGTATCCTTGGTAAATGGGCTGAAGGCGGAACCATTGACCCGGGCTTTTACCTGGCAATGGTTACCATGCACGGTACCATTATGATATTTTTTGTCCTAACGGGGGGCCTTTCTGGAACCTTTAGCAATATGTTAATCCCCTTGCAAATAGGGGCCAGAGATATGGCCTCGCCTTTTCTTAATATGCTGTCCTATTGGCTATTCTTTGTTTCATCTGTTATCATGGTTGGTTCTATGTTCGTATCAGCCGGCCCTGCTTCTGGCGGATGGACAATTTATCCTCCCCTCAGTGCTCTCCCTGAGGCTATGCCAGGCTCAGGTTTGGGTATGACGCTGTGGTTGATCTCAATGGCAATATTTATAGCAGCAATTGCCTTAGCAGGGCTAAATTACATAAGCACGATCTTAAACATGCGTACTAAAGGCATGACTTTGTCACGCCTGCCTCTTACCATTTGGGCCCTGCTATTCACAGCTATATTGGGGCTTTTAACTTTTCCCGTCCTTTTTGCAGCGGCTGTTTTACTGATTTCAGATCGTAGTTTAGGCACTTCCTTTTACCTCAGCAACATTTTTATTGGTGGTGAACCGCTGGTTAATCAAACAGGAGGAAGCCCTCTGCTTTGGCAGCATTTGTTCTGGTTTTTAGGTCACCCTGAAGTTTATATTGTATTACTACCAGCCCTGGGTATCGTTTCGGAGGTCCTGGCTACCAATTCCCGAAAGCCTATTTTCGGTTACAGGGCAATGATCCTTTCGTTATTCGGTATATCCATTCTTTCTTTCCTAGTATGGGGTCACCACATGTTTACGACCGGCATGAACCCATTCTTAGGGTCTGTTTTCCTTTTTACTACCTTGCTAATCGCGATTCCTTCAGCTGTAAAAGTTTTCAACTATTTAGCCACCTTATGGAAAGGGAAACTTAACTTTACGCCCGCGATGCTTTGGAGTATTGGTTTCGTTTCGGTTTTTATTACGGGTGGTTTAACGGGATTATTCCTGGGTAACAATACCCTGGATATCCAGCTTCACAATACCTACTTTGTAGTTGCTCACTTTCATATCGTGATGGGAGCTGCATCCATGTTCGGGATGTTTGCTGGTGTTTATCACTGGTTCCCTAAAATGTTCGGGCGGCACATTAATGCTAAGCTAGGATACCTTCATTTCTGGTTAACCTTTTCTTCAGTTTACCTTGTTTTCTTTCCCATGCACTTTATGGGAGTAGACGGTGTACCCAGGCGGTATTATTCTTTTACCAGTTTTAATGCCTTTAATGAATGGGTTGATTTGAATAGCTTTATAACCATTGCTGCAATCCTTGGATTTTTGGCACAAGGCTTTTTCTTGTATAACTTCTTCATGAGTATGTTTAGGGGCGAAAAATCCACTCGTAATCCATGGGGTTCTAATACTTTGGAATGGACTACTGAAAAACTTGTTCCCGGCCATGGGAACTGGGAGAGAAATATCCCGATTGTTAATCGCTGGCCCTATGATTACAGCCATCCAAGTGTAAAAGCTGATTTTCTACCTCAAACTATTACCGATGAGGATCTCAATAATGGTGTTGATTATACCCGTGAGGATTATAGCCCACTAGAGCATCAAAAGGGTATTGGAGAAGATGAAGAAGAATCAGCAGCTCCGGAAACAACACCAACAGAAGAGGAAAGCCGTTAAATAACGGCTTTCCCGTCTTTCTACAATGACAAGGTATGATCGCAGATAAGGGTCTGCCCACCAAAACATTTGGGATTTCTAAAACTAAAGCAAAGGATTATACTCAGCTTGTAAAGCTTCGTTTAACGGGGCTTGTGGTTTTTTCTGCCGTAGTGGGCTTTCTTCTGGCTTCCACGCAGGGTATAGCATGGTCACAACTGGTAGCCTTAACCATCGGTAGCTTTTTGGTTGTAGGTTCCAGTAATGCTATCAATCAGATCCTTGAAAAAGAATCCGATAAACTCATGTCCCGTACAGCCAGCAGGCCCCTTGCTGATGGACGCATGGAAGTACGGGAGGCTCTAGTAGCATCCTTGATCATGGGCATTGCAGGGGTGAGTTTAATGGGGTTGTTACTCAACCAACTAAGCGCTTCGCTTGCCTTAATGGGGTTGTTGATATATGCCTTTGCCTACACTCCCCTTAAAAAAGTCAATCCCATTGCTGTTTTTGTTGGGGCCATAGCTGGTGCTATACCTCCAATGTCAGGTTTTGTTGCTGCCAGCGGTGAAATAACAGCATTAGCAGTTATCTTATTTACGATTCAGTTTTTTTGGCAGTTTCCCCATTTCTGGGCCATTGCATGGGTAATGAAGGAAGAGTACGATAAGGCAGGTATTAAACTTTTACCCATGGGATCCAATAAAGATCGTATTGGAGCCATTCAGATCATGATGCTAACCCTGGTACTTATTCCTATTTCCTTGGTGCCGGCAATGTTGGGATACCTCTCATCCTGGGCAGCAATTGGTTGCATGATCCTGAGTTGTTTATTCTTCTTTCAGTCGTCTAAGTTGTTTTATGATCTCAAGAATAGTTCTGCCTTACAACTGATGTTCGGTTCTTTTATGTATTTGCCCCTGATTCTGATCATTTTCTTTTTTGATCAATTCCTTACTTAATACCATGGCTCCAGAAAATATCCAAAAACAGACCTCTTACTACCGTATTCATCCACTTAAATTCACGATGTGGCTTTTTTTGGCGGTAGTTCTTATGCTTTTCGGGGCCTTTACAAGTGCTTACATTGTTCGAAGAGCTGAAGGTAACTGGGAAGTTTTTCAACTTCCGGAGGTCTTTTTTTGGTCGGTCTTATTAGTTATTGTCAGCAGTGTATTTATGCAGCTATCCTATTTTGCAGCAAAAAAAAACAAATTAACCCAATTGCGGGTATTCTTGTGGTTGACTTTTTTGCTAGGCGTAGGTTTTTTATTCAATCAGTACGCTGGATTGCAGGCTTTGATCAAGCAAGGTGTTTATTATGTGGGCAATCCTTCCGGATCCTTTGTTTATATCATTTCCATCATGCATGGAGTTCACATCTTAGGTGGCGTGCTGTTTCTGGTTAGTAGTCTTTACTCGGCCCACCGTTTTCAAATACATGCCAATTCCCTCTTAAAAATAAACCTGTGTACAACATTCTGGCACTTTTTGGGTGGGCTTTGGGTCTATTTATTTGTATTTTTGTACGTCCTTCGTTGAGCAAAACCAGTTTTTGAAAAATGGCAACTGAAACGACAGTTCAAACGCAACAAGAAAATGTATGGGAAGGTAACCGGTTACCTTTTGGCTCTAGTTACGGCAAGCTAATGATGTGGTTTTTCCTGCTTTCCGATGCCTTCACCTTTTCTTCCCTGCTACTGATCTACGGCTTTTTAAGGATGGGTTCTACTACATGGCCGAACCCGGAAAAAGTTTTTGATAGTATTCCTTTTGTAGTCAGTAGTGGTGCTCCTTTGGTATTTGTAGGCCTAATGACGTTTATTCTTATCCTTTCAAGCCTTACCATGGTACTAGCCGTGGAAGCAGGGCAAAACCACGATGAGAAAGGAGTTAAATGGAACCTCATTGGGACCGTTCTATTAGGTGCTACATTTTTAGGTTGCCAAGCCATGGAGTGGACTCACATGATTTCACACGGTACCACGATCTCAGGTAATCATTACGGTGACGTTATGTTTGGCCAGTTATTTTTTATTATTACGGGTTTCCACGGATTTCACGTGTTTAGTGGTATTATCCTTGTTCTAATCGCATACTTGATGACGGCCAAGGGGATTTTCAAATCGCGAGGGCACTATGAAATGGTAGAAAAAATTGGTCTTTATTGGCACTTTGTGGATTTAGTCTGGGTGTTTGTATTTACCTTGTTTTACCTTATTTAGCCATTATTTCGTTATTTAGCTGATGCTAAAAGTCAGTCATTGATATGGAAAGTCACGAAACAACAAAAGGATTACACGTACCTCACTCTAATAAGCGGGAAATCTTTTATGCCGCTATTGTACTCACGTTACTTACAGCCCTGGAATTTTTGATTGCTTTTACAATGGAATCCGGGACTGCCAGAACCCTTATCTTTTTATTTCTTACTTTCTTAAAGGCGTTCTATATTATAGCCTACTTCATGCACCTTAAGCATGAACGCCTGCACCTGATGTACTCGATAGTCATTCCTTTTTTGTTTATTTTTTACATGATCGCCCTTTTGATCTATGAGGGGATTAAGTAGAGTCGTTTTTGTAAAGCTGAGGGGATGGGCAAAAGCAGTTTATTGAAGGATATACGAGTAAAAACGGGGCTTGTCATTGCTTCTTTATTAGCAATTCCCCTTTTTATTACATTGTTATTAAGGACCGGAGAAAACCACTATCAATCTTTACCCTATTACGGTCCGGTTCAGGTAAAACAATCAGGTGATACGCTTTTCCATAAGTTACCAAATTTCCGCTTTTACAGTCACCAAGGGGATACCCTCAGCTTAAACAAAGAGCTACAGAATAAGAATTTTGTATTCCATTTTTTCAAAACGGGGTGCCCAGGAGATTGCCCTGAAATTTTTAGGAAGCTGAAAAGCTTAGGTGATGAATACAAAAGGCTAGATAATCTTCGGATTGTATCTTTAACGATAGAACCGAATATTGATTTAATGCGGGACCTTCAGCAATTTGATAGTACCATGAATATTCGCAATGATCAATGGCATCTAGGTCGCACATCTTCGAATACCACAAGGCAATTACTGCGTCAAGGCTTTCATTTCAAAAATAAAACCGATACCACTTCATTAAAAGGAGTCAAAGGTCCTATAACATCTCAAAGCGGTTTATTTTTAGTGGATAAAAAAGGACGCATTAGAGGAGCTTACAAAGGAAGCAACCAACAAGATTTTAAAAAACTCAAAGATGAAATCCGTGTTCTTTTTGTAAAACAAAACCTGCAATATGCAACCCGTCAATGAAAAAACATGGCTAGGAATTATTGGAGGGATATCTGTATTAGTAGTTTTAATTGTAGGGCTTTTATTGGTGCAGTCTCAGGGAATGTCAGCTCCTGTTAGTGAGCAGATATATTTACTACCTGAGCTCAATGCTTACATCAATACGCTCACGTTTATTTGTCTAGTTGCCGGGTTTATTGCGATAAGAAAAAGAAGCTTTAAGATCCATCAATCATTCATGGTGAGCGCTTTTGTGTTATCAGTGCTGTTCCTGGTATCGTATCTAACGTACCATTACGGATCTCCTCACACCTCGTACGGTGGTTCCGGTATCCTAGCTTATTCCTATTATTTCATTTTGATCACCCACATTTTACTTGCAATAGTAATTGTCCCGCTTGCCTTGGTAACCGTATTTCGAGCATGGCGAATGGATTACAACAAACACAAAAAAATTGCAAAATGGACCTTACCGATCTGGTTATATGTTAGTGCTACCGGGGTGATCGTTTATTTGATGATATCCCCTTATTACCCAGTTTGAACCCTTAAATTTTAAAGTTATGAAGCGGAAGGTTTTGAAAATAATGATGACGGTAAGCTTGCTTCTATTTTTTGCAGGAGCACCGATTACGGGTAAAAGCCAATGCGCCATGTGTAAGAAAAGCGCGGAAAACGCCAATTCCAGGAATGATACAGCCATTGCATCAACCCTTAATCAAGGCGTTCTTTACCTGTTAGCCTTGCCTTACCTGGCAGCTGGTGTTATAGGAATTGTTTGGTATCGTAATAGCAAAATAAAGAACGCTTGAATCCTCTTCAGTCTGCTTTATCCTTAAAGTGCCCCAGATGCCGAAAAGGTGATCTTTTCAAGAGTGGTACGTACACAGCGGGTTTTATGGATATGTACACCCATTGTCCAGCTTGTGGCCTGACGTACGAAATTGAGCCAGGCTTTTTCTGGGGAGCAATGTACATATCTTACGCTCTGACAGTGGGGATTAGCGTTGTAACAGCTTTGTTGATTTATACCCTCACTTTTAGTGGGAACATGTGGCTATATATTGGTTTAATCGTAAGTGTACTTTTTATCCTTTCTCCATACAACTTCCGCTTAAGCCGGGCGATTATGCTTTACGTATTTTCACCAATCAAGTATAATCCTGAAGTTCTTAAGCATAATCAGGAAGAACATTAACTGCTGTTCTAGCAAGCTAGCTCTCCAAAGGTGTTAAGTAAGAAGGCTTTCTTCCTTTAGTTTTTATTTATTAGGCCTTATGGAATAGGATTTAAAATGGGATTACCATTAACTTTGAAGAAATTCACCTAACAATAGCCTATTCTACAAGATTCACTGAACATGCCGAACACCACCTATCGAACCCGATCTAGTTGAGGCAGTTTGTAAGATCAATCAGAAAATCGACTTTAGAAGAACGCTTCAAATTGCGCATGTACTGCATGATTTCTTCCGGTGAGAGGTAAAACTTTGATAGGTATTCAACAACAGGATTGTCAGATGAAATTTTATCTCTAACATTCGAATAAGCGTACAACTCCCATCCTAAACCCCTTTGTATAGCTATTTTATCGGCTTCCTGCTCAAATTGAGTCCTAGCGGTTTGAGATAAATAAGCAAAGGCTTTTTTCAAAAGGCCGAATGTTGATGATTGCTGGAATTGTGTTATGTGAGCTAATTCATGGGCTATCAATCCTACTTGCTCATTGAAAGTCAAGTTGTCGAAAATCAGCGGAGTAAGCTCAGGAACGGTATTAGCGGCTATCGTAACTTTATAAATCCGGTTTTTATTAGCTCTTCGGAAAACAGTTCGAAAAGTCGGGCGGCTCTTATGTGGTAAGACTGCAGACTTGTGGTGGAATTGAATGGGAACCGTTTTAAGCTCCGGGAAAAAACTTAAGGCATAAGTAACCGCATCCTGACAAACAGCTGGCGCATTTTTGTTTTGCAGGATAGGTTTTTGCTGCCCCCTGCCTAAGGATTGCATATTCAGATTTCCCTCCATCTTACCATTACCTTTAAGCTATAAGTACCAAAGCTACAACTTGAAAAACGAATTAATAATCACACTAAAACAAGCAAGAAGGCTAGTAATGGTGTTCTTTCCTTTATTACACAATAGCTTCATCCATATCAGGTAATTTACCACATCTCTCTAACAATTTAAGGTGTGAGCGAACTGCACCAAAAAATGTAGGATTATTCATGTAAGTAACACCAAACTCATTAGCCGTTTGACGCACTATCGGTGCTATTTTAGGGTAATGAACATGGCATATTTGAGGAAAAAGATGATGCTCCACTTGGTAGTTCAATCCCCCTACGTACCATGAAAGAAGCTTGTTATCAGTGGCAAAATTCACAGTCGTATTCATTTCGTGAATAGCCCAAGCGTTCTGGATGTTATTGTTATCATCCGGCAGAGGATGATCAGCTCCTTCAACCGAATGAGCGAGCTGAAATACCACGGTTAAAATGATACCGGCAATAAAGTGCATTAATAAAAAGCCAACGAGCACTTGTGGCCATGGAATGTTAAAAACCGCAATTGGTATCACGAAGAATCCTATAAAGTAGAGGATTTTTAGTAAAACAATCTGACAGAAAATGAGGATGGTTTTGCTTCTGCCATATTTATTTACACCATTTTTCGTGTACCTGAAAAACTGGACGAAATCTTTGCCAATGACCCAATATAAAGTAAGGAGCCCATAAAAGAAAAAAGCATAAACTTTTTGAAGCTGATGAAATGGCTTCGTTGGCGTATGAGGCGAAAACTTTAAAGCACCCTTATCTTCAATATCCTCATCCCAATCAGTAATGTTGGTGTAGGTGTGGTGTAGGTAATTATGTTGCCAGTACCAGTTGATACAAGCACCTCCCGTCAAATTGAGGCTATACCCCATCATTTTGTTTACCCAATCTTTCTTAGAGTAAGCGCCATGAATGGCATCATGCATAATGCTCATGCCGATACCACCGATCCCAAATCCCATAATACCCCAAAGAAACATCGCTAAGCCCCAGTTGGGCTGAAGTATAAGAAGTAAAGCATAACCACCAAGGTATGTAGCAATAAAAACAATTGACTTAACAACCATCTCGGTATTGGCCTTTTTCGATAACCCATTTTCTTTAAAATACTGGTTTATTCGCTTATTAAGGGTTGAGAAAAAGCGCCGCTGCTCTTTATTCTGAACATTAAAGCGAAGAGACTGGGCTTTAGCTTCAGGCATAATTATTTTGGTGTTTAAATTTCAATTGGTGTTTTTAATGTTATGCTTATCGAGTCAGTTAATTAATATCACCCATTCTAGCTTAATGGCTTAGGGTTCTTAAAATAAATGAAAAAATTGAGCCCATTGTTTTCGTGACTATCAACAAATTTAAATAAAAAACTAATTCGCTTGCTAGCCGCAAATTTCAACGGTTAGTTAGAAGTGACTCCAGTCAAATTTATTGAGTTTTGAAATCGCTTCCTTGAGTAGTTTTACTGAATTAGAAAGATCATCCTTGTTGATTAACTCAATAACTTGGTGCATGTTGCGTATTGGTAAAGAGATAGCTCCTGCTATTGCTCCCTGCTTACCCATTCGCTGCAGCATAGCGGTATCAGTGGCGCCACCGCTCAAAACTTCCATTTGGTAGGTTAATCCTGCATCGCTTGCCGCTTTTTTGAGATACTGGACCATTCGATGGTCACAAATAGTGGCAGAGTCCATTACTTTTATAGCTGTTCCGTCCTCAAGTTTGGTTATTTGATCTTGCGGGGCACTACCAGGTGTATCAAATGCGATAGTTGTATCCAAGGCAATACCAAAATCAGGATCTAATTGATGGGCGGCAGAAGCTGCACCTCTAAGGCCTACTTCCTCCTGAACAGAGAAAACTGCGTAAAAATCATAAGGTAGTGTATGACCTTTCAGATCTCGCAATGCGTGAATCAAAGCATAAACGGAAGCACGGTTATCCAGTGATTTACAGCTCAGATGGTTTCCCATTTGCAAAAATTCCCCTTTGCGTGTTATGGGATCCCCTAAAGATACATATTGCTGAACTTCCTCCTTGCTCAAGCCTAAGTCTATATAGTAATCCTTTGCTTTGGGAAGCTGTTTGCGCTCTTCATCACTCATGACGTGGATAGGCTTAGTACCCATTACACCCACTAAATCTTCAGTTCCATGAACAATGACCTTTTGAGCTGTGAGTGTTTTCGGGTCAAATCCACCTATGGTTTGAAATCGTATAAAACCATTGTCATCAATGTGTTTAACCAAAAAGCCGATTTCATCCATATGGGCAGCGGACATCACTCGCTTATCCGAATCACCTTTGCGAAAGGCAATAAGATTACCCATGTTATCGATGGAGTAATCATCCACTAAATCACGTATTTCTTCAACGATAAGGTTTCGAATGCGGTGCTCAAATCCTGAGGTACCGGGTGTTTGGCAAACCTTTTCAAAAAGGTTAGTGTCAATCGTCATAGGATATTTTTTTATTAAGCTTTATAATATTAACGAACCATGCTTAATTTGATCATATTGGTTTTTCCTTTTTCATGGATGGGCATACTAGCTGTGTTTACAGCCACGTCACCCGCTTCCAGAAAGTTTTCCCTCTTAAGAATGTCAATAACATCTTCAAATGTTTGATCTGTGCTTATAAAACGGTCGTAATAAAAACCACGTACGCCCCAGATCAGGCTCAAAGTATTAAGAAGCATATTATTGTGGGAAAAGATGAAGATACTAGTCCGTGGGCGATGGCTGGAGGTCTTGAAAGCAGTATAACCCGATTTGGTCATACCGATAATAGCCTTGGCATTAACCTGGTTAGCTAAATGAACCGAATTCTGGCATATGGCATCAGATAGGTGTGAATCCTGACCGTGACCAATAGGGGTGGTATAATTGTAAATATCTCCCTTTTCCTCCACTTCGTGGATAACTTTTTCCATGTGATCAATGACGGCAACAGGATATTTCCCAATGGATGTTTCAGCGCTAAGCATAAGCGCGTCAGCACTGTCCAAAACGGCATTAGCCACATCACTACTTTCAGCACGGGTTGGTTTGGGATTTTCAATCATGCTTTCCATGATCTGGGTAGCTATGATGACGGGCTTAGCATCCTTAATGCTTTGCCCCAAAATCCGCTTTTGCACTAAAGGCAGTTCTTCAATAGGAATTTCTACCCCTAAATCCCCGCGGGCAATCATAATCCCGTCCGAGGCATTGATAATTTCATTCAAACGCTGGACCGCAGCCGGTTTTTCTATCTTGGCTATTACTTTAGAGAATTTACCAGCCTCTTGAATAATTTCTTGTAATTCCATGACGTCATCAGGTGACCTTACAAAAGAAAGGGCAATCCATTCTACCTCCTGCTCTAAGGAGAAAGCAAGATCAGAGCGATCCTTATCCGTAAGGGATGGTAGAGAAACGTCAGTGTCTGGTAAGTTTACACCTTTGTTAGATGCGATATACCCCCCTAGTAGGACCTTTGATTTTATAGTGGTATCCTGATCGGTAGAGGTAACTTCCAGCTCTATTTTACCATCATCCAAAAGAACCTTATCACCGATCGCCACATCTCTAGGGAATTGGGGATAGTTGATGTAAAGGGTTTCTGAAGAGCTATCCTGTTCCTTTGTGGTGAATACCACTTCCTTACCTTCTTTTAAATAAGCATGCTCGCCTTGCACATGGCCAATGCGAAGCTTAGGGCCCTGTAAATCAGCTAAAATACAAACGTGTAATTTGTTTTCACGATTAATCTGTCTTATGGTATTTATAGCCTGCTTATGTTCCTTATGGGTTCCGTGGGAGAAATTTAGTCTAAAAACATCTACCCCGGCTCCAATCATTTTTTCAAGGGTAATACGATCGGAACATGAGGGGCCTACCGTTGCAATGACTTTCGTGCGATTAAAACAGGGATCAATCAAGGCAGAATGTGCTTCTTTAAGGTTTATTTATCAGGGATCAGAACTTTACCACAAATTTAGCCCTAGTAGATGAATTTGTAGCATGTGATGGCACTTCAAAAGTTAGCCATCAATACTTTAGATAGGTTATTGTAAATGTTCATGCCTACGCCCTTTTAACAGACGCAGGAGAGCTTAATTATTCTGCGAATAAGCGCAGCGTCCAAAAAAACTAAGGTAAAGAGTTACTTTGATCAAAATTTATAATTTTGCTTCGACTTGATTCATTATGACTAATCATGAAAAGCACGAAAAAAGCGCTGTCCAAAACATTTTTATTTGATGTGCCTTTTTTAGACCTTTGCTTCATCAAAAGTTAAAAACATAGGATAATGTCAGACATTGCAACTAAGGTAAAATCCATCATTGTAGAAAAGCTGGGAGTTGATGAAAACGAAGTAACCTCTGAAGCCAGCTTCACCAATGACTTAGGTGCAGATTCCCTCGATACCGTGGAGCTCATCATGGAATTTGAGAAAGAATTTAACGTTTCCATTCCAGACGAGCAGGCGGAGAATATTACAACGGTAGGCCAAGCTATCTCCTACCTCGAGGAGCAATTGAATAGCAACCAAAGTGAGAGTAACGAAGCAACTTAATAACTCACCCTTTTACCACTATTATTTGAATGGGCAACAGAAGAGTCGTTGTTACAGGTATTGGAGCGCTTACGCCATTAGGCGCTGACCTTCCAACTTTCTGGCAAAACCTCCTAGCGGGAAAGAGTGGAGCTTCCCCCATCACTCATTTTGACGCCAGCAATTTTAAAACACGGTTTGCTTGTGAGGTGACGGATTACAATGCAGGTGACTATTTTGACCGCAAGGAATCGCGAAAATTAGATCCTTTCTCCCAATACGCTTTGGTTTCAACTGACGAAGCGGTTCGGGACGGCAATCTGGATTTTGAACAATTGGATAAAACCCGGATTGGGGTAATTTGGGGTTCTGGAATTGGTGGTCTGAAAACCTTCCAGGATGAGGTTAGCAACTTTGCTAAAGGCGATGGAACTCCTAAGTTTAGTCCCTTTTTTATTCCGAAAATGATCATCGATATAGCTTCTGGTAATATTTCCATGCGTTATGGTTTACAAGGAGTCAATTATGCGACTGTATCAGCCTGTGCATCTTCAGGAAATGCCATCACAGAAGCTTACAATTACATTAAGTGGGGAAAGAATGATGCAATGATTACAGGGGGTTCGGAAGCTTCTATCATAGAGGCTGCTATTGGCGGGTTTAATTCCATGAAGGCCCTTTCTGAGCGGAATGATAACCCTGAAACGGCTTCAAGACCTTTTGACAATAACAGAGATGGTTTTGTCCTAGGTGAAGGAAGTTGCTCCTTGGTTTTAGAGGAACTTGAACACGCAAGAGCCAGAGGAGCGAAAGTATATGCAGAGCTATTAGGTGGAGGGATGTCAGCAGATGCTTATCACTTGACTGCCCCGGATCCAAATGGCGATGGGGCCTGCTTGGTTATGCAAAATGCACTGGCAGAAGCGGATCTTAACTACACTGATATTGATTACATAAACGTTCACGGCACTTCTACACCGCAAGGGGATATAGCAGAGTTGAATGCTATACAGCAGGTGTTTGGTGACCATGCTTACAACCTTAATATCAGTTCTACCAAATCCATGACTGGTCATTTACTAGGAGCAGCCGGTGCTATAGAAGCGGTCTCTACAGTCATGGCTGCGGCTGAGGATACCGTTCCTCCTACCATTAATCATTTTGAGGATGACCCCAATATTGATCCCAACCTTAACCTGACTTTCCACGAGGCTGAGCATAGAAAGGTTAGCTATGCCATGACCAATACGTTCGGATTTGGTGGACATAATGCCTCTTTGATCTTCAAAAAATTTGAGGATTTCTAAATCCTTTTGCGTTGCTAAAACGCCTAGCTCAATATCTTCCACTCCTTTTTAAGAATTCGAATCACTTCGATGCGAGCGTCTTTTACCAATTCGGTTTTAGGCCTGGTAATACAGCATTGTATCAAATCGCTTTCTCTCACCGGTCATCTCCTCATAAAGGGCAGCACAATGAGCGACTAGAATTTTTGGGAGATGCAGTTCTGAGTAATATTTTAGCGGAAATCCTTTTTCACAAATTTCCAGACGTGGATGAAGGAGACCTCACCAAGATGCGAGCAAACCTTGCTAACCGCTCTACACTCAATAATTGGAGTAAAGCCTTAGGAATCCCCAGCTTCCTACAGTACGATCCCAGCTTAAATTATAATCCTAAAAGTTCTGAAACCCTTTATGGCAATGCCCTGGAAGCTTTGCTGGGTGCAATCTTTATTGATAAAGGGTATTCCTTCACTTATAAATTCCTAGAAGGTAACATATTGAAACCGCTAGTTGATTTTGACAACCTCCTTAAGAGCGATAAGAACTACAAGAGTAGGATGATAGAATGGGCGCAGCAGCAAGGAGCGGGGTTAGAATTTCATCTTGACCATCAGGATGAAACAAGTTCGCCACCGACATTTACTGTTAGTACCTGGATCAATGGTGAGCTATGCAGTACTGCCGTAGGTCAAAGAAAAAAGGCAGCAGAACAGGAAGTCGCCCGCAAGACACTTGAAAAGCTACAACAAGAACTGATTCATTGATTGCTTCTCCCTATGAATTCCGACCCCGTTCGCATAGCTATAGTTGCTTCTGGAAGTGGTAACAATGCAGATGCTTTAATAAACTACTTCAGAGACACCCCCTCCATTGAAGTGGAATTAATAGCTACAAATAAATCAAGAGCAGGGGTAATCCAAGTTGGAGAAGCTCATAAAATCACCCCTATAATTTTTAGTAAATCAAGCTTCTACCAACAAGATAATAAAATTTTAAAAGTTTTACAAAAGAGCCAAATCGACTTTATAGTATTAGCAGGTTTCTTACTCCTTATGCCAGCATCTATTGTGAGAGCTTATCCCGGTAAAATCGTCAATATCCATCCGGCCCTCCTTCCTTACTATGGCGGTAAGGGCATGTATGGAAAAGCTGTACATGAAGCTGTAAAAGCTGACCGGCAAACCGTAACCGGTATAACCGTACACTATGTGAATGAGGCTTACGATGACGGCCAGATAATTGAGCAGGTAACCTGCTCCCTAGATCCCTCTAAGGACTCAATAGAAGATATTGAACAGCGGGTTAGACAATTAGAGTTAAATCACTACCCCAGAATTGTACACCAAGTAATTAATGCCACTTTTGGCTTAAATGCTTAATGAGCTCAGGTTTAAAAAGATGCTAAGGGCAAGCGGTAATGGGCCCTAATATTCACAACGCGGTTGAAAATATCCCCCCTTAAATCTTGATTGTCAAAAATATTGGTAGCACTTGGCTTGTCTATTGGCGTCAAACCTCTACTTAGCAGAACCCGAAAACCCAGTTGCCCATTAAAAAAGGGGAATCGTACGCCAAAACCGCCTTTAATCCCCATTTCAAAGTTTTTAACACCCGATCTGATACTTTCATCAGTCTCTTTGGTAGTGGTTTCACCGGTAAATGGATTGGTACCCTGAATAACCCTACCCTCTCTCCTTGCCTGCTGAAGTAACCCCATATAAGGCCCTATTTGGCTGAAAAAAGCAATCTGATCGCCAAAACTCACCTCAGCTAATAAAGGAAACTGTAGGTAATCAAGCTTGATATCGTAATCCGTTTTACCTGCTTCTACACTACTGCCTTTCCTCATAAATTGAATACCTGGTAAAATGGCAAATGGCGTTGATTCAAAGGGTAAGCTGGCTTCTACTCCAAAAGCCAGGCCGCTCTTGGAATTCGTAGACTGGTCAGGGGCTCCGGGTCCCTGAATTCCACCTATTCCAACCCCAAATTGAGCACCAAACCGTATTAGGCTTTCATCATTTTGCGCACCCACAGGCTCAAATAGGGTTACAAGCCCAATGAGACTAATTAAGCCCAACTTCAAATAATGCATAGTATGGTTTTAAAAATGGTTTGGAGGAGTTAGGATAATCCCATAACGTTTTGAAGAGTCTTATTAATATGATTAGCGATACTATTCAAATGGTCCTTAAGAGGATTGATTTCGGTGATCTCAAGTGCTTTAATTTGAGGCAGGGACCAAACAGCGCCAATTAACGTTTCAGCTTCTTCCCAGGATAAGCCGTTTTCTACTGGCGTACCAGTACCTGGAACAAGCGCGGCATCCAAGCTATCCACATCAAATGATACATACAAGGCGTCAAATTGTTTGGCAAAATTCAGAATCCTTTGTCGGATCCCGTTTATTCCCTCATTCTGACGTAATTGCGGGGACGTAAAGGGCATGTTGTAGTGATGAATCAGGTCCCACTCTTCCTTTTCAAGGTCCCTGATATCAATAAAAAAAACATTCTCGGTTTTTAATTTAGGATTTATTTGCTGGTCGCCTAATTGTTGCATAGCTAACCAATTAGCAGAAGTAGCTTGATCTACTTCGCGGATGGCATTTGCTTTGTTATTTAGGCCTAGAATATTAGCCACTGGCATCCCATGGTAATTACCTGAAGGCGTAGTATAAGGCGTGTGGAGATCACCGTGGGCGTCAATCCATATTAAACCCCACTTATGATCCGGCATCTGATCTTTAAAAGTGCCGAATAACCCCGCTGCACTGGAATGATCTCCCGAAAAAATCAAATGGCGATCATGGGCACAAACACGAGGAGCCAGCGTAGCGTAAATAGAATTATACAAGTTCACAAATTCCTGAGTATAGTTTAACGATGCGGAATGAGCGTGATAAGGATAAATGGCTTTAGATGGTACCTGGCTCAGAGAAACCTTCTCAAAAAGTGGAAAGTTTTGTTCTGCTGCGTTTATTTGCACTGCTTGTGGTCCTAAGCTTGCGCCACGAGTTCCGGCCCCTATTTCGGATGGGCATTGGAGGAGATGGATGTCCGCCATAGTGGATAAATATCATTGTTTGAATCATTGCAACCTTAATAAATCGGTTATGCTTATCAATGCCTTACAATTATAAAGAACTAGTTGAGCAAACTTTTGAATGGCCAACCCTGGATTTTGAATTAGGCGAAGATGGCCTTCTTTTTCATCAAGTACCATTAATGGATCTGGTTGCCTATTATGGTACACCTCTGAGAATCACCTATTTACCCCAGATCGGCAAGAAAGTAGATGAAACCAAAGCATTGTTCAAAGAAGCTATTGAAAGCTTAGGCTATCCTGGGGACTATATTCCAAGCTATTGCACCAAAAGTTCTCATTTTGCTTTTGTGCTAAACGAAGCCCTTGACCATGGGGCTCATATTGAGACCTCCTCCGCTTTTGATATGGCTATTGTAAACCAATTAATAGCCGAAAAAAAATTGGGGGATCAGACTTTTATTCTGTGTAATGGTTTTAAACCCCATGATTACAAGCAAAAAATCATGGGATTTATAAATGCAGGGTTTACCAATACCATTCCCATCATTGACAATCCTGATGAACTAAAAGCTTACAAGGAGGGCTTAAGCCAATCCTTCCAGGTAGGGCTTAGGCTAGCTACCGAAGAAGAACCCCAATTTGAGTTCTACACCTCCCGGCTAGGGATGAATAAGCAGGACTTACTGAAAGTATACCGACAACAAATCCAAAATGATGACCAAATTAGGCTTAAGATCCTCCATTTTTTCGTTAATACAGGAATAAAAGATGAAGCGTACTATTGGAATGAATTAACAAAAGCAGTTAACTGCTACTGCGACCTCAAAGCGGAATGTCCGGAATTGGATAGTTTGGATATTGGAGGTGGCCTTCCGGTTCCCCATTCTTTAGACTTTCACTACGATTACAATTACATGGTCACGCAGATTGTAAAAAATATCCGTGATATATGCCATGAACGAGGTGTAGCTCCCCCTCATTTATTCACGGAGTTTGGGCAATTTACAGTAGCCGAAAGTGGGGCCATCATCATGGGAGTTATCGGTGAAAAACAACAAAACGATGCCGAGTCCTGGTATATCATTGATAATTCTATTATCAGTAGCCTACCAGACGCCTGGGGTATAGGTAAAAGGTTTATTCTTTTACCTGTGAATAAATGGGATACCCCCTACAAGCGGGTAAATATTGGGGGATTAACTTGTGATAGTATGGATTATTACAATGCAGAAATCCATGGAAGGCAGGTTTTCTTACCCCAAAATGATCCCGATAACCGTTTGATCATCGGATTCTTTTACACCGGGGCCTACCAGGAAAGCTTAGGGGGATATGGAGGAATCCATCACTGTCTTATTCCCGGTATGCAGCATTTACTTATTGATGAAGACCAAAATGGTAAATGGTATAACCGTCTTTACAGAAGCGGCCAAGATCCCGAGGAAATGATGCGATTACTAGGTTATTCTACATGAGCTGATTTTGGCACTACCCAATATAAAACCTTACTTTTGCACCAAATTTATCACTAGCTATGAGGAATCGTAAGCAAACAAAGCGTGAAATTAAAAGGCGTACTAAAAGGGTAAATCGCTCCAATATCCTTAAGCACGCTACCGTTAAAACCTTCCAAAGACCTGAAGAATTTCAAATAAAAGAGGAGGAAAAAACGGAATCAGAGCGCAAAGCCGAATCGGAAGATTCGTTGGAATCTAAAACTGATTAGGGCACTGAGACTTCTTCCATTGAAAGGTTAAAGGTGCCAGGTTAAGTTAGGTAGAACAACACTAATTAACGCTAACTTTTTTCAGATCGGCATCTCTGCGTTCCAAGGCTTTTAGTATCCTTTCTAGTGCCTCTTCTTCCCGTTTATTATAGCTTGTCTTTAGATTCATACTAAAAACACGCGCGGCTGTCTGCCACATCGTGGCTTTAAGCCCACTTTTGTATCGCTTGATGAGGTTATAAGTCGTTTTATCCGTTTCGCGGCTTATTAGTTTTATGAGAACTCTGCCCTGATCATAAGTCAGATCTTTGAGTTCAGATTTCAGATCTTCTTTAAGCTTCTTTTCTTGCTTTTCGAGATAGGCCTCACGCTTACGCTTATCATCAAACGTTTTAAGCGTACTATCCAATTTCCGCATTTTTTCCGCAAAAAACCGGGCGTAAGGTAGGGTTACCTTTACATCCTGGATTAACTCAGCGTACAAAGCTCTTTTATTCTTACCTTTCTCACCCATATTACCGGTAATTTCAACGGGCTTAAGGGTGGCCATGGGTATCGTATCATTGCCTTCTACACTTGCCTCCATCAAATGAAAATCTTGAGCTTTTACGGGCTGCAATAGGGTAAATCCCATTAGTAATATAAATCCTAAAACCTGTCGCATACCGGAATCATTCTATCCTAAGTAACGGGTGAATTCATCCTTTATTACCGATGTAACCAAATCTCAGGCCAAAAATTAAAACTATTCAAACAAGTTAACTTTTAGCCCCCCGGTAACATGAAACCCCCTAACAGGGTATTGATTCCAGTATTTGTATTCTGTCCCTAGCAGATTTCGGAAATTGAAAAAAGCGGTGAAGGTTTTTGAAAACCGGTAATCAACCCCGGTATTGATATCCAGAATGGCATCAAGGTTGGTACTGCTAAATGAGTTACCACCGGCATTATCATAAATGAGGGCTTTGCGCTGCCCATACCCTTGGATACTGGCCCTAAGCCTCACCTTTTTACCAAAATTATACCTCGCATTTACTTGATAATCCAAAGTTGGGCGATGCCATGGTTCTAACTCCTGCCCCATGTTGAAGTTTCTAAAACCTAACTTAAGGCCTACCTGAAAGTGATTAACAGGCTGAAAACTTAGCTCTGTATGTAACCTTAATACCGTAGAAATGGCCGTATCATAACGCAACTGAAAACGCCTCTGAAAACGCCTGGAATTTACGTACAGCGGCATGTCCTCCACATTCAGGAAGGCTAACCTCATCAGGTAATCCAATTTGTTACCTAAATGACCTTTAACACCTGCAAACAGGTTAAATTGCTCATTGGTATTGCGAAGGTTTACTCCTTGTCGGAGGTAGGGGTTCTGATTGGTTAATTGCCCATACGTGTTTGGCTTTAGTTCACCCTTAATGCCTCCAAAAAAGGTCAACGTATCTGGAATTAGCTGGTATGTAAACTTGATGTTAGGATAGAAATGAAAGGTGTTTTCAGTGGTGTCCACGACCGAAGCTGTACGAAAGCCCAATTCTATTTTACCCTTATTAAGGTTCCGGAAAATGTACCGTCCACCAAACTTTATGACATTCCTTTGAAAACTGCCATTGCCACTTCTGTAATCCAGGAAACGGTATTCAGCATCAATCCTGGCAGCATTGTCATTTATATTCTCCATTAAATGGCCGCCTAATTGTAGGTCCGTTTCTCCTACTTGGTCAGGCGTTTGTAGGTTTTCCAAATCAACATTGGCCTGGTAGCTAGTGGCACCGGAGTCTGAGCGTTTATTATGAAGGGCTGCTTGAATACCATAGCGCAAGTAATCTTGCCGTACGTTACTTTCGCTAAAGCTTGAATCTGACTGGTATCCATAACGATGTATGCGGTTGCGCTTTAAAAATGGCTTAACCGTTAAAGTAGCATTATCATAAAGCTGTTTACCCTTTAATCTTAGAATTTGCTCACTAAAATTAGCGTTTTCCACGGGTCCTCTACCGGAATGGTGGCGCGCAAAAGCTGTTAATGATTGACTTTTATTCCTTTTGGTGTTGTAGGTGGCTTCTGCTAATAAATTAGCAAAATTGCCCCCTCCTAGTTTAATGTGGTTGTATCGCAGGGGCTCTAATTCTTGCTTTCCGAGTGAAACTCCTGGTAATGGTGATTTATCTGGTTTTAGGTTAATAAAAACCGGCTCTGTTTGGTATTTAAGCTTTGGTGTTTTAAGGCTCAGCTCTGGCTCATTGGGTTGTGCATCAATTTTTACGGCTTTTGTTAAATCCGGTTTATAGGACTTAACAATATTTATTTCTTCATCCACCTGTCCTAAAGCAGGACCGTATAAAAAAAGGGTAAGCCCTAAGGTACCAATCCACTTGCGGAAACTCAGCCCGTGGGCCCTTTGCTTATTCATCTTTGAGTTCGTTTAAGGTATCAGGATCATTGGAAGGCAAACTATCATTTTGCTCCTTAGCGTCTGCTTTCTCTTTCCTTCTGACTTTCTCAAGCTTCTGCTTTGCTTGAGCTACGACCTCTTCTCCGTCAAAATTGTCGATTACACTTTGCAAGGTAGCTTTAGCCTGGAAGGTATTATCGAGTTTTAAGAAAACTTCCCCTAACAATACAAAGCCTTTTGCTACCCAATAATTGTAATTGGTAAATTGATCTCTTAACTGATAGATCGTTTGCTGGGCATTTTTGTATTGTTCCGATTCAAATTGCAATTTGGCTTTCAGGTACAAGGCTTCAGCACCAAGCTCACCGCCATTTTGCTGGTAAACTTGTTTAAGCGCTGGAAGCGCTTTGGAGTATTGCCCTAGCTTGAAATAACTTTTACCAAGGTAGTATTGGGCCTTGATCTTTTTGGATTGATTTGATAGATCAAGGGCTCGCATCTGCTTTGCGTATTTAGCCGATTCTTCATACGCAGCAAGCTGATATTGGCACTGCATGAGCCCTTTAATTGCTTGAAGCTTATGCTGGCGTTTATTAGCATTAGCTTTCAATTTTCTTAGATATTGAATTGCTTTCCCGCAATTATTTTGGCGTTGGAAGAGGCTAGCCAGGGTGCTAAGGGATGGATTGTTGAACTGTGTAGAGCCTTTTTCAACAACTGTTCGGTAATGGTCAATAGCCTCTTGGTGAAGACCTTTTTGTTTGGCGCATTCAGCCAGGTAAAAGTGGGCATTCATCGCAAAATAGCCCTGTGGAAAATCCTTCAAGTAATCTCGAAATGCTTCGATAGCCTTATCGCAGTTTTGTTGTTTCATGTAACTGAATGCTGAAGAGTAAGAAGCTGAATCCTGAAAAGAAGCCGTAAGATCAGCACTTTCCACTGATTTCAAGAAAGCAAAAAGGCTATCAGCTTGCCCCATATCTATGTAGATGGTTTTCATCTGATTGATAGCCTCTTTCGCCTCCTTTGAAAAAGGGAATTCCCGAACTATAGTCTTAAGTTGGTCAACGGCAGCTTGTGATTTATTTTGGTTGTAACGCACCAATGCCATTTTTAATAAGGACAAACGGTAATAGGAGCTATTGGGATAATCCTGTGTAAGATAGCGAAACTGGTTATAAGCTAAACGGTGCTGCCCTAAAATAAAATAAACATTACCGATCTCAAATAAGGCGTCATCTACATAAGTTGACTCCCTGTAGTTTTGAGATAGTTGCCTTAAAGTTTCTATCTTTTGTAGTTTACTACCTTGAAGTCCTTGAATAATCCCTTTCTGATAAAGCGCATAAGGGACCCTTTTTTGCCCATTCGTTATCACTTTTTGGTAATAATTTTGGGCTTTCTGATAGTTCGAGCTTACAAAATAGCAATCAGCAATTCTCGTAAGTGCATCTATCTGCCGTTGCTTTTCGTTGCCCTGCGCAGTTCGCTCCAGGTAATTCTGGAAGTGATTGATCGCGGATTTGTAGGCCTTGGTTTTGAAGTGGCTATACCCCATGTTGTAAGATGCAATCCCATAATGGGGCGTTTCCTTTGCTTCATCTTGATAAAGGAAGTTTTTAAAAGCGCGCTTGGCGCGGCTGTAGTTTCCAATATGGTAGTAGGACTCACCTAGCCAAAAATAGGCTAGCGTCTTAAACTTAGGCTTAAGGGGATTGTCTAGGGATTTTATAAAAAGTTCCCGAGCACTTCTATAGTCCTGATCTTGAACAAGCTCTAAGCCCCTTTTATAAGCTATCTGCTGATAGGCTTTTTTCATAGGTTCATTCAGATCAGGCACCTGCTCAATCATACTTAAGGCGCGCTGATAATTTTTGGTATTGAGCAATAGCTTACCCAGTAGGTTTTTGGCTTCATCAGCATAAATACTTTGGGGATAAGCTTTTAAGAAGGCCTGCAATCGACTTTTAGCAGTTTTCTGGTACCCTTCGTCAAATGAAAGCTTGGCATATCGGTAAAAAGCTTTCTCCCGGATTTCTTCAGAAAAGCTTAACCCAGATGAGAACTTGAAAAGGTTCCTGGCTTTTTCCTTCTGCCCAATTTGTAAAAGCGACTCTCCTAGGTGGTATGCCACATGTTGTCCTAAGGAATCCTCTTCTATGGCCAACTGCTGAAAGCCATTGGCACCAGCTTTAAATGATCCTTTTTTCAGGTAGGAATAAGCCAGTTTGTATTGTTGGGAATTGCTGAGGGTATCTACCTTATTGACACTTTCCAGATTATTGATTACCGTGTCATAGGATTTGCGGTAGTAGGCAGCCTCCCCCACATAACCTTTTATTTGGGTTTTCTTACCCACTTTTTCTCTGGAAAGGGCTTTTTGACCATATTTTATGGCCTCCCCATAACGCTCTTGGAGTAAATAAACCTGGGTAATGTACACCGGCACTATACTTCCAAACTTTTGATGATCTTCAATTTTTTGAAAATGCTGCAGCACGGTATCATAATTCCCTTCCTGGTAATTAATAAAACCAAAGTAATAGTTTGCTCTGGCTTGATAAGGATTATCCTGATCCATGAGTTTAGCAAAACGCCGCTTAGCAGCATTGGTGTTATTCTCTTTGTAAAAGGCATACCCCTCCATAAATCGGTAGGCATTGCTACGATTTTTTTCCAAGCCTTTTTGATTGACCTTAGAAAAATATTGAATGGTTTTGCCAAACTCCTTTTTTCGGAAAAAATACTTCCCAAGAAAAAAATTAGCCAAGTCAGTATTCCCTACTTCTGGATATTTCCTGTTATACTTAAGGAATAGCTCTTTGGTAGATTTATGGTAAAGCTCCATTGCGCATCGAGCCTTGAAAAGCTGGGCTTCAGCTTTTTTCAAATGCCTTTCTCCGACATTTAAGTAACGATCAAATTGCTGCATCGCAGCTCCATAGTGATCATGATGCCAGAGTTCAAGGGCTCTCTTGAAAATCGGATGGTTTTTATGGTAAGCGCTTGTTTGCTGAGCTTGCGTAGGAGTGGCTAGCGCGAGCCCTGCTATTAGCAGAACAACACTGCTTAAGCAGGGAATAACCTTCGTCATTTATAAAAAGTGATTTTTTTCAGGTGTGTAGCCTTGTTTGTAAGCTTCAAATTTAAAATTTACACTTTTAGATTTAGTACAAGTCATAGAAGTAAGCCAGCAGCAAGCAAGCCACTACCATGTAAATAAAAGCAAGGGGAAAACCAATCTTTGTGAAGTCTTTAATGTTATAGCCTCCTGGACCCAGAACCATGAGGTTGGTCTGATAACCAATAGGTGTAAGAAAGCTAGCCGATGCACCATAAGCTACTGCTAAAAGGTAAGGCTCATGATAAACGCCCATTGATTGGGCTACAGCTAAAGCAATTGGGAAAATAATAGATGCGGCAGCAATATTCGTTACAAATTCTGTCATAAGATTGGTAACGATATAGATACCAAACAATACGCCAACTGGACCTAATCCTTCAAAAAGGTACAAGAAGTTATTAGCCAGGTATTCGGCCGTTCCGGTTCCCTGAATGGCTTGACTAACGGCTATGGCAAAAGCTGCAATGAAAACCACGTTAAAATCAAGGCTATTCTTTATTTCCGTAAGCGTTACAATCCGCATGACTGCTATAACAGAAAGAAGGATCAGCAGGGCTTTGAAAAGGGATATCACACCAACCGCAGCGGAAGCAATAGCCGCAACAGTTCCAAGACCAATGGTGTAGACTTTGAATAAATTGATATTCTCTAGATCCCGAATTTTAGATATCACGTAAATATTCTGCGTGTCCCGCGTACGATTTCTAAAGTCTTCTCCTGTCACCAATAAAAGGAGATCGCCAGGTTTAAGAACAATCTCTCCGATCTTCTGAGAAAGCCTTTCTCCATTCCTATGTATTGCTATAATAGCCGCATCGTAAGTGGCCCTGAAGTTCGTTTCTTTAACTCTGCTTCCTATCAGTTGCGAATTTTGGGGTACTACTGCTTCATTAACCTTTAAATTACCGTTGCTTTCAATGTTATCAACTTGAGGGAAATCCAGGCCAATCCCCTGGTCGTAGATTTCTGTGATAGAATCAACCTCACCAGCAAAGATGAGGATATCACCTTCTACAAGTATTTCTTCGGGAGAAACTGCTGCAATCCGGCGTTCATTGCGTATGATCTCTACAAGGTAAAGGGTTTTGAGGTGACGAAGATTGGCCTCTTCAATCGTTAGACCGATAAGGGCAGAATCTCCTTTAATTCGGGTTTCAACAATATATTCCCTTGAGCTTTCGGAAAATTTGTCAAGGATATCTTGCTTTTCAGGAAGCATACGGGGTGCTGCAAACATCATATATAAGATCCCAATCCCGATCAATGGGGCCCCTACTAGGGTAAAATCAAAGATGCTAAAGCCCTCTAGTCCGCTATCAATCATCATTTGTTTAACGATCAGGTTTGTAGAGGTACCAATAAGGGTTGCTGTACCCCCTAATATAGCTGCATATGATAGCGGAATCAACAACCTGGAAGGGGCAACGTTGTTCTTTTTCCCCCAATCAGTAACATATGGTATTAAAGTAGCTACTATAGGGGTGTTATTAAGAAAAGCCGAACTCCCCGACACATATAACATCATACGCAAAAGGAAGCCTAAGTAGGTCTTAGCAGACCGGAATAGCCTTTCAAACAACAGGTCTATAACGCTAGCTTTTTTAATGATGCTAGCTAGAACTAAAAGGAGGATGATGACCGCAATTTGCTCATCCGCAAAGCCACTTAAGGCCTGGCTGGGCGTAAGAATACCGGCAACGCTTAACAAGACTATTGCTATAAAAAACGTAGTCGGAGGCCTGAAGTACTCTTTGTATAACGAGATAAATATGAAAACCAGGATCGCTAAGACAAAAAGCTGGTTGAGTTCTGGCATTAGGAGGCGCTAAGCTTTGCAATTAGCGAAATTAAATAAAAAGCCTTACGGACAAAATAACCTAGTTGGTATAATCAAGGCTTGATAAATTGTGGGTAAATGAAAATATAAGATTTTTTATTTTCACCACTAAAAGCTAAGGGTTATGTATTACATTTTAGTAATCGTTTTTTTGGGTTTTTCGGCAGCTCATGCTCAGGATCCTGACAGCATTTTGATGGCAGAGGGTCTATCCCAGGAATGGCAAACAAAGAGGCTGATGGCAACGCCAGAATCGGTAATATACCACCAAAAAGCCGACATTCTATACGTAAGTAACATGAATGGAGGTGCCCAGAAAAAAAATGGAAAGGGATTCATTAGTAAGGTAAGTGTGAATGGACAAATTCTTGATAAACATTTTATAACCGCCCTAAACGCCCCTAAAGGCATGGCCATTAAAGATGGGTTACTCTATGTAAGTGACATTGATGCTATCAAAGCATTTGAGATAAAAACCGGCAAGCTAGTTAAAAGCTTAAAAGCCAGGGATGCTGAATTTTTGAATGATTTAGCAGTTACGGCTGGAGGAAAAGTTATTGCCACCGACATGTACAAGCACAGGCTTTATATGGTAAATAATGACACAGCCCAAATTTTTAAACCTTCTCTGCCGCTTTCCCGGCCCAATGGTATCTTGGCAGTGGATCAGCAATGCTGGATCGGTAACGAAAACTGGCTTACCAGGCTTGATCTTAATACAGGCAAAGGTAAAAAGCTAGAAGGTCAGACTGGACCTATTGACGGACTTGAACGGGTAGCAGAAAAGCAGTTTCTGACCAGCGATTGGAAAGGGAGGTTATTTCTGCAAAACTTTAAGAAGAATAGCCACAAAAGAAATAAGCTTCTTGACACAAGGGCTGTAAATCATCGAGTAGCCGACTTCACCTATATCCCGCAAAGGGATTTGGTTGTGATACCTACTTTTTCAGCTAACAGACTGGCAGCCTATAATATAGGGCTTTGAAGGAAAGCCATCAAGACAGTGTGTAAAGAAAATTTGCCTTTAAGGAAAGACCATCTTAATTTTGTCTCAATAATACGGTGGATGTAGCTCAGTTGGTTAGAGCGCCAGATTGTGGTTCTGGAGGGCATGGGTTCGAGTCCCATCATCCACCCATCCTTTTCCGTTGTACATAACATTCAACTTATTCCATAAGCTTATTTTAAAACATTGCTATATTAATATTTATTTTTAAATTATTTTTGGTTAAGATCTTATAGTTTCTTTAACCACTCCATTGTAACCTTTCTCTTTTAAAGCCAATTTTAAACCTTTATAAAAATCGGGAAGGGTATTGCCTGTAACTTGATAGAAAACTTTGCACAGCTCTTTACTATTACTCCTATAGTCAAAATATTTAGAACAACTTTTTGATCCTTTAACCCCTAATTGATTGTACCAATCATAATTGTGATACCTGTTTATTATAGCTTTAGATAGCTGTTCCTGTTCTTCTGGATCCACTAATATGATGTCATCTTTTGATGACATGTAACGTTGCATATCCCCGACATTTGTAGCTATAACCGGTTTACCTGATGCAAGGTATTCTCCAAGCTTAGTAGGAAAACCATAATTAGCATATGCTGTATTGGGGCGATTCACAATAAGAAGATCACAGTATTTTAATCGATCGGGAATTTCATCGTAGGTAACATGGCCTGTGTATTCAATCTCGCAAGATTTTAAACTTTTTTCATCTACTAGCTTCTCAACTTCATTTGATGCTAGCCCCATTAGCCGCAGTTTCAAATCAGGAATCTCATGATGGGCAAGCTGAAAAGCTTTCAGAATATCAGGCACGCCATCTTTACTACCAAATGATCCGAGATAACCAATCCGAAAAGGCTTAATTCCATTCGCTGAAACGTGAGCAAACCTGTTGAGATCAACGCTTATAGGAATTAGCGAGAGCTTTTTTGAAGAGATAAATTGATTATAATATCCATACAGTTGAGAAGAAATCACAATCAAGTGATCACTTATAAAATTCATCAACCGCTCATGTATCCAATTTAAATACTTGTGAAAAAATTTTAAGAAGCTTTTACCATCTTGATCATAAAAAGTGGAATAACGTTCTGCCATCTCTACAACCAAGGGAACCTTTAAGAATTTTAAAATCAAATAAACATGAAATACCTGGAGAGGCTTTGGTGAGTAAAGGTAAAAAGCATCGTAACTCCGCCCTTTTCTTAGAAGAAAGGCAGTACTATAAACCAAGGATTTTAAACTGTCAAAAAGTTTGTTCAGGATAGTTTGAGGTCTGCTATTACTCCTGTTTAGAAACTCATAATAAAGACCCTCCCAATAGCCGCTAAACTTTTTGTGGTCTATCTTTTTGGGAGATGCAGCATGCAGTATGATCAAACTTACATCTTCGCCCCACTCACTTATGCCTTTGGCATGTGCTTTAACCCGGGAAGTTCCTCCATTACCCTCTTCAAAATCACCAGCAAACAAAAGCCCAATTTTCATGCTAGCCTTTATTTTCGCTCAACCATGTTTGGAATTAAATGCAAAAGATAAGCTTTTAATTAATAAAAAGAAACCGTAGATGACCTTCACAAATATGGCTTGCAAAATTTTTTTGTAAGCCTTCAAGTTTTTATTCTCGATTGATTTATTTAAACCTTAGATGAAAGTCTATCTTATAAGGACTAAATTAAGGTTGAAATTCCAAAGCTCCAAGGTCTGGGCTTTTAGCTGTCCGCTGTTTATCAGCGTAATCTGCATCAAGGCCAAGTTGTAAAAGGGGTTGGGATAGACTTCGCCCCGTGTCCAATGCCGGCGAGGACTCAGTGAGATTGAAGTTATTGTCGCAAATACCCTTAAAAAGCGGGACTGCATTTCTTATATTAGTTGTATCGGTAATGGATTCCACAACGTCCGGAGCACGATCTCCGATTTTAACCAGCGAATATCGAACAGCAGCGTTAATGGAACCGTCCTCACCAGTGGCCACTAGCCGGTAAGCATTTTCTCTAAAACTGTAAACAATTGAGTTTAATATGCTTAAAGTCAATGAATCCCTGCCGACTGATGGGTCATTTTCAAAAATTACCGGTGTTCCATCGGGTGAGCATTGGCAATTTCCGGCCATGAAGGTGCAATGAATAAATTGATAGGTACCCCCATCCTGTCCTACTAATAAATTTCCGCAGCAATCATTAATGATGGTATTCTGGGCTAAAATGGAGGTAGAAAATCCGGCTAAACCTACACCTGCCATATCACTGATCCTAGAGCTACGAAGCCTCAATTTAACCTGTCCATCTTCAGCAAAAGAATCTACCTGCAGCCCCACATTCCCTTCCGTAATAATAGCATGGTTTATAACATTCTGCTGGCTAGCAGGCAGTAGTCTTATTCCCTGCCATTGTCCCGGGCGTCCTTTAAAGGATGGCTCAGGTCGGGCACCTTCAAAAGTCACAGGTTCTTCAGCCGTACCATTAACTTTTAATGATCCTTCCACGAATAAACGGCTTCCCCCAGTCCCAAAAACCTCCGTACCAGCAGGTATGCTTAGTGTTGTCAAGGAATCAACCAACGCAAAGTCCACTAGCAGGTGAGGAGTATCAGCCGTCCAGGTTTGGTCCTCTCGCAGTACTTCCCGGTCATGGATGATTACTTGCCTACCGAAGGCTCTTAAATTCACATACTGGGTATTACCATTGGTAATAAATCGTAAAGAATCACGGACTAAATAGTTATTGCCTTTTTTACTTTGGTCAATGGTTAGCTCCACAAAAATAAACAAGCTATCGCTAGGCCTTAACTCAAGCGCTTCAACTGTATTAGCAGCCTGACCATTGATGTTTACCCTGAATTTAGAGGATTGTCCACCCATTAATTTCACCTCATCGATTTTAACCCGCTGATCCTGAGGGTTAAAAGCCTTGAAGCGTTTAGTGGCAGTGGAGACCGTTCGAAAAATGGTATCGAAGAAAACGGTATCGGTCGAGAAGTTAAGGGTGGCGGATGGGCTTTCCGTAAAATTTTCATCCTGGCAACCCACAAGAGCTATTATCCCAACTAAGAGCCCAATTAATGATAATCGAAGCATGAAAGCAATTTAAATAGTGGGCTCAAATATCAGGCTAAAGCTGCAGCAAAACCCACCGTTGCCACACTAATTTTAACGTTGGAAAAGGTCTGCATGGTATGGCCCATAGCTTCAAGGGTTGCTCCCGTTGTCATCACATCATCAAATAACAATACATGCTGGCTTTCAAGCGAGGTTTCCTGGTTCATGTCAAAAATATTGTTAACATTTAACCACCGGTCATAGCGTCCTTTACGTGTTTGCGTAGAGGAGGCTGTGCTACGTTTAATAACATCTGTAAACATAGGAATGCCTGTGGCTTCACTAACCCCAAGCCCAAATGCTTCAGCTTGGTTATAACCCCTTTGTTTGGCTTTTTGAGGATGTAAAGGTACGGGTATTAGGGAATCCAAACCTTTGCTAAATCGGCTTTCAACCATACGAGTACCGAACTGATACCCAATATACCTTCCCAGGTCCCAATGCCCTTCATATTTGACGGCATGAACAAGCCTTTGGGCCTTTCCTTTTTTGGTAAAGTTTAAGTAAGCAGCAGCTTTTTGCAAGGGGAGACGGCCCCAAAAGGTTTTTTCCATGGGATTATTCCTAACCGTTAAAAAATCGGTTTCAGGCAAAGTGTAGTAACAATTCAAACATAAATACCTTTCCCCTACCTTCAGAGATGTACTACATGCCGGACAAAACCTGGGGTAGAATAAGTCCACGAAGCCATGCCAAGCCTGATGAACAGTTTCACCTAACATCTTCAGTCTTTATCTACTCAGATCTAATTTACGACTTATAGGGATTTTTATCCAAATAGGGTTGATCAAAAGTTTTCAGCAAAAGCTCATCACCATCATGTACGGCATATGTATCATGGTTAAGCCAATCTCCAAGGTTTACATAGAATACCTCTGATCCCAAGCAATATTTCATAGGATAATGCCGATGGCCAAAGATGTAATAAGAAGCAAGGTGTTGCTGAGCCATGAGGTTCTTGACATGTTGGACGAGGTATTCCTGGTCCTCACCCAAAAATTGCCCCTCAGCTGTAGAATCTTGGGAATTCCTCGAAACACCGGAAAAGAAATTAGCCATTCGGATACCAATGTCGGGATGAATCCATCTGAAAAGCCATTGAGCCAGCTTATTGGTAAATACTTTCTTCAGCATCTTGTACCCGTGATCACCTGGGCCTAAACCATCCCCATGCGCCAGGTAACAAAGCTGACCGTTAATATCAAACCATTGGGGCTCGTGAAAAACCTTTGCTGCGATTTCATGGCTCAAATAATCCTTCATCCACAGATCATGATTACCCGTAAAGATGTAGATCGGCAAACCTTTATCGCTCATCCTGGCAAGCATACCCAAGAGTCTTGTGAATCCTTTAGGAATAACATTGCTGTATTCAAACCAGAAGTCAAAAAGGTCACCCAGTAGGATTAAAGCACCGGCATCATTTTCAATATGGCTTAGCCAATTAACAATCCGTTGCTCTCTCCTTTGGCTAGCCTTTCTATCAGGCACCCCCAAGTGAAAATCAGAAGCCAGATAGACCTTAGCACTTTCTGACGCTTTGAGTGCCTGCATGCTTATTCTTTCATGAAGACATCAGTAAAGTCGAAAATGGTACTATCAAATAGGCCCTCATCGCTGATCTTAAGCTCGGGAATTACCAGCAAGGCCATAAAAGAGAGGGTCATAAAAGGCGCACTTAGCTTTGAACCCAGCGATTTGGCTTTTTGATCAAGCTGTTCGTACTGCTCGGCTACACTAAAACCGTCTTCAGTACTCATAAGGCCGGCAACCGGTAAAGGCAGGCTTTTAACCTCATCCTGGGTGGCTACGGCAATGCCACCTTTATTTTCAATCACCAAATTAGCTGCTTTCACAATGGCGTCATCTTCTACCCCTGCTGCTAACACATTGTGGCTATCATGCGCCACACTTGAAGCAATGGCCCCCTGCTGAAGCCCAAAACCCTTAATAAAAGACACCATGGGTTTTGCGCTGGACTGATAACGATTGATGTTTACCAGCTTAAGCACATCTTCATGTACATTGCTGTAGGCATACCCTTTTTCTTTGTAAATCCGGCTTTTTTCTCCTTGTGTAAGCAAGGCACCATCAGCGGGTTTAATGGCCTGTACCCAGTTGGTTTTTGCTTTAAGGGCAATATTTTTGGTAGATATAGGTTTTTGCTTGAAAAAATTGATCGGCTCATTGTCAACACTATCAATCCGGGTTTCGCCTTTTTCAGCCACCAACTGGCCACTGATATAGGTAGCCTCAACCTCAAAGTTTTTGAGATCCTTTACCATCACAAAATCAGCTGGGTCACCCTCCTGAACCAAGCCACAATCAAGCCCGTAGTGCTTTACGGGATTGTAAGTCGCTGCTTTAATGGCCTTCATCGCATCTATATCATGGTGGATGGCTCTCGCCAGCAGCTGATCAATATGACCTTTTACCAAGTCATCCGGGTGCTTATCATCGGAGCAAAACATGATTTTTTCCGGAAATTCATCAAGAAGTTCTATTAAAGCCTCGAAATTCTTAGCCGCACTGCCTTCACGAATAATAATATTCATCCCGTAACGAAGCTTGTCAAGGGCCTCATCTTTGGTTGAGCATTCATGGTCCGTTGATATCCCAGATTCCACGTAAAGCCGTGCATCCTCTCCCCTAACGCCTGGGGCATGGCCATCTATGGGTTTTAGAAATTTTTTAGCTGCCATGAGCTTTCGCCATACTTCATCCTCGTGATTAAGCACACCGGGGTAGTTCATCATCTCAGACAAGTACTTGATATCTTTACACTTGAGCAGCTCTTCTACCTCTTGTGAGTCAAGTTCAGCACCGGCAGTTTCAAAGGTTGTAGCCGGCACGCAGGAAGGTGCGCCAAAATTGAAGTAAAAAGGGGCCTGCTTACCATTTTCAATCATGTAGTCAACGCCTTCCCTACCAAGGACATTCGCAATCTCGTGCGGATCAGATACGGAACCGATAGTACCAGCCCGAACGGCCAATCGCGCAAACTCCGAAGGAACAAGCATAGCGCTTTCCACATGTACGTGGGCATCTATAAAACCCGGCAAAATGTAGCTGTCGGGTTTTTCTTCCTCTAGGGCTGTGATTCCCTCAATTTTACCTTCAGCTACCTCTATACTTGCAGGATAGATAGAACCCTGGACTACATCTACATAGTTGGCGGTAAAAGTCTGAGCCGTTTTTGCCATATTAATGTGTTGTTTCGAATGCAAAACTTGCTTAATGTTCAGGTCTTCCCAAAATATGAGCAAAAAATCTTGCAACTTA
>CAZIUI010000004.1:0-14450 GCA_964542585.1 uncultured Sphingobacteriales bacterium | reverse complement strand
ACTTACTTTCTAATAAGCTTCACCATTAAGCCTTTCCCAAAGGGCATTCCAGGATTTTGCCTTAAGTTCCTCGACTTTCCTACGACTTTCTAAAGTGGTTTCCCAATAGCAGTGAATCACACCTGGATTTAACTGGAGCTTGGCATCATCTGGTAAACAGTTTCCTGAACCTACAATGGTAAGAACAGCAATAGGGTACCCTGATTTATGGCTAAGGAGGAAAGCACCATCATGAAACGTTTTTAATGGCGATGATGAACGATTGCGACTCCCTTCCGGGAAAATACCAACGCAAGTACCGCTTTTTAGCGCTTCCTGCATCATTGTCATGCTTTCCATACGCCCTTTTAGGCTTGAACGGTCAACCGTTAAATACAGCTCCTTAACAATTTTTCCCAAAAGGGGGATCCTGGTTAGTTCTGCTTTCGCTAAAAACTTGAAAAAATGGGGTGTTGCCAACGTCATGGCGGGTATGTCAAGTTGCGAAACATGATTTGTTACAAAAACATAGGTTTTGTGGGGGTCTAAGATTTCGGCACCGTAAGTTTTAACCCTGATAAGGAGTAGCTTAAAAAGGACTTCAGCCCAAATTCTGGATAAAACGTGGGCTTGTCTTTGACGAGAACGCCCTCCCAAATTGAGGATAACCACGTAAAGGGGCGTAACAATTATTAAAGAAAGCAAAAAAACAAGCAAACCCCACACGCCCCAGAGCGTTTGGAATATCCATTTAACAGCGCTCATCATGAGGCAAATGTAGAAAGTGATAAATTTAGATGGACCATGTACAATTTACAGGCTAACCCGTTGAACAAAGGTTTTTTGGGTTAATTTTGCACTAAATTTTTGACCCCTATGTCTACAGCATCTTCCATCAACAGCATACTGCTTATAGGCAGCGGTCCCATCATGATCGGACAGGCCTGCGAATTTGACTATTCGGGAAGTCAGGCAGCAAGATCACTACGGGATCATGGATTTGAGGTAATATTGGTCAATTCCAATCCAGCCACCATCATGACTGATCCCCTGACAGCGGATCGTGTTTATTTACGGCCACTAACTACCGCAAGCGTTCAGGCCATCCTGGAAGAGCAGCCTCAAATCGATGCTGTACTGCCAACGATGGGGGGCCAAACAGCCCTGAACGTTTTCAAAGAGGCTACTGAACAGGGGATCTGGGAACAATACGGGGTAGAAGCTATTGGGGTAGATCTAAATGCTATTGATCAAACGGAGAACCGGGAAGCTTTTCGTAAGCTCATGGAGGATATCGGTGTAAAGGTTCCCCGCTCCAGAATTGCTAATTCCTTTCTTGAAGGAAAGGAGATCGCACAGGACCTGAACCTACCGCTAGTCCTACGTCCATCCTACACGTTAGGGGGTTCTGGCGGTGCAGTTGTAAGGGAAAAAGAGGAGTTTGAAAACGCCCTGGAACATGCCTTGGAGATGTCCCCCGTTCATGAAGTTTTAATTGATCAGGGTGTCCTGGGCTGGAAGGAATTTGAGCTTGAGCTTTTACGCGATAAGCATGACAACATTTGCATTATTTGCAGCATCGAGAACATGGATCCCATGGGAATCCACACCGGGGATTCGATAACCATTGCGCCATCCATGACGCTATCCGATCATGCTTATCAGCGAATGCGGGATATGGCCATCAAAATGATGCGTTCCCTGGGGAATTTTTCCGGAGGGTGCAATGTCCAATTTGCTTTAAATCCGGCTGATGAGGAAATCGTTGCCATCGAGATCAATCCAAGGGTTTCCCGCTCATCCGCTTTGGCTTCTAAGGCTACTGGCTATCCCATTGCTAAGATCGCGGGCTTACTAGCTACTGGCTACACACTGGATGAACTCACGAATCCTGTCACAAAACATACATCCGCCTTCTTTGAACCATCACTGGATTATGTCATCGTAAAAATACCCCGTTGGAATTTCCGAAAGATCCTGGGCTATAACCAAGAGCTGGGCTTTTCCATGAAAGCTGTAGGGGAAGTGATGGGCATTGGGCGTTCTTTTAATGAAGCCCTTCAAAAAGCTTGTCAAAGCCTGGAAACCGACCGGGACGGCTTAAGCGGGGATGGCAAAGGGGAAAACAATATTGAAAGGTTGGTGGATAGCCTGGAACACCCATCGGCTGATCGCTTCTTTCATATCAAGGATGCCCTGGAATTGGGATTACCGCTAAAATCCATTCAAAAGTTGACCCGAATGGATCCGTGGTACCTTTACCAGATTCAAGACCTGGTAGGCTATGAGAAGGAGTTGCGCAGCTACCATACGCTTGATCAAGTGCCTGACGATCGGTTGTACCGGATAAAACAAGAGGGTTTTAGCGATGCCCAGATCGCTTACCAATTAAGGATAAATGAAGACCAGGTTTATGAACACCGGAAGCAAAGAGGGTTGGAAAGGCAATTCAAAGTTGTGGATACTTGTGCGGCTGAATTTCATTCGGAAACCCCCTACTTTTACTCCACCTATGAAACCTTTGACGAATCCCCGGTTACTGAGCGTCCGAAGATCATCGTATTAGGTTCGGGGCCAAACCGCATTGGACAGGGTATTGAATTCGACTATTGCTGTGTGCATGGTATTCAGGCTATCAAAGAGGCTGGCTATGAAGCTCTTATGGTTAATTGCAACCCGGAAACAGTTTCCACTGATTTTGATATTTCAGATAAGCTCTATTTCGAACCGGTTTACTGGGAGCACCTGCGCAGTATTATTGAAAAGGAGCAACCGGAAGGTGTTATCGTCCAATTAGGCGGACAGACTGCGCTCAAACTCTCCGAAAAACTGCATGAGCACGGCACCCCGATCATCGGCACGAGTTTTCATAATATGGATCTGGCCGAGGACCGGGGATCTTTCTCTAATCTCTTGAAAGAACTCAACATCCCGTATCCTAAATATGGCGTTGCGACAACCGTAGATGAGGCCCTAGCACTGGCCAATGAGGTTGGCTACCCTATTTTGGTAAGGCCTTCTTATGTCCTGGGCGGTCAAGGTATGAAAATTGTCATCAATGATGAAGAACTTGAGCATACGGTCTTAAAACTGCTCAATGATATCCCGGGCAATCAAATTTTAATAGACCACTTTTTTGACCGGGCGGAAGAAGCTGAGACCGATAGTATTTGCGATGGAGAGAATGTGGAAATAATGGGCATTATGGAGCATATGGAGCCCGCTGGTATCCATTCAGGAGATTCCTACTCAGTGCTGCCGGCTTTCAACTTTTCAGAGGAGGTTTTAGCAAAAATACGCGATTACACAAAAAAAATAGCCCTGGCTTTGAACATTCAGGGTTTGATAAACATACAGTTTGCCGTAAAGGATCAGGAAGTTTACGTTATTGAAGCTAATCCTAGAGCATCGCGCACAATGCCTTTTATCGCCAAATCCTACAGTGTTCCTTTTCTGAATTACGCCACCAAGGTGATGCTGGGAACACATCAATTAAAGGATTTTCAACTGAGGCGTCAGGAATTTGGTTATGCTATTAAAGAGCCTGTATTCTCATTTCATAAATTTCCTAAAATAAGCAAGGAATTAGGTCCGGAAATGAAATCTACGGGAGAATCCATTTGCTTTGTTGAGGACACCGATGACCCGTATTTCAGGGAACTCTACAAGCGTAAATCCATGTATTTGAGTCAATAAGTAAAGCGTACCTGTATGCTGAAGTTGCTTTTCTTCTTCTTTTTATTATTCATCATTTATAAAGCCATTCAATTTATAGGTCAGGTTTACCGGGTATATCAAAAAACCCAAGGTTATCAACAACAACAAAAGAGCTCGAATAACCAGGGTCAAAAGCGACAATATGATGGCCAAACCACCATCCGGTATAACCCTAAACAAGATGAAAATGCCAATGGCCATAGTACGGTCAGTAAAGATGAAGACTACATCGACTATAAAGAAATCAAAGAAAAATCCCGGTAGCACGACTGGGCGCCTTATTGATCAGGGGAGTGCAGCAGTTTTATTTCGAACATACTACCCACATTCAGGTTAAGGATTTCGCCAGCCTCCAATCTTTTTAAACTTTAAGGATGCATTTTGATTTCGATTTCTGGCCACTGTTCCTTGTTTTGGCACTGGCCTGGCTGGTTCCAATTCTCACTCGTCAGATAAGCTTTATTAGTATACCGTCCGTAATTGTTGAGATCCTGGCCGGGTTTATCATTGGGGATCATGTGTTGGGACTTTTGCCGGACGCTGATTACCTCGATTTCCTCAGCTTATCCGGTTTTATTTTTCTGATGTTCCTGAGCGGGCTGGAAGTGGATGTGAACCAGGTTTACGCTTCCTTACCCAAGCGCCGCCTAACGTTAAGCACGTTCATAACGAATCCATTACTATCCGGTTTTGGGATTTTTCTGGGGACATTGTTCTTAGGGTATGGATGTGCCTATCTGCTAAGCCTCTTCATTCCCATACAGAACATTTGGTATTTCACGCTGATCATTTCCACCTCGTCCGTAGGGGTCATTATGCCCGTTTTAAAAGAACGGGGGGAGATCAACCACAGGTATGGACAGATGATCGTACTCGCAGCTGCTATTGCTGATATCCTCAGCATTCTGCTTTTCACTTTTACCTCTTCTTACCTGAAAAAGGGATTACAGTTTGAAATCCTACTGATCCTTAGCCTGTTTTTGGTATTTTTCATAGCATATTATTTAGGCACCCACCTGATAAAGCGCCGTTTTTTCAAGCGTATTCTGCTTCAGCTTGCGCACGCTTCTGCTCAGATCAAGGTCAGAGGCACCATCGCATTGATCCTCCTTTTTATCATCATGTCCCAATGGATTGATGCCGAGGTCATACTTGGGGCTTTCCTGGCAGGTCTTTTAATGTCGTTTTTTAGCAAAAAGGAGCGATCAAGCTTACTGATGAAGCTGGATGCCATGGGCTATGGCTTCTTTATCCCGATTTTTTTCATCATGGTAGGTGCAAGTATTGACCTCGAAGCTTTTTTTCAATTTGATCAATCCTTATTGTTTTTAGGAGCGCTGTTTGTAGTGCTTTATCTCATTAAAGTAATTCCTGTGTGGAGTATTTGGGGGCGCTTTTTGGGTTTAAAGTCATCCTTGGCTGCCGGTTTCCTCCTATCTTCCAGGCTCAGTTTGATCATAGCAGCTGCCCAGATCGGCCTTGAGTTAAATGTGATAACAGAGGCTACCAACACCGCTTTTATCATCATGGCCGTTATTACATGTACCATATCACCTATATTCTATAACCAACTGCAACCCACCCGTACTTTCCGCAGCGATAAAACGGTAATTGCAGGAGGTGGAGGTACAGGTGTTCTCCTGGCTGAAAGCCTAAAGATGCATCAAAAACCTTATGTGATTATAGAGCAGGATGAGCATAAAGTGCAGGACCTGAAGGCTAATGGCCTTGAGGTTGTTCATGGTAATGCTGGAGATACGGATGTTTACAAAGCCATTAACCTGCAGCCGGCTAATCCGGTTGTGATCCTTACAGAATCCGACTATAAAAATCGGCGAATTGCCACCATTCTTAAGAATGACCTTGGACACCAGAACCTGGTAGCCGTAGCAAACCGGAAGCAAAATATTCAACAACTAAGAGCCAACGGTATCCAATCCGTAGATGTGCCCAGCACGGTGGCCACTGCGGTAGAGAATTACCTTTTCATGCCGCAAACCTACCATTCCATTTTTGATAGTTTTTCAGCTTACACCATTCGTGAAGTTCCGATTCTTGATAAAGCAATTGACGGCCAGCGCTTAGCGGATCTTTCCTTACCCAGTAACGGCTTCCTGATGATGCTTAAAAAGGAAACGGGCTTACACATGCCACAGGCCGATGAAATCCTTGAGCTGGGTGATACTGCCGTTGTATTTGGTACAGAGCAGGCTTTACAGGAATTTGAGGAGCAATTGAGTGATAAAGTAAAGCCCGCAAAAACCAACCAAAAGACGAACAACGCCTAGGGAATTATTGTACTTTCGTAAAAAATATGTAGAATGGACACAGCAGGCGGGCAATACTGTATTGGAGAGGTTCCGGTCGCGGATTTAGCAAGGGCCTATGGTACACCCTTGTATGTTTACGATGCATCTACCATACGTGATCAATTTACAAGGTTGTCAAGTGCTTTCAGCGATACCCAACATAGGATCATGTATGCTTGTAAAGCTAATGCTAACCTCAACATCCTTAGCTGGCTACGACAGCAAGGTGCAGGCTTGGATACGGTGAGCATTCAAGAAGTTTACCTCGGATTAGAAGCTGGTTTTAAGCCTGATCAAATATTATTCACCCCCAACTGTGTAAGTATCCAGGAAATCCAAGCTGGTATTGAAGCAGGCGTACATATCAATATTGATAACATTTCTATACTAGAACAATTTGGCCATGCTTACGGGAATAGTTATCCTGTTTGCCTGCGGATCAATCCGCACCTTATTGGTGGGGGCCATCACCAAATCCAGACCGGCCACATTGACTCTAAATTTGGGATCTCCATTCACCAGCTACGTCATGTGTTGCGTGTGGTGAAAGCCAACAATATCCGCGTGGAAGGCGTACACATGCATACTGGCTCCGATATTCTGGATACCAATGTATTCCTGAATGCACTGGAAGTTTTACTAGATACAGCCCGGGAATTCAAAGACCTCAAATACATTGATTTTGGGTCCGGGTTCAAAGTAGCCTACAAAGAAGGAGATGTGGTTACAGATATTGAAGAACTTGGGCAGCAGGTTAGTGAACGCTTCAATAATTTCTGCCAGGAATACGGTAAAGACCTACAGCTTTGGTTTGAACCCGGAAAATTCCTCGTTAGTGAAGCCGGGTACTTCCTGTCCCGGGTCAACGTCATTAAGCAAACAGTAGCCAATGTTTTTGCAGGGCTGGATTCCGGACTTAACCATCTTATCCGCCCCATGTTTTACGATTCCTATCATCATATCGTAAACGCTACCCACCCTACGGGTAAAAACCGGGTTTACACGGTTGTTGGCAACATCTGCGAAACAGACACTTTTGGCGTAGACCGAAAACTCACCGAGGTTCGGGAAGGTGATATCCTGGCCTTCTACAATGCCGGGGCTTACGGTTTTAGCATGGCATCCAATTTCAATGCGCGTTATCGCCCCGCTGAAGTTATGGTTCATGAGGGAAATCCCTATCTAATTCGTCAAAGGGAGGATTTTCAAAACCTGGTGGCTAACCAGGTCTTGCAGCCTGCTTTTCAAAATGAAAGCGATAAGGTGGAAACTCCTGCAGCTTCTAAAACATGATGCGCTATGGCGCATCCGATGTTACGCCAATATCAAAGTTACCTTCAGCTAGAAAAAGGGCTGGCTGAGCATTCCGTAGAAGCTTATACGCGGGATGTTAAGCAATTGCTATACTTCCTCAAGCAAGAGCAAAATCCGCCCGAGAACCCTGAGAACATCAGCCAGGATAAGCTTCAATCCTTTTTAGCCTACTTGTACGACCTGGGCTTGAGTGAACGCACCCAAGCCCGGATTTTAGCAAGTTTGCGCAGCTTTTTTCAGTACCTGTTACAAGAGGATCTGGTTGCTGAAGATCCCACATCCTACCTTTCCCGTCCAATACAGCGTAATTATTTACCAGATGTCCTAAGCGTAGAAGAGGTCAATCAGCTTTTATCAGCCATTGACCGCACCCATCCCCAGGGCGAGCGGGACCGCACCCTTTTAGAAGTCCTCTACAGCACTGGCGTTCGGGTATCGGAAGTGATAAACTTGCAATGCTCAGCTTTTCACCCTGATGAAGAAGTACTGGTGGTGATAGGAAAGGGCAGTAAAGAACGATTGGTACCGATTGGGCGTCCAGCTATGCGACAGCTGCAGACGTATTTGCAGGAAATCAGGAGTCACCAGGAGATACAGCCGGGGTATGAGGATGTTATTTTCCTGAACAGGCGCGGAAGAGCCCTTTCACGGGTTATGGTTTTTAACATTGTGAAGCAGGCAGCCGCTAAAGCCGGCATTGAGCAGAAAGTGAGTCCTCACACCTTGCGGCACTCTTTTGCTACCCATCTGGTAGAAGGTGGAGCCGATCTTCCGGCAGTACAGCAAATGCTAGGGCATGCCAGCATTCAAACTACTGAGATCTATACCCACCTTGACCAAAGTTATTTGCAAAGTGTTATCCAGGAGTTTCATCCCCGCTCCTGATCACCTTTTTATCTTATCATGGGCGCTCATGCCCCCATGGATTTTTCCGAAATTTGCTGTAAACGGTTTCAAAACAACCCCTAACTAAACCATGGAAGTAGCAGCAATCCGTCAGAAGTTTTTTGATTTCTTCAAAGAGCGTGACCATAAATTGGTATCATCAGCCCCGATCGTTGTTAAGAACGACCCAACCCTGATGTTCACGAATGCGGGTATGAACCAGTTCAAAGACATTTTTCTGGAACAGGAACAGGCGCCCCATCCGCGGGTAGCGGATACCCAGAAATGCCTGCGGGTATCCGGGAAGCACAATGACCTGGAAGAAGTGGGCCATGACACCTATCACCATACCATGTTCGAAATGCTGGGTAATTGGTCATTCGGGGATTATTTTAAGGAATCGGCTATTCACTATGCCTGGGAGCTTTTGACGGAAGGCTATGGCCTTGATAAAGACCGGCTTTATGTGACCGTTTTTGAAGGCGATGAGGAACAAGGCTTACCAATGGATCAAGAGGCTTATGATGTATGGAAACAACTTGTTCCGGAGGAACGGATCCTCTCCTTTGGCAAGGAAGAAAACTTCTGGGAAATGGGTGATGCCGGCCCGTGCGGGCCCAGTTCTGAAATCCATATTGATTTCCGGGCGGAGCATGCCCGACAGCAAAAAGATGCCAGAGAACTCGTCAATCAAGACCACCCTGAGGTTGTTGAGCTTTGGAATTTGGTTTTCATTGAATTTAACCGCTACCAGGATGGGAGCTTATCGCCCTTACCTAAAAAACATATTGATACCGGACTGGGCTTAGAGCGTTTAGCCGCTATCCTGCAAAATAAGGGCTCCAACTACGATACGGATGTTTTTCAACCCCTCATCCGTCATGTGAGCCAGGCATTTAAGGTCAAGTATGGCGAAAACCGGGCTACTGATGTCGCTTTACGGGTTGTGGCTGATCATAGTCGCGCCATCACCTTCACAATCGGAGATGGACAATTACCGGGCAATACCGGAGCAGGGTACGTTATCCGCCGGATCTTGAGAAGGGCGGTTCGTTACGGTTTTCAGTTCCTGGGTGCTGATCAACCTTTCCTCTACAAGCTCGTCCCCCTTCTTTCTGAGCAATTTGACGGGGTATTTCCAGAGGTTAAGCAACAAGAGGATTTCATCCAGCGTGTCGTACATGAAGAAGAACAATCGTTCCTGCGCACGCTAGCTGTAGGCACCAAGCTATTTGAACAACAAGTAGCCAAGCTAACGGATAATATTATTCATGGCGAATTTGCCTTTGAGCTTTACGATACCTATGGTTTTCCCCTAGACCTCACGCGCCTAATGGCAGAGGAGAAAGGATTAAAAGTGGATGAGGAAGGTTTCCAGGAAGGCCTTAAACGTCAGCAACAGCGCTCTAAAAAAGCACAGGAAAAAACGGTTCATGATTGGCAAATTGTACGGGAAGGTGAGCAGTCAAAGTTCATCGGGTACGATTATTTAACTGCAACGGTACAGCTACTCTGCTATCGGAAAGTGGAGACCAGGAAAAAAGTATTTTACCAATTAGTCCTTGATCAAACTCCATTTTACCCTGAAAGTGGCGGGCAAGTTGGAGATACGGGGTATTTGAAAGCTGGAAATCAACAAATACGGGTAAATGATACCCAGCAAGAGCACAATTTGATCATCCATACCACTGATAAGCTTCCAGCTAACCTTGAAGCTCAATTAGAAGCAGTGGTAGATCAGCCAAAACGGGGACTTACAGCGCGTAATCACACAGCTACCCATCTTCTGCATGCTGCGTTACAGGAGATCCTGGGGAGCCATGTTGATCAAAAAGGCTCGCTGGTCCGATCGGACTACCTACGGTTTGACTTTTCCCATTACGCCAAGGTAGAGCCAGACCAACTACGGCAGATCGAGGAGCGCGTAAATGAAAAAGTCAGAGAGGATATTCCACTGGAAGAGCAGCGCAGTATCCCGATCCAGGAAGCCCTGAATCAGGGCGCGACCGCTTTGTTTGGCGAGAAGTACGGAGATTACGTTCGGATGGTCACGTTTGACCCTCAGTTTTCGCGTGAGCTATGTGGCGGTACGCACGTGCAGCGCACAGGCGCTATCGGCCAGCTGAAGATCACGACCGAAACGGCCGTAGCTGCCGGAATCCGGCGGATAGAAGCCGTTACAGGCCCTACGGCTGAGCAGTATATCGATCACCGCCTGGATCAGCTACAGGCGATCAATGGTATGCTTAATAATCCCAAGGATCCGGTTCAGCAGGTTCATAAACTACAAGATCAAAATAAAGCCTTGCAAAAGACCATTGAGCAATACGAGCAGGCGCAGATCCAGCAAAAAAGGGATGAATTGTTAGCAAAAGCATCAAACACGGAAGCCGGGTACCCCATGATATGTGAGGAAGTTTTCCTTCCCAACAAGGACATGGGCAAGGATCTGACGACTGCAATTCAGCATAAAGCCCCATATGCTGTCGTTCTATTGGGTGCTCACTTAGAAGGTAAGGCCAGTCTTTGGTTAGCTCTACCAAAAGCATTAACAGAAAACGGCTGGGACGCTAGCCAGATGATAAGGCCGCTAGCTGAGCATATCCAGGGCGGTGGAGGCGGCAAACCCCATTTTGCCAATGCCGGCGGTAAGCAACCGGAAGGCTTAGCCATTGCGCTAAAAGAGGGGCAGTCAACCCTGCAAGAAGCATTGCAAACTTTTACCGAACACTAGCGGTTACTTAGCTTTGTTAAGATGGTATAAACCATAAGGAATGAATTATGACAACGATCTACGATGAATACAAGGCTGTAATAGGTCTGGAAGTGCATGCGCAACTACTTAATGAAAGCAAGCAGTTTTCCCCTGAACATTACGAATACGGGTCAGAACCCAATACACAGGTAACGCCCATATCCATGGGCCATCCGGGCACTTTGCCGAAACCTAACCAAGGAGCCTTAGAGAATGCAATCCGGTTGGGATTGGCTACGCAATCAACCATCCATCGCAACAGCCATTTTGCCCGCAAAAACTACTTCTACCCTGATCTGCCTAAAGGTTACCAGATTACAGAATACACCACTCCCCTATGTACGGATGGCCATTTGGTTATTCAAGGTGCTGATGGCAGCAATAAAAAAGTTGGGATTGAAAAAATCATCCTGGAAGAGGATTCGGGAAAGAGCATCCATGATCTGGATCCCTTTTATTCCTTGGTAGACCTGAACCGGGCCGGCGTTCCTCTCCTGGAAACGGTTAGCAAGCCAGATATCAGTTATCCGGAAGAGGCCTACAACTACCTGGTAGAGATCCGCAAGATCGTGCGCTATTTGGAAATCTGCGATGGCAACATGGAAGAAGGCAGCCTTCGGTGTGACGTAAACATCTCGGTCATGAAAAAAGATGCAAGCCTTTTTGGTACTAAGGTGGAGATCAAGAACTTGAACAGTTTCCGGAACGTGCAGAAAGCCCTTGATTATGAGTTTAAACGGCAGGTAGATGTGCTTGAAAATGGACACGAAGTGGATCAGGCTACCCTTGGTTTTGATCCTGTTGAGGGTCAAACCTTTGAAATGCGAACCAAAGAGATGGCTGATGATTACCGGTATTTCCCCGAGCCGGACATTCCGCCTTTTGCTTTAACAGATGCTTACATAAAAGAAATGCTGGAAACCTTGCCAAAATTACCGCGGGAACGGCAGCACCGGTACGAATCGGAATTTGGGCTGAAGCCTTATGATGCGAACCTCCTGGCCAGTGAAAAACCCTTTTCAGAATTTTTTGAGGCTATTGTAGCTGAAAAACCGGATTACAAAGCTGCCGCTAATTGGATGAGCGGTCCGATCCGTTCCTATTTGAATGAGAATGCCGTAAATATGGAAGACTTTCCATTAAGCAGCACCCAGATCGCCAAGATCATTCAGCTGATAGCGGATGGAAAGTTGAATTTCTCCATGGCTTCCAATACCCTTTTTTATGAGCTGATTAAGCAGCCCGAAAACAATCCTGAAAGCCTGGCCAATGAGTTGAACCTTATACAGGTTGGAGATGACGATTTTCTAATGGATCTGGTAAGTAACGTTATTCAGGAAAACCCGCAAAAAGTCCAGGAGTACAGAAATGGTAAAACAGGGCTTCAAAGCTTCTTCATGGGCCAGGTCATGAAAAAATCTCAAGGTAAAGCGGATCCCAAAAAGACCAACCAACTTCTAGAAAAAGCACTTAACAAAGCCGAAGCTTGATATGAAACGTATATTTTCGATTGGCCCCTTGTTCTTGATAGTCACCATCCTATTTGCATGCAGCGGGCAGCCTAAGCAAAACAAAAACGGAGAGGAAAACAGTAACCAGTCGGTGGATTCGATTAATAACACAGAAAACACCAATGCTTCAGCTTCCACAAAACCAAATGGCGATCAAACGCAACGTAAGGAAGTTACCGAAAAAACTGAGCAAAATATTAAAACAGGCGATCAGGTCGACAGTAAATCAGAGAAAGGGCAAGATCAAGAAAATTCCGAAAAGTCTCAAAAACAGGGTATCGCAAATTCTGCAAAAACCGCAAAAAACCAATCTGACAGCTTAAGCTTCATTCTTCAAGGGATCGTCAAGGGTGGTGCGCGTAGCGAGGTAATACTAGATAAACTGGGAATAGCTGGTGATACTAAAGCATTGGCTTCTACCACTATCAATAAGCAGGACCGTTTCAAATTTGGAGGAAAAATCCCACAACCTGGCCTTTATCAGCTACGGTTTCCTTCTGACCGTATTATAGTTGTTTTAGAGGAAGGGATTCAACGCATTAAAGTCAATTTTTCTGACCTGGATGATTACACTGCTAAAGGAGCTGGTGCCGAGGGGACCATGTTTATGCTTGAATCTTTTAAGCTATTGAACAAATACAATCAAAAAGGGGATAGCCTCAGGCAAATAGCTGATTCGACTTCCAACAATTCCAAGCGATCCCGGATTTATGAAAAGCTTAAAAAACGGCAGAAAAAGTGGCACCGGCAGAAACTCCGGGAAATGAAGGCCCTGGTAAAAGAGGCCTGGAGCGCCAACTCAGTGGCCGCACCGGCTATTGCTGTACGAGCCCAGGTGCAAAAAGACATGGCGTTTTTTGAAAAGTTACATAAAGACTTCAAAGAACAATATCCGGACAACTATTTTGTCAAGAAGCTGGGGGAGAAGCTCGAGAATGCGAGGGAGTACCTGGAGCAGCAGGAGTAAGCCGGCATCCTGATTTTTTTTATTGTTTTAAGCTTACTCCTGTAACAATTCCCTTTAGTTGAACGTTAAGATGGCATTAACGGGGATAAACAGCTAACGCAAAAGCGCATAAGCGTAAAAGAAGGGCAGAACACCAGAATCCTGGACATAAGTAACCTATCGGCTGGTAAGTACCTCCTGAAGCTTGACGCAGAATCCGGCAGCTATAACCAATCGGTTACCTGTGTAAAGGAATAGTCTAATGTTAATGCTATGACTTACCTTCTAAGGGAATTGCTGCTATCCATTTTAGTGCTGACCATGGTTTTGGCCCAAACTCATACAAGTTTGGGCCAAAACCTTATTCAAAACCCCTCCTTTGAGCAGGATTCTTCCATTTGTGAGATGGAGGAGATTCCGGCTTATTATGTTTATCCCCAGTGGTCTGATTGCGAGAGTTTTGAAACTTATTCTTACCATTCTTGTATTGACGATCATTTTAGTGCCCATAGTATCCCCCATAATATCTGTGGCTACCAGTGGCCTAAAGACGGGAAAGCTTACATAGGAATGTCTATTTTTAAATTTCTTTACCATGAATTTGACGATCCTGATATAAAAAATATGGATAGAAAGTTGTTACAGGGTAATTTAAAACAAAAATTGACTAATAACAGGCGGTATGCATTAACATTTTATGTCAGCGTTATGGAGAATTACCAATTCGTGAGTGGGCCCAACGGAGCTAGTTCTCCAGGCGGTGTTAGTAACCTGGATGTTTGGTTTACTGATCAAAATTTTTGTGGAGATACTAATCGTAGATATGAGTTATTAGATCATTACGATCGTTTCAAAAAGCCCATTGCCCCTCAAATAAGGAATCCGCGGGACCGTATCCTGGCCGATACCAGCCGGTGGATGAAGGTCCAGGGTGCCTTCCGGGCCGATGGCGGGGAATCCCGGTTCCTGGTAGGGGTTTTTGCGGATTCCGGCAACATCCGGTACAAGCAGGTGTATCCAGAGGAAAGGGAATA